>JAOPYO010000460.1 GCA_025964575.1 Actinomycetes bacterium
GTGGCGAGCACCGACAGGCCGTAGCGGGCGGCCGCGAACTCACCGGCCAGCGCGGCGTCGTAGAGCCCGTCGGCCACGTGCTGAGCGGCCTCGGCGTTGGAGGTGGCGGCTCGCCACTCGGCGTCCGGCACGTTGGCGGCCAGCCAGCGGCGGCACTGCGGCTGCGCGTGCGGATGCGAGGCGACCGTCTTGACGTCTGCGAACGAGGTGCCGGGACGGACCAGCAGGGCGAAGGACACCGGAAGGTGGATCTCGCCCACGATCTGGAGGGGCTCACCGGTGGCGAGTTCGTCCAGCGTGGTGGGCACCGAGCCTTCGACCGAGTTCTCCAGTGCCACGACGGCGACGTCGACCTCGGATCGCCGGAGCGCGTCGAGGGCCGCAGGCACCGTGGAAAAGGGCAGGTGCTCCGCGTCGGCGGCTTCCGGCAGCGTATGGAGGGCGGCCTCGGTAAAGGTGCCCTGTGGTCCGAGGTAGGCGAAACGTCGAGTCATGGTAAGAGCAGCGTACGTGGTCTCGATCAGGCGCGTGCCGAAGACGATATCGGGGACTCGGGCCGACCGAAATCGGGCAGCGGATCCCCCATGTTCACCACCGGACCCTTGCCGAGCCGGGCCGCGCGCAACGCCTGGTCCTCCTCGGGCGAGAGTGCGTCGACGCCGTGCCCATTACGGACCACTTTCGCGTACGTACGGGTCTCGGTGCGGCCGTTGATGGAGCTCAGCACGATGCCGTTGCCCACAGAGTTGATCAGGGCGAGCGAGAAGGATCGCTGACCCGACATCTCCTTGAGCGCGTCGTAGTGCACGATGGCGAGATCGCGCAGCGACTGGTTGTCGATCACCCCACTGGCGACCTGCAACTGGCGGCGGAGCACATCCGCGCACTCTTCAACGACCTGGTTCACGCGGTTGTGCGCGACCAGGGCGACCGACAGACCGGCGATGCCGGCTATCGCGCCGATGACAGCCACAGTGATGAGCATCACGGACTGAGCGTATCCACCCCGAAGGCCGAACGAGAGACATCTTTGCGATCGGCTTGTGAAACCTCGCACAAACCGTAGACCAGCCATGCCCCGAGAACGAACACCAGAACCACCGCTCCCAGCCCATAGCCGTCTTGCACGATACGACCGAAAAAGCGGGTTATGGCGGCATGTTGGGGACCGATCAGCGCCGAACCCCACCAGGGAACCGGAAGTACGAAGAAGAGCCATACGACGCCCGCGATGATGCATCGGCGTAGCTCCCTGCCGTTGCCCACCAGAGCCCCGAGAACCAGGACAATCCAGGACAGATGGTGGATCCAGGCGACCGGCGAGATCAGCACCGCGAGCAGCCCGGTGATCGCCACTCCGGTCAGTTCCGCGTTGTACGCCTCGGGTCTTCCCGAGCCCATCGAGACACTGATCGAGTCGCCCAGCAACGACGCCCTACGGGCGAGCCGGAAACCGTAGAACGCGATCAGTGCGACGAGTGCGACCCACACCAGAGACGTGACCGCATCAGGCCAGTAGAGCCGGAGCAGCATTCCCTTGATCGCCTGATTGGTGGTGCCGTTGTTGGCGCCCACTCTCCCGTTGTCGAACAGCGCCCCGAACCAGAAGTCGATCGAGTCCTGGGGGAGCAGGACGAAGGTGCCCAGGGTGACCGCGGCGGCCGTCAGGAGGGCGTTCCCCGCGGCCTGCCGACGTCCGCTGATGAGCAGATAGATCAGGAAGACCCCGGGCACCAATTTGATGGCGGTGGCCAGGCCGATGAGCAGCCCGCGCGGCCAGCGTGGCGAGGGGGTGACGCAGTCGGCCACACAGAGCGCCACCAGGAAGAGGTCGACCTGGCCGAACCGGATCTGGTCACTGACCGGCATGAGATGGGCGGTGGCCCCGACCAGTGCCCCCGTGGTGATCGGCCCCCAGCGGCCGGTCCTGCGAATCAGATCCCGGAAGGCGTACCGCACGGTGATCGTCAGAGCGGCGTAGACCAGGATCACCCACACCCACTGCGCCAGCGGCCACGACAACAGGGCCAGCGGAACCGCCAGCACCGCGGCGAACGGCGGATAAGTGAACGGCAGCAGCTGCGGAGGCTGGGTCAGGAAGTCATAGACGGGAGAACCTCGCAGCACCATCCATCCACTGGTCCGGTACACGTCCAGGTCGACCATCCGCTGGTCAGGCGGGTTGGTCAGCCCGTGCACCACGATCGGCGCAATCGCCGCCGCCGCGATGGCGATCCCGGCCGCCAGGATCGCGACATCACTGATCGTCCTGCGTCCACCCATAGGGCAATCCTCCCGCAGTGACCCGACTAACCTGGGACGCACCGATGATGGAGGTGCAGCGTGGCGCAACGAGTGGCGAAGATCGCCGCCGTGCTGGTTGCGCTGTTCGCGCTGTTCAGCACCCTTTCCACCGCCGCATTCGCAGGTACGGCTCGGCACACCTCGGCCGGTGGGGGACGGGTCGTCCTCATCGGCGTGCCGGGGCTGCTGTGGAGCGATATCACCCAAAAGGGCACCCCGACTCTGTGGCGGCTGACCGCGCAGGGCTCGGCCGCCTCGCTCAGCGTCCGTACGACCACCGTGACCACCTGCTCCATCGAAGGATGGCTGACCGTCTCCGCCGGGCAGCGGGCCCGGCTGGCCCACAGCAACTGCGCGCTCCCACCGGCCCCCACGACCGTCACGGGTGGGACGGGGGCGGCCGCTCCGGGCTGGGCGGCGATCAAGAAGGACAACGCGCAGACCACGTACGAGGCCCAGGTCGGCCTGCTCGGTGACGCCGTGCACAAGGCGAACGGGTGCACGATGGCCGTCGGTCCGGGCGGGGTCTTCGGTGCGGCCGACGGCCAAGGGCGGGTCGACCGCTACGCGCCGTCGATCGACCAGGTGCCGGCCGGCGACTGGTCCCGATGTGCCTTCACCGCCGTGGACATCGACGACGTCTTCCGCGCCTTCATCACCGCCGGGGCCGACGCGAACGGCACCCAGGTGCCGGTGACGCTGAAGCAGCGGGCCACCGCGGCCGCCCAGGCAGACCACCGAGTCGCCGAGGTGCTCGCCGCGACCCCTGCGGGCACGACCGTGCTGGTCGCCGGGCTCTCCGACTCGACCTCAACCCCGCACCTGCACGTGGCCCTGCAGAACAGCGCCGCCGGTTACCTGATCGCGAACTCCACCCGGCGCTCCGGTCTGGTCACCCTCACCGACGTGACGTCCACCGCCCTGAACGCTCTCGGGCTGGCACAGCCGCGAAAGGCGATCGGCTCGGCCTGGCGCACCGACGCCTCCAGCGCCTCACCTCAAACCAAGGTCCGTATCCTCAACGACGAGGACGTCGCCGCCCAGGCGATCAGCCGGATGGGCGGGGTGTTCTTCATCGCGCTCTTCGCCGGGCAACTACTGCTGTACGGGATCGCCGCCGTGGCGCTTCGCCGTCGCTGGGGCGGCGGGGAGAGCCGTCGACGCATCCTGGCCGGAACCCGCGTCGTGGCCTTGATCGGTGCGGCGGCACCGGTGGCCACCTTCCTGGCCAATCTGATCCCCTGGTGGCGCTCCACGCATCCGGCGCCCGCACTGCTCGGCTGTGCGCTCCTCGCCATCGTCGTGGTCACCGCACTGACCCTGGCCGGGCCCTGGCGCCGCTCGATCATCGGTCCCGGTCTGGTGCTCGCCGGGCTGACCGCGTCGGTCCTCGGCCTCGACGTGCTCACGGGCTCGAACCTTCAGCTGAACGCCTTCATGGGCTACAGCCCATTGGTCGCGGGTCGCTTCTACGGGTTCGGCAACATGGCGTTCGCGATCTTCGCGACGGCGGCGATCCTGTGCGCGGCCTGGCTGGCCGAACGGCCGCTACGGACGGGCCGGCGCGGACTCGCGGCCGCAGTGGCCGTCACCGTCGGATTCGCCGCGATCGCCATCGATGGCTGGCCCGGCTGGGGAGCCGACTTCGGAGGCGTGCTGGCGCTCGTGCCCGGCACCGCGGTCCTCGGCATGGTGATCGCGGGAAAGCGTCTTTCCCCCGTCCGCCTCGGCCTGTTCTGCCTGACCGGCGTGGCGGTGATGCTGGCGGTCTCCTTCGGCGACTCGCTCCGGCCGACCACCCAGGAGACCCACCTAGGCCGTTTCTGGGACCAACTGGTCAGCGGCCAGGCATTCGGAGTCGTCGCCCGCAAGGCCGGAGCCATGCTGCACAGCCTGAGCTACTGGCCGTTCACCGTGATCGCGATCGGCTCCCTCTGCTTCCTGTACTTCGTGCTCGCCCGCCCGCTGGACTGGCGGGCCGCCCTGCTCGACCGGGCATATACCTACTCCAGCACCCTGCGGCCCGCACTGCTCTCCGCCCTGACCGTCGCGATCATCGGCATGGTGATGAACGACTCCGGAGTGGTGATCCCCGCGCTGGCGTTCAGCCTGGCGGTCCCCCTGGTGCTCGCGGCATCCGTACGTGCTCTTGACATGGACGACACGATCACCGAGAACGGGGTCGAAGACACGTCCACACCAGCGCCAGCAGAACCGCGGTCAGCACCCACGGGATGACCATCGGCCGCACGGTCTTGAGCAACCAGTCCAAGTCCCCGGGCAAACGTGCGAACTCCGGTCCGCGAGCAGGCAGATAGGCCAGACTCAGCGCGGTGGTGTGCGCCAGCACCAGCCATTCGAACCGCGACCAAGCCCGCAGGGCCGACATCGCCAGCACCGCCCAGCCGAGCCCGTCGTACCAGGGCAACACGTAGGGGGCCGCGAACAGCCAGGCCAGCACCAGCGCGAGCGCGATCAACCGGCTCTCCGCCACCATGCCAAGAGCGGACCCACCGACCCTGAGCGCCGGACCGACCGACGTGAACTCCGGACCGACCGGCTCGAGCTCTGGATCGACCGGCTCGAGATCACGGGGAATCGCTCGCGCGAGCAGCCAGACCAGCGACACGAGCAGCAGTATCGAGCCGAGCCGGATGACCCAGCGTTGCCGGTTGACTCCCAGCAGAGCGTCGAGCAGATGCCAGGCCGAGGCCCGGGCCACCGAGTTGGAGGCCCTACTGACCTGGTCGAACGCATGCGAACCGACCAGCGCGAACGCCACCAGGGCGACGATCCCCGCTCCCCCGAACAGCACCGCCAATCGAAGGAGGGTGCCGCGGTCCCGCGCGGCCTCACCTCGCCTCCGCCGGGAGGCCCACCAGTCGCGGAACAGAACCCAGGCAGGGCCGCCGCCGACGAGGGCGGCAGGCAGCTTGATCGCGACTCCAGCACCGATGAGCAGGCCCGAGAGCAGCGTCCGCCCGACCGAGGGAAACCGGGTCCCGCCGGGCTCGGTGCGGCCGGATGCCGCCCGCGACATCCGGGGTGCGAAGGCCGCGAGGGCGCCGATGGCGGCGGCGATGCCGAGGGTGTCGTTGTGGGCGCCGGAGACGAGGTGGAAGAGCATCAGCGGGTTGAGCGTCCAGAGCAGGACACTCCGCAGCCTTCGTGAGTCGGCGCGCCCGGCACACCGATAGAGGAGCAGGCCGACCAGTGCGAAGGCCAGCGCATTGGTGACCGACAGCACGAAGGCGGTGAGCCGGACGGAGGTCCCGCCGATCCAGGAGGCGAACGTCTCCTGCAAGGTCACGATCGGGCCGTACACCGAGGGGGCCAGCCGCCAGTCCTGCACGGCGCTGAGGACCGGGTCGTCCGGCAGGTCCACGGCCCGGGTGGTGTACGGATCGTGGCCGGTGACGACCATCCGCCCGTATCCCGCGTAGTTCAGGTGATCGGACGAGCCGACCGGGGGCATCAGGGCGAACACCGCGGTGGCGAGCAGTCCGGCGATCAGGAGGGACCGTGGGGCACACCGCCAGCCGCACCGGACGGCGTACAGGCAGAGGCCCAGACCGAGCGCGCCCAGCAGGATGCCGCCCGCCATCAACCCGATCACCACATGGGGCGAAGGGTGCACGGTCAGCGAGAACGGGGGACCTGAGCCGGGCAGGCGCGGCTCCACGGCCGACGGACCGAGCAGCGCGAGCAGCAGGAAGCAGGTCAGGCTGAGTCCGATGGCCGCGAGACCGGCCCCACCCAGCCCCCGCCCGCCCGCCACCAGCCTCCTCGGCGCAGAGCCGCCCGGCACGGGACCGCTGGACATGGGACCGCCCGGCACGGGGCCGCTCGTCACCGGGATGAGCGGCGCAGCCGAGCTAGCCGGGTGGTCACGGGATCCCGGACGGCGAGGGCACGGGCGACATCACGGAACTGCCGGGCGCGGTGCACCTGGGCCCGCCAATCCGTGCCGGTGGCCCGGTGGGCGAGCGGCACTTCGACCTCGGTGACGCGGAACCCCTTGCGCACCAGGTCGATGGTGAGCGCGGTCTCGACCCCGAAGCCCGCCGCGAGCGGCAGCGCAGCCTCGAAGGCGGCCCGGGTCAGGCAGCGCTGGCCGTTGAGCGGCTGAGTGGCGGTCCAGCCGGTGGCGCGCTGGATGCCGTCACGGGAGAGCCGTACGACGAAGCCGTGCCCACCGAGCTTGACCGTCGAGGAGAACACGGCGATCGTCATATCGGCCTCGCCGCCACGGACCGGTTCGATGAGCGGAGCCGCATGGCCGGCGGTGTCGGCCAGATCCGCGTCGAGGAACAGCAGGTGCCGCGGGACCTCGTCATCCAGCAACCGGACCGCTTCGGCCCCGCTCTCCATGGCGGCACCCTTGCCCCGGTTACGGCCATGCCGAATGACCTTGGCACCGGCCCCTCCGGCCACCTCGGCCGTAGCGTCCGACGAACCGTCGTCGACGACGACCACCAGGTCGACACCGGGCAGTTGACAGGCGGCCTTCACCGTCGCGGCGATGCGGTCCTGCTCATCCTTGGCAGGGATGATGACGGCCACGCCAGCACCCGCCGAGCACTCAATCGGCTGCATAGACGCGATCGTAGTGCCGCGCGGCTTCCCGGGCGGCCGGTTAGGTCACGTCCATGGCCGGCATGGCATCGTGCACGTCGAAAACCGTGTCGAGGCCGGTGACCTGCAGGATTCGTTTGACTGCCGGCCGCGGTGCGGCGAGCTCCAGGGTGCCACCCTGCTCCTTGAGCCGCTTCATCGCGGCAAGCAGCACGTTCATGCCGGTCGAGTCGCAGAACTCGACCCCGCTGAGGTCGACCACCACCCGATCGACATTCTCGCGCAGCAGACCGGCAAGTGCGGTCTGCAGGCGGGGCGCTGTGTACAGGTCGAGTTCGCCGCTCGCGGTGACGACGGCGTGACCTCCCTGAGATGCAGTCGAGACATTTAGCTCCACGAGCCGCACACTATCGGGCCAACGGCCGGGGAGCCAGGGCGTTCGGCGAGTCATGCCCTAACCGGGCGGATCCAGAGGTGGGTTTGATGTGAAACGCCCACAGATGCTCCGTGTCTGGCCAGGAGAAGTCCTGCGTTCGTCTCTCAGCCGAGGCCGGAGTGCGGGAGGCTTGCGCCGTGCAACAGCGGCTTGGCAACTCGGGGGGACTCGCGCAGATCCCCGGTCGGCGACCAGGGACCCCGGCGCCAGAATCACCATGCGGACCTGCGGCGGGATGTCCGTCATGAAGAGCGATCGGCCCGCCGATTTCCAGCGGAGCCGGCTTCGGGAGCGCCTGGAGTCGATCCGGGGCCGCTCGGAGAAGTCGACATCCTGGCGCTCCGCGGCACAGCATCTCGGACGTCTGATCAACCGTGAGGGCTTCGTCCCGATCCGAACCAAAATCGCCCAGGAGGATCTTGCCTTCCTCGCCAACGCCCGCGAAGACGTGATCGCATTCGCCGAGCTGGGACTGCGGCTGATCGAACTGCATCAGCCACGTGAGGCCGGCGGGATCTCCAGCGATCCAGACAATCCGATCCGGCGCTGCCGGGCCTGCATGTGGCGCTGGCCGTGCCCCACCTTCCGTGCCATCGACGACGCCATCGACCGCTGATCGCGGCGAGAGGGCATCAGCCGCCGATCGGCAGCCGGACGACGAATTTGCAGCCGGGCCCCTCGTTGGTCACGCCGATCTCCCCGGAGTGCGCTTCGACGATGCCACGGGCGATCGCCAGGCCCAGGCCTGCGCCGCCGCCCGGGGAGCGGGCCGCCTCGCCCCGGAAGGCCACGTCGAAGACGCGGGGCAGATCCTGCTCAGGGATGCCACCACAGGCATCCGAGACGGTCACACAGGCCATGTCGCCGTCGGGGCCGTCGTGGATCTCACCGCGGATCTCGACGGTGCCGTCGTTCGGCGTGTGCCGGATCGCGTTGACGACCAGGTTGCGCACGGCCCGGCTGACCTCGATCGCGTCCACCTCGAGCGGCAGCCCCGACTGGGCCTCGCCATGGATCCGTACCCCCTTGGCCCGGGCCAGTGCCTCAGCGCCGGCCACCGCCTCGGCCACCAGGTCGTCCAGGCCGACGCGTTGCCGGGACAGCCGGAGCGCTCCCGCATGGATGCGGGCCAGTTCGAAGAGGTCGTCGACCATCTCGGTCAGCCGGTCCACCTCGGTGCGGATGCGGCCGTGATAGCGGCGTACGGTCTCGGCGTCGACGACCACCTCGTCCTCGAGCGCCTCGGACATGGCCCGCAGCCCGGCGAGCGGAGTACGGAGGTCGTGGCTGACCCAGGCGACCAGCTCCCGGCGACTGGTCTCCAGGGCCTTCTCTCGTTCGTGCGAGGCCGAGAGCCGGTCATAGGCCACCTTCAGCTCCCGGGACAGCTCCGCCAACTCGGCGGGCAGCACCGCGGAGGGCGTCCGGTAGGGATCGGACCGTACGGCCTCGACCAGCCTGCGATTGGCGGCGATCAAGCGGCGGCCCAGCAAGAACGACACCCCGGTGCCGATCAGGCCCGCGACGACCACCACGGTGAGCGCCACCGAACGGTCGTGCTCCGAGATCATCATGAGCAGGGTGATCACGACGATGCCCGCTACCGTGGCCAGCACGGTGGCCACCGCCACCACGGCCATTTGGACGGCCATGGACCGGCCGCGGAGCACCTGGAGCAGGACCAGTCCAACGGCGGCGACCAGCAGTGCGGCACCCGCGGCGTATCCGGCCACTTCCACGAACGCCTCGAACGGGATCATGCGGCCCCGCCCTGGCCGGCAGGCTCATAGCGGTAGCCCACGCCCCACACGGTGACGATCCGCAGAGGCGTGGTGGGGTCTCTTTCGATCTTCTCGCGGAGCCTGCGCACGTGCACCGTGACGGTCGAGGAATCACCGAAGGACCAGCCCCAGACCTGCTCGAGCAGCTGTTCGCGAGTGAAGGCCTGCCTGGGGTGGCGCAGGAAGAACGCCAGCAGATCGAACTCCCGGGCGGTCAGTGCCAGCGGGGCGCCGGCGAGGGAGACCTCGTGCGCTCCCACGTCGACACGAAGGTCGTCGTCGGTGAGCACCCCGGCGCCGGCCGGGGCCAGCGAGCCACGGGCCCTGCGCAGCACCGACCGCACCCGCAACGCCAGCTCACGCGGGCTGAACGGCTTGGTCACATAGTCGTCGGCGCCGAGCTCCAGGCCGACCAGCCGATCGGTCTCCTGACCCAGCGCGGTGAGCATGACGATCGGCACGGGTGAGGTCTCCCGCAGCCGGCGGCAGACCTCCAGACCGTCCAGACCGGGGAGCATCAGGTCGAGCACGATCAGGTCGGGCGGGTTGGCCCGCGCCCGCCTGAGAGCCTCGCGGCCATCGGCCACGCACTCCACCTCATGCCCGTCCCGGCGGAGGTAGCGGGCGACCACCTCGGCCACGGTGTCGTCGTCGTCGACAACGAGGATACGCCCCGCGGCGGGGTTCCCCGCAGGTGCACTGGGGGCGTTACCCCTGGCCGGCTCATCGATCACATATCCACCGTAGGTCTGATTCACGTCATACGGCGATCTATCGAAATGAAGTCATGACTCTGTAAGACCCACACCCTCCGCGATCACTCGATCACGCGATCGTTCGTCGGACGATCGCATGATCACGGAGGGAGCCGTGGATTCCGGTGCGAGCAAGCCTGTCAATCAGGTAGAAATGCCACGATGACTGAGGATCACCGGGCGACCGGCACCGGAACGGCGCTGGCAGGGGTGCTGGCCGGTGCGGTCGCCGCCACCATCGTCGGTATCGGTCAGGACTATGGGCTCGCTCATTTCCTGCCGCACGGCTGGCTCAGCACAGGGATCGCCTGCCTCATGGCGGGAGTCATCACCGGCCTGCCCGCCCTGGTCACCCACCCGGCCGGCGCCGTCGTGTCACTGGTCGCCGCCCTGCTGGCCGCCGCGAGTCTGCTGGCGGGCGACATCGCCTACGACCTCCTGTCCTCGCTGAACAGCGATCGGGCGCCGGACCCGCTCGGCATCGTCCGCGGATATGCACATCAGGATCTGGTCTATCTGGGGCTGGATCTGTTCGCCCCGTTGAGCGCCGCGCTCGTGGTGGCGCTGCGGGTCAGGAAGGTGCGGGCCGCTGACCGCGCTCGCCCGAGCGGGACCGACTGGGGCCCCGGCTGATCTTCGATGCCTACGGCCTGCACGGCTGTACCGGCGACGCCCCGGCCGCTACGGTGACGCCATGGCTCGAACTATCTTGTCTGTTCTGGGCGTGATCCTTGCGGTCTGGCTGATCTTTCAGGTCATGGGCTGGATCATCGCCACGATCAAGTTCTTCTTGGTCGTGGGCGTCCTCGTCTTCATCGTGGTGCTGGTGGTGACCCTGTTCTCCCGGCTCTCCCGGGATTAGTTCTGAGGAAGAAAGCCACGATGGCGGCGCCGGCGAGTTGCAGGGCGGCCATGGTGAGGAGCAGGCCGACGGCACCGGCCCAGTCGGCCAGAGTGGCGGTCAGGGCCGCCCCCACGGCGGCCGCGCCGAGTTTCAGGCTGCCGCCGGTCGTGTTCACCTGACCCAGCCGGCCTGGAGGTGCCTCGCGCTGGCGCAGCGTGAGCGTCGCCGCGAGCACCGGTCCATCGCAGGCTCCCGCAACGGCAAAACAGGCGGTGGTCTCCGCCAAGGTCGTCGCGGTGGCGGCGCTGCCGAGCACGATCCCGAAGGCGATCAGCCCGGCGAGCACCACCCACTCGGCACGGCGCGCGGACAGCCAACGGGCCGAGGCCAGCGAGCCGCACAGCGCCCCGACCGCGAAGGCCGCCAACAGTTGGCCCCCCGCGGTGACGCCCGCCCCGACATGCGTGGCCAGCATCACCGCGACGACGGGGATGCCGCCCATGCCGAGGAAGGCCAGAGAGGTCCCGGCGGTCAGGGCTCTCAGCGTGGGGTTCCCGAGCAGTACGACGACCCCACCGGTGATCACATCCAGCCTGGACGCCTTCGGGAGGACGGGGCGGCCGGAAGCGGACAACGGCAGGAGAGGCATCGCGAGGGTCCCGAGGATCGCGACCCCGACGACCAGGGCCGCCGCGAGGTTCGGGCCGGCCCAGGCCGCCGTACCCGCCACCAGTCCCGGCCCGGCGATGCCCGCGAGGTTGTAGCTCGCCGATTCCAACCCGTACGCCCTGGTCAGATGGGCCGGGGAGACGATGCGCGGCAGCAGGCTGGACAGCGCGACCACGATCGGCTCGGTGCAACCGACGGCGATCGCGGCGAGCACCGCCAGTGACAGCGGGGCGTCACCGGCGGTCAGCAGGAGCAGCGCCACCGCGACGGCGTAGCCGGCCGCCAGGAGGGTGGCGAAGAGCCGTGGACGGCGGACCCGGTCCATGGCGTTGCCGAGCACGGGTCCGGACACGACGTAGGGCAGGAGCAGCGCGGCCAGCAGAAAGCCGCTCGAAGCGGCCTGGCCCGTACGGGCCTGGACGAGCAGGACCAGAGCCGTTCCGATCCCTTCAGCCGAGACGCGCAGCAGGGTGGCGGCAGCAAAATGCACTGGATGCGCAAATTTGTTAATTCAGGCATCCTACGGGCCGTTTTAACTCACCACAGAGGACGAAAGGAGTGCGGCCACCAGCCGCACCCCTTCATCTATCGGTCGAGCGTCCGATTCAGGTGACCGAGGCCATCTTGAACCCGTAGGCGTTCTTGATCTTCTTCCCCTTCACGTAGCTCATTGACGGGGTGCCCTTGCAGTTCACCTTCGTGTACATCGTGGCGCCGACGCTCTGAGTGGTGAGCGACCACACCGTGATGGTGATGCGTTTGCCGTTGTGATGCAGGTTCGGGACGCACTTGTGGCCGAGATGCACCAAGCGCCTCGTGCCCTGGAAGTTCTTCTTCGTCCAGAAGCAGGTAAAGCCCTTTGGACAGTCCCCGGCCGCGGCCTTGGCGGACACGTGGCCGACGGCAATGGTCGAGGCGTTGCCGGGGGTGGCCAGCGCGGTCGTGAGAACCGGCGTGACGATGAGACCCATCAGCGCAGCCTTGGTGACCTTGTGCATGTCTCTCCTTCGGGCACCATAAAAGGGTGCCCACTGCGGATATATACCGTCAAAAATGGTAGGGACATGATGATCGACTAGGACAGGGCCCGTAGACCCAGGCCCATAGACCCAATAGACCTAATTGTGATGTGACTCTCGTCACGTCCGGTCGGTTCGCTGTCGAGGACGTTCGGGTCATTACCAGGCCGTTCTTCGCTAGACCGTGCGCAGTGCCTCCACGGGCGTGGGCCGCGCCGCACGGACGGCCGGATAGAGGCCGGCGACGGCCCCGATGACCAGGGTCGCGCCGATTCCGATGCCCAGGGCGCCGGCGGGGAGCACGATCTGCCAGTGCTTGTACTGGGCGTATCCGGCGGTGACCGCGGCCCCCAGCCCGCAGCCGGCGATCCCGCCGAGCGCGGCCAGCAGCACCGACTCCATGAGGAATTGGGCGGTGATGTGCCTCCTGGTCGCCCCCGTGGCCCGGCGCAGGCCGATCTCCGAGCGCCGTTCGAGGACCGAGATCACCATGACGTTGGCGATGCCGACCGCACCGACCAGGACGGCGACCCCACCGAGTCCGAGGAACAGCGAGTTGGAGGCGTTCTTGGCGGCGAGCTGGGCGCTCAGCGCAGAGGACGGCTGGCTGACCTCTACCTCATCGGGATGTGCAGGGTTTGCGGTCGCCCCGAGCACCTTGTAGGTGTCGTTCACATGGGTGACGTCGGTACGGACGTAGATGGTGCTGGACGACCCGTCTGTACGGAACGCCTGCTGGGCGATCGGGTAGCCGATCAGTGCGGCATGGTCGATGTCCGGGGCCAGCTGGAGTGGTGTGAGGACGCCCACGACGGTGAAGGTTCGGCCGCCGAGCCAGACCGCCCTCCCGGGCGTCAGGGTGGTGATGCCGAAACGCTGTGCGGCGACGGAACCGAGCACCACCACCGGGAAGTGACTGGTCGCTTCGTTCAGGAACATACCCTGGGCCATGCCGCCGTGCAGCACGGGGATCAGGTTGGTGCGAGAGGCCATGACGGTGATCCCGCCGGTCCGCCCCGGATCGACCAGCCGGTTGCGGAGCACGGTCCGGGGTACGGTGGCCACCGCGGTGATCTGCTCGACCCCGGTCGCCCGGGTGGCCGCCTTGGGGCGTAGCCGCGTGGTCGGGCCCAGCGGCACAGGACGTGCCGGAGTGAAGGCGAGTGGGCGTGCCGAACCGCTGTGAGTCAGGTGCGGCGGCGGATCAGCCAGACCGTGGTGGCGGCGAGCAGGAGGGTGAGCAGGCTCATCCATCCGGTCTCGATGAGCTGGAACGACCAGAACCTGCTGGCAGGGTGGTAGTTGGTCAGCAGGGTGTAGTGCTGGGCCTCCAGCCAGGCCCGGAAGGTGGCGGACGGCTGCTGGCTGGTGGCGACCTGGAACTGCTGGTAAAGGGTGTGTTCCTGGACGTGGCTGAGCAAGTGGCCGGCCGGATCCTGGTAGGAATTACCGAGCGCCCAGTCGTGCGGGTCCAGCTTGCCAGAGGTGGTGAGCGGGGTCATGTAGTGCTTGCGGAGCAGGAAGGTGGTCGCCATGAGCAAGGCGAACGCACTGAGGAAGACGGAGCCGACGGCGACGACGCTGCGGCGGAACACCAGCCCGGCCAGCACCCCGGCCGCGAAGGCCAGCAGCGTCTGGACGGGGAAGACGATCCCGTTGAACTCGAAGCCGAGGTAGTCGTTGAATCCAGTGGGCTGGACGCGCTGGAAGGGGGCGTTCCACCAGGAGTACACAGGACTGAAGGCCGCCGACGCCACGACCAGCCCCGCGGCGATCAGCAGCAGCTTGGTGAGGATCCAGCGGGTACGGCCTGCTCCCTGGGTCCAGGCGAACCGGTAGGTGCCCGACTCCAGTTCTCGGGCGACCAGCGGACCGCCGACGAAGGCGCCGAAGGCACCGGGAAGCAGCAGCAGGAACACCAGCAGCAGCCGCATCGTCCGGTACTGGTTGATGAACTGCGTTGCGAGTTGGTCGCAGTGAGTGCCGGGGGTGAAGGTGCACTGATCCAAGCCAAGCTGGTCGTAGGTGGAACGGGCGTCGAGTCCGCCGATCAGCAGCAGCGCGGCGAGGGCGGCCAGCAGCGCCACCACGCCGAAGAGCGCCAACCGGTGCTGCCTCCAGGTCACCCAGGCGGTGCCGAACCGGGGCAGCGAACCCACCTGGGATACGTCGATCGTCGTCATGAGGTGGCCGCCTTCGCGTGCTCGTCACGTACGGGTCTGGGGCCCGGGAGCGCGGAGGCCGAGGGTTCGCGCATGTAGGTCAGCACCAGTTCCTCCAGGGCGACCGGGTGCAGTTGCCAGCCCGGCGGGGTGGCGGACGGGTCGGCGGTGCGGACCAGCAGGTGCGCCTGGGCGGAGGCACGGCGGTCACGGACAACCGGGAACCGCTCGGCGACGGCGTCGGCCTGCTCGGCGGGCCCGGTGAGGACGTGATGCTCGGCCGCGAGGGCCTCGACCTCGCCGGCCACCTGCACCTGCCCGCCCTGGATCACCACCAGGTAGTCGCAGACCCGCTCCAACTCGGCGACCACATGGGAGGAGAACACCACCGACACGCCGTCCTCCGACACCGCCGCCATCAGCGCCGCCATGAAGTCGTGCCGGGCCAGCGGGTCCAGGGCGGCCAGCGGCTCGTCCAGGATCAGCAGCTGCGGGCGCTTGGCGAGGGCGAGGGTAAGCGCCACCTGGGACCGCTGCCCGCCCGACAGTTCACCGACCTTCTTGCGCAGCGGAATGCCCAGCTCCGCCAGCCGGCCGTGGGCGCGTTCGGTGTCCCACCGCCGGTTCAGGCTGCGCCCCACCCGCAGCATGTCGGCGACCGACATGCCTCGGTAGAGCGCCGCGTCCTGGGCCACGAAGGCGACCGCGTCCAGCGCGGCGGCCGAGCCGGCGGGCAGGGCGCCCAGCACCCGCACCTCGCCCGTCGTCGGCGGGGCCAGGCCCACGGCCAAGTTCAGCAGCGTGGTCTTGCCCGCGCCATTCGGCCCGACCAGCCCGACCACGTACCCGGCCGGGATCGCCAGCGAACAGTCCCGCAGCGCCCAGCTGCGCCCGTACCGCTTGCCGAGCCCGGCGGTCTCGATCGCCATGTCGGTGCTCACGCGCCCACCCCTGCACGACCGCTGTGACCCTCGTCGTCTTCCGACCGGCTCTCATGGCTCTCGCTGCTCTGGCGCAGGTCCTGCAGCGCGTTGACGAACAACGCGGTCATCCCGTCCTCGTCCAGCCCGGTCTCGGCCGCCGTGCGCATCCAGGCCAGCATGCTCTTGCGCAGGGCCGCCTGTTCCGGCAGTCCCACCATGCCGAGCGTGCCTTCGACGAAAGTGCCGATCCCGCGCCGCCCGGCCACCAGGCCCCGGTGCTCCAGCTCCCGGTAGGCCTTCAGCACCGTGTTCGGGTTGATGGCCAGCCCGGCCACGACGTCCTTGACCCTCGGCAGCTGATCGCCCTGCCGCAGATACCCCACCCGCATCGCCTGCTCGACCTGGTGGACCAGCTGGAGATAGGTCGGCACCCCGGAGCCGGGGTCGAGCCGGAACTCGATCGGCGAAGGCGAACCATCTTTATCTACATCCATAGTTATGGAGTTAAATGGGTTAGACCCTCAGATGTCAAGTTCGAGCGCCCGGACGCGCCGCCCGATCGACGCACACGACGCCCCACCCGCGCCAGCGGCGACCCTATAGCGGTCCATCGCTATCCTCATTTATGGATTCATGTCCCATATGCCTCGTAAGGGAGCAGCAGTCACATGCGTAAGAGCCTCATAGCGGGAGCGCTCGCGGCCTCCATGGCGGCGCCCATCCTCGTCACCGCCGCTCCCGCGTCGGCGGCCACCTGGCAGCAGTGCAACAACACGGTGAAGAGGAACATCTCTCTGCCGGGCTTTGCCGACATCTCGGTGTCGGTCAAGCTGTGTGTGCAGCGGCTGAGCAGCACGCGCGTCCGCGTCTACCCCACCGTCTCGTGGGGCAGTTATCTCACCAAGAACCGAAAGCGCTTCAACTCGTTCAGCATCTATGTCGAGGTCCGGCGCTACGGCGTGACGAAGGCGCACGCGAACTACACGAAGCTGGCGAAGGAGATGAACGCCCACGGCAAGGGCTCAGACAACCTGCTCTTCACGGACGCGACCGGCAATGCAGCCAAGGTCAGGGGCCTCTGGAATGCCTACGCCCAGCTGAAATACGACGTCGCCAATGACGGCAAGCCTTCCACCACCTGGACGCTCATACCGACCAATGCGGTCAGCTGACACCACCGACCACGAAAGGAACCGTGCTGCAAGATCACGAGATCTTGCAGCACGGTTCTCACGGCGGCGTGCGGAGTTCGCGACCAAGTCGCCATGCTGACGTCCTGGCCTCGCTGACCCTTCGCGAGGTCGACGGAGGGATCAGGGGTGCTGGAAGGTGACCTCCGGGTTGGCCGGTGATGGTCCGTCGAGCAGCGGCTGGCGCTTGCCCTTCAGGTGCAGGTCGAAGAAGGCACCGACGTAGCTACCCGACAGATGCGACTGCCCATGGCGTGATCGGAACACCCGCCACAGCACCGAGCCTTCAAAGTCCTGCAGCCGCAGACGAGCCAGGCGCCTTGACTTACCCGGTGATTCGTCCCCCACCTTTGAAGTTCTGGCGGTAGGAACCCTTGGTGATATCGGAGATCTTGACCACGTCACCGGTCTGCGGGGCCTGGATCATCATGCCGTTACCGACGTACATCCCGACGTGGTGGATGGTGGGGTAGAAGAAGACCAGGTCACCGGGCTGCAGATTGGCGAAGGAGATCCGGCTGCCGGAGGTGAAGGAGTACTGCGCCTGGCTGGTACGCGGGATCGACACCCCGGCCGACTGCCACGCCCGCAACAGGAGCCCGGAGCAGTCGTACGACGACGGCCCGGTGCCTCCGTAGCGATACGGGTAGCCGAGCTTGGAGAACGCGAACTCCAGAGCCTTGAGCGCCTTGCCGGTGGCCGGGCCGATATAGGGCTGAGGCTTGCTGTCGCCGTCCTTCGGGATCCCACCGGCGGCCGCGACCGCCTTCATCTGCTGAGCGATGTCCTTGTCGAGCTGGATCTTCTGGGCGCGAAGTGAGGCCAGCGTGCGGTTGACATCGGTCAGGGCCTGCTGGGCCTGGCCGTGCGCGAACTCCAGGCGCTGAGACGAGGATACGAACTGGCTCAGTTGCGAACTACGGTCCGTCGAGAGCTTGGTGAAGATCGAGACCTGGTCCAGCGCGGTCGTGACGTCCTGAGCGGAGAGCAACGACTCGACCGCACCCGGATCGCCGGCCTTGTAGGCCGAGGCCGCCATCTGAGCCACTGACGCGTGCAGCTTCTGATAAGTCGCCTGCTCGACCGCCACAGATTTCTGCATCGTCGCCAGCTTGCGCCTGGACTCGGCCAGCGTCACCTGAGCCTTGTCGTAGTTCTGCACGAGCACGCCGACCTGATTGTTGAGCTGGTCCAGCTTGTGCTTCGCAGCCGCCAGCGACGGCTTCGGCTTCGCTGCGGCCGGTCCCGCCACGGCCGGCAGCGCCAGAAGCGTCGCAATGGTGATGCCTACGGCCGTCAGTGCCCGGCGTTTGACTGCGCTGCCTGCGGTGGCCACGTTTGTGGCACGCCCCTCTCTTCCACGGCCGCCTACCGGGTTAGCTGACGGATTCGGGCGAGGAAGCCGCGCCCTACAGTGCTCCGGGACTGACCGGAGGCACCGATTCACCCCAGGGAAGAGTGGTTCCCCGGCTCCCTCGTCTGCCGGCGCACGCTGGGGGCGGCGGCCTGCAGGTGTCGGAACTCGGCGGGAGTCCGATCGCCGCCACCGTGCGGGGGCTGGGAAGCGACCGTGCTCAGCGCATGAGATTAGCCCTCAGAACACCCGTGTCACAACTGTTACATCAGGATCTCGGTAAATTGTGGTGTGTGGCATATCAGCACGATGTACGAAGCGAAGTCGGACAACTCCGGACCGTACTCCTCCATAGGCCGGGAGCGGAGCTCAAAAGGCTCACTCCGCGCAACAACGACAAGCTGCTCTTCGATGGCATCCCCTGGGTCGGCCGGGCACAGGAGGAGCACGACGCGTTCGCGCAGGCATTGCGGGATCGCGACGTAGAGGTGCTGTACATGGGTGAGCTGCTGCAGGACGTGCTGGAGTACGAGTCCGCGCGCGACGAGGCGCTCGCCGGGGTGCTGGACGACCACCGGCTGGGCGACCAGCTCCGCCTGGCGGTGGCCGACCACCTGGGCGGCCTCCACCCCGAGGATCTCGCGCATGTCCTCATCGGCGGCCTGGCGCACGAGGAGCTCAAACCGGGCCACGGACTGGTGTACGAGCTGATGGACCGGCACGATTTCATCGTCGATCCGCTGCCGAACCTGCTGTTCACCCGGGACTCCAGTGCCTGGATCGGGGATCGGGTGGCGGTGACCAGTCTGGCGATGCCGGCGCGGCGGCGAGAGACGGCACTGACCGAGCTGATCTACACCCATCATCCGCGGTTCGCCGGGGTGCGGACCGTGTATGAGCGGGCGCTGGAACATGTCGAGGGTGGTGACGTCCTGCTGCTCGCGCCGGGCGTGATCGCGGTCGGGACCGGAGAGCGTACGACTCCGGCGGGCGTCGAGCGGCTGGCCAGGCGGGTGTTCACGGCTGGGATGGCGCACACGGTGCTGGCCGTGCCCATCGCCCAGGATCGGGCGACCATGCATCTGGACACCGTGTGCACCATGGTCGACGCCGACACCGTCGTGATGTATCCAGCGGTGGCGGACTCGCTGACCGCCTACGCGGTGACCTCGGCCAACGAGGATCTGCTGGTAGCCCCGTCCCGGCCGTTCCTGGAGGCGGCCGCGTCCGCGATGGGCATCGAGCGGCTGAAGGTGATCGACACCGGACTCGATCCGGTGACCGCCGAGCGTGAGCAGTGGGATGACGGCAACAACACCCTGGCGGTGGGGCCGCGGCTGGCAGTGGCGTACGAGCGGAACATCGAGACCAACGCACGGCTGGAGGCGGAGGGCATCGAGGTGATCCGGATCAAGGGGAGTGAACTCGGCAGCGGCCGTGGCGGCCCACGCTGCATGTCCTGCCCGATCCTGCGAGAGCCCTTGGCTCAGTCTCTTTGAGACACGTGCTCTTGGACGCTCAGGCGCTGCCGACGGGGGCGCGACAGCGCCCGAGCTGAGGCCGACCTTAGCGGGTGCCGTTGAGCAGGTTTACGGTGGGGGTACCCGATACGTCCGGCATGACGGAGATCACGGTCTGCGGGGTCACCGCATTACCCAGCGGAAGCGGTGTGGCAGGCTGCGGAACCCGCACGATGGCCCAGACGGTGGTTCCGCCGCCGTTCTCGTGGTGGACGCCCCAGCATTCGGCGAGGGTCTCGACGATGGCGAGGCCACGCCCGCCCAGCGACGAGAGGGTGGGGCTGCTGCGGCGCGGCTCGGTGGTGGCCCCGCCGTCACTGACGGCGACCTCGATGGCGTCACCGTGCCGGGACCAGGCCACCCGGATCTCACCGGTGTCCAGCGGCCGGGCATGGCGCAGCGCGTTGCTCAGCAGCTCACTGATGATGACCGTCGCGTCGTCGACGACCGCCTCGAGGGTCCCAGATGAGAGCAAGTCGGCGATGAGGTGCCTTCGGGCGACCGCGACGCTGGACGTCGCGTGCGGCAGCAGTACGACGCTCACCCCTCACCTCCCTGCCGGTTCTCGCGCCCGGACGGAACTCTTTCACTTCTCGTACGACCGAAATGCCCAGTTACGGTAGACCAGAAACCCGACCGGATCAACCCGTCATCTACACAACGAGTGACTGACCATGCGGTCACGGCCAACCACCCCCGAAAGTGGCCCGAAGCGGACGGTTAAGATCTATCCGCTGAGCGTCGAATTACTCCTGTGGCGAGGGTTTCGTCCGTCACATCGAAACCAGCGAATCTCATACTCTGTCACTCTGCGTACACGACGCAGCTCAGCGTTGGGCGGTATGACCGATCCGCGGCAGCACCAGCCGCATGCACGTGCCACCACGCGGACGGGAATGCGCGGATATATCGCCATGTTGTGCTCGCGCCAGCTGTTTCACGATGTAGAGGCCGAGCCCGACTCCGCCGAAGCGACGGCGGTCCCCCGCCTCCCCCTGCACGAACCTCTCGAAGATCCGCTGGTGATCGCCGGGTGCGATGCCGACCCCTTCGTCCTCCACGGTCACCACGAGGTCGAGCCCCTCGGTGAAGGCCCGCACCGACACCGTGCCGCCGTCGGGCGAATACTTGAAGGCGTTCTCGAGCAGCTGACCCATGATGATGTCGGTGGCCATTGAGTCCCCGCTCACCACAGGCAGCTCCGGCTCGACCCACAGCTCCACGCAGTGCTTGTCGGACAGCGACCGAAACGCGGTCACCGCACCCTCAAGCAGCCTGCCCAGCTCGAACGTTTCGATCGTCACGGTGAGTTCGTCGGCCCCCGCACGGGAGCCCAGCAACAGGTGCTCGACCAACCGCCCGAGCGATCTCGCCCGCTCCGCGATGGTCGCCACAGCGTTGCGCCGGTCCCCGTCGCTCAGTTTGTCCCACCTGTTCACCAGGGTGCTGGCGAAGCCCTGCACGACCGTGATCGGGGTGCGCAGCTCGTGGCTGGTGGTCGCCAGGAACAGGTCCTTGGCCACCTCCAGTGCCTTGGCCTCGCTGACATCGCGGAAGTCGATGACCAGCTCCTCGGTCTCCTCGATCTCCGCGCAGAGCACGTTGAGCCAGAGTCCCGGCTTGAACTCGAAGGTCAGCACTTCGCCGGGCTCCGGCTGCGAGAACGGCAGCGCCCGTCCGATCGCCGCCGCGGCCGATACCCCGGTGAGCGCATGCGCCGCCGGGTTCCAGCGCTGGACGAGTCCCTCGTGGTCCAAAACGGCGATTCCGTCGGCGCTGGCGTCGATGACCGCCCGCTCGTGCGCGCGCTGCCGTACGGCCTCGCTGTACTGCACAGCGTTGCTGACGGCGACCCCTGCATGGCCCGCGAGCAGCTCCAGTAGCTCCAGCTCGACATGGGTGACCTTACGGCCGGAGAACAGGGCGTACAGCGCGCCATAGGGTTTGTTCTGCACATAGGACAGGCCCAGGGCGATGGTGTGCAGTCCGTCCAACTCGGCCCAGATCAGATCGTCGAGCCGCTGTTTCCCCGTGGCCAGCATGACGGTCTTGCCCGAGCGCAGGATCTCTCCCACCAGGCTGGGGTGCAGCTCAGCGACGGTGTCCCGCATGTGCTCGGGCAACCCGCGCAGGCTGACCAGCCGCAGCGTGTTCTTCTCCGCGTCGATCCGGACGAATCCGCCGGCGTCCGCGCCGGTCAGCTCGATGAGCGCTCCGGTGATCCGGTCGAGTACGGTGCCCAGATCCAGCTCGGCGTTGAGATCGGCGACGATGTCGTTGAGTCTGCGGACCAGACGGGCCCGTTCGTTCATGTGATGCTGGACGATCTCGTCCTCTTCGACCGGGTGGAAGACGCTCACCCAGCCGAGCAGCCGGCCCTGCGGGTCCTGCAGCATGCTCGTATCGATCCGTACATCCACCAGCCGACCGTTGCGGTGGAACCGCCGGGTCGCGATCGAGATCTGGCCGCCCTCCCGGATCCGCTCCTGCACCGCGTTGTGCTCGGCCTTGAGCTCGGCCGGCACGATCGGCGGGATCTTGCCCAGCACCTCGCCGGCCGACCAGCCGAACATCCGCTCCGCCGCGGGATTCCATACGGTCACCGCGAGCTGATCGTCGACGGCCACGATCGCGTCCGCCGCGCACTCGATCACTGCACGGACGATGGGGTCGTGGACGTCTTCTTGCACGCCTGTCATCGTGCCACCGGATCTTGCGCCCCGACGCCCGAAGCGCCACGGAATGTTTCCCCCGCCCTCACCAGCGGTTTCCGTAGGATCGCCACATCCTCCCCTCCGCGATCATTGGTCGTGCCGGAGGGCCCCTGGGCGTCTGTCAGCGCTCGGACCTGCGACGGGCGAGGATTCCGATCACGAAGGCGGCGAGCACCGCGACCGCGAAGGACAGCAGCGAGGCGCTCATCCAGTCCGCCGGAGTGAAGTGCACCCAGCCCTGCACCTTGGTCCAGCCGGTGCTCCACCAGCCGATGTCGCTCGGGCGGATCAGCTGGTAGGTGGCGAAGCCGATCACCCAGGCGGCGATCATTCCCCAGCGGGACGGGGCGGTGCGGCCCAGGTTCCATTCGCGGCCGCGGCCGAGCAGGAAGAACGCGGCCACCAGGACCCCCAGCATCGGCACGAACACCGAGCCGATCAATCCCAGGAAGCCGAAGTAGCTGTTCATGTCCTTGAGCGTCAGGGCCGCACCGGTGATCAGAGCACCGAGGCCGATGGTGAGGATCCGCCGGTCCCACCGCGGGAACAGGTTCTGGACCGAGACAGCGGTGGAGTAGACGTTGGCGAACGACTGGTCCACCTCACGCAGCACGAAGATGCCGAGGAAGACGGCGCCCAGTGCCACGTGCAGGAACGGCGTGTAGAGGTTGTCGGTGGTGGCCAGCGCCAGCGCGAAGAGCCCGAGGACATAGGCCACGATCTGGGTCACCGAGTAGGCCACACTGGCCGCCCCGAACGCCGCCCTCGTCGAACGGGAGTGCCGGGTGTAGTCGGCGGCCACCGGTACCCAGGAGATCGACACGGCCAGCGCCGCATCGGCCCCGACCCAGAACTTGTTCCACGAGCCCTGGCCCAGGTCAGGCAGTCCCTGGCGGAGGAACTGAACATAGAAGTAGCCGAGCGAGATCACGACCGCGACGGTCACGAACCTGCGCAGCAGCCGCACGGAACCGAGCGGCCAGATCGTCAGTAGCGTGGTCAGCAGACCGGCCATGATCACGAACAGCCAGCGCGGGCCGTGCAGCCAGGCGGGGCCTACGGCGAAGACCTCCTTGGCCGCTCCCGCGATGGTGATCAGCTCGAAGGTGCCCCAGCCGACGAGCTGGGCGATGTTGAGCGCCGTCGGGACGTACGACAGTCGCGCGCCGAACAGCCCGCGCAGCAGCACCATGGCGGGCGCGCCGGTGCGTGCGCCGGGCACCGCGGCCAAGCCCAGCATCAGCCCGCCGACCACCGTGCCGACGATCATCGCGACGATGCCTGCCTCGATCGACAGCTGCGCCTTTCCATTGCCGTCGGGCGCCAGCACTGTGTACGCGCCCGTGAAGGCCAGCAGGCTGACCCCGAGGTTGGCCCAGAAGGCGCTCTGGTCCCAGAAGCTGAGGACCTTGGGGGCAGGTTCCTCGAGGGTGTACGGAACCTCGTTGACTGGACGATCGTGGACGACGGGCGTCACAAAACACGCTCCCTACGCCGGCATTACCCGGACAGGTTCATGCGGTCGGCGGCGCCATGACAGCCGCCCTCTCAGCCCGGTTCAGCCCGAGCTCCCGCGGTGATTCAGTTAGTTAGACGGACAAATCGTACAGCCCATGCAGGGACCAGCCCAGCGCCAGCGGTTCCGATTAGGCCACGAAGGGCGCGGAATCGGAGTCGTTGACCAACGGACGGCCCGCCTCGGCCCAGCGCTTCATGCCACCGTCCACGTTGTGGGCCTGCCAGCCCGCATTGTTGAGCGCGGCGGTCACCTGCGCGGACCGTGCACCTGATCGGCAAATGACATAGACGTCGCGTTCCCGTGGGACCTCGGCCGCGCGGTCGCTCAGCTCACCCATCGGGATGTGCACGGCTGTGGGGGCGTGTCCCGCCTCCCATTCGTCGGGTTGGCGCACGTCGAGCAGGTACGCCTCCTCCGGCACCTCAGCCGCATCGATGGCCGGAACGTCTTCCCCGAAAATCATCACGAACCCATGGAACCGCGTGAGACCCTGCCACGTCGAATCGCGTATGAGGTATCGGACGCTCTTTTTCGTGCTGCCTGGTCTGACCATGGCCATTGCGTTGACAGGTTGTGGATCGGAGAAGGCCGCGAGCGGGCCGACCCAGGCTCCCTCGGGCGGCATCGGGGCGACGACGGAGCCACCGGCGCGGACGAAGGAGACCACCACGTTGAGCGTGGCGTTCAAGCCGTCCGCCAAGGCGCCGGTCAAGCTCTGGACCCTGACCTGTGATCCGGTAGGCGGCGAGCATCCCAACGCCAAGCCCGCGTGTGCCGCGCTGGACAAGGCCGCGGCCACGGGGAAGGACCCGTTCGCACCGACGCCCAAGGGTCAGGCCTGCTCGATGATCTACGGGGGGCCGGAGACCTCCACGGTCACCGGAACCTGGCAGGGCAAGAAGATCAACGCGCACTTCAGCCGTCAGGACGGCTGCCAAGTGACCCGCTGGGCCGCCCTCGCACCTCTCCTCGGTGAAGTCGCCCGCCCCCGCTGACCTGCGAGCCACCGGCGATCGTTCTCCCGTCTCTCCCTCCGGGCCTCCACGGAGACGGACGGCTCACTTGAGCAGGCGGGACAGGCGGCGGTCGGCCAGGGGTTTGCCGCCGGTCTGGCAGGTGGGGCAGTACTGCAAGGCCGAGTCGGCGAATGACACCTCCCGGATGGTGTCGCCGCAGACCGGGCACTTCTGGCCTGCCTTGCCGTGCACCCTGAGCCCGATCTTCTTCTCCACCTTGAGCTCACCGGCCGCCAGCCCATGGGAACGTTCGATCGCGTCGCGCAACATCGTCACGATCGCGTCGTGCAGGGTCGCGATGTCGTCGTCGGTCAAGGTCGCGGCGATCTTGAACGGCGACATTTTCGCCGCGTGCAGCACCTCATCCGAGTAGGCGTTGCCGATCCCGGCGATCACTCGCTGGTCGCGCAGCAATCCCTTGATCTGGGTACGACGCCCATGCAGGATCTCGGCCAGCGCCGCCGTCGTGAACGTGTCGGCCAGCGGGTCCGGGCCCAGTGAGGCCACGCCCGGCACATCGGCCGGATCCCGAACGACGTAGACCGCCAGGCCCTTCTTGGTGCCGGCCTCGGTAAGATCGAATCCTGAGCCGTTGTCGAGGTGGACCCGCATGGCCAGCGGGCCCTTGCCCTGTTTCAATGGGGTGGTGGGAAGCTCGTCCTTCCACCGCAGCCAGCCCGCCCGGGCGAGATGGGTGACGAAGTGCAGTCCGTCCACGTCGAGATCGAGGAACTTGCCGTGCCGGCCGACCGCGGTGATCGTCAGACCACCCAGCGCGCTGATCGGCGGATCGTACGTCTTGAGCGCGGAGATGGCGAGAACATCGATCTTCGCCACTGCGTGACCGACCGCGCGCTCGCGCAGGAAGCCCGCGAGCGCCTCGACCTCGGGTAGCTCAGGCATCTCCCCAGTATGCGGTCCCACGCCGACCGAATCACTAGGGATCAGCTGTCCGACCAGCCGGTCACAGGGTGTGATCCGTCATCCACATGGTTGTGGACAGGTGTGGAAAACCCTGTGGACAAGTGCCTGCGAGAGGGGATTACCGCGTCATCCAAGGTCCACACCCTGGACGGATGCGGGCATACCACAGAACGACTACTCCCACAGATCCCTCCCAGGGTTGTGGATAACTTTCTGATCGCGGCCCTGTCAGCAAGGTGTGTCCCAGAAGGCGAGCTCATGGCGCATACCCGCCCGAAACAACTCCGTGGCACGCCCGTGATCGGGCGCCGCCTCGTTGAGCATCTGGGCACAGCGCCGGGTCAGCTCCGCGAAAGCCGGGTCCGCGTAGGTGTCCACCCAGCGCCGGTAACGCGGCTCCGCCGGAGGGCTCTCGGCCAGCTTCGCCCCCAGCGTGGAGTAACCCCACATACATGGGTATAGCGCCGCCAGCCCCTCCCCGTACGAACTCGCCGCATCGAGCAGGAACTCGGTGTACGCCGCGCACGCCGGCCCCTTGACCGCGCCCTCCAGGTCGGCGCCGAACTCGCCGGCGAGCTCCCGATGCAAGGACAGCTCATCGTGGAAGGTCGAGTGCGCCAGATCGACGAGGTCCCCGAGATGCCCCGCCGGGGCCTGCCACGCCAGCCGGGAGAACACGCGTACGTAATCCAGCAAGAAGAGGTAATCCTGCTCCAGCCAGGACCGGAACACCGCCTCGTCCAGATCTCCTCTTGCGATTCCCACCACGGTCGGATGCCTCAGTTGCTCCTGCAGCAACGGCCGTCCGATGTCCGCCAGCCTCCCAGCAAGACCCATGTTCGTAGTCTCGCATCGAAGCAGACTCCGACGGCCGACGCCAACGCCGAGGCGCCGGCTCAGGCCGACCTTCTACCGATCATGCGGGCGGGCCGGCCACTACCTCGGCTTGGGTGAAGACCTCCAACCCGCCCACCACAACCAGAAGAGCCCCGGCGCTTACGGCGCCGAGGCTCTTTCCGTCACTCTACGGGTACAACTTTCGTCTGTACCCCCTGGGGTGACGAGGGTGTTCTGGCACGTCAGAAGCGCGCACCGGGGGTTCGGCTGAGGCTTGCAGGCTGGTGAAGTCACCCCCCGGGGCGTCGTGCGTGCGGCCGGTGGCTTCACTGTCCATGCGCGACCGGGCGGGTGCGACAGCGCTCGATGAGCCTGCGGCGCCCTTCCGGGGTGAGCGGGGCGTTGCAGTAAGTCATGCGGCCGGGACGTCTTCGGCCGACAGGGCGGGTTCAGGGTCGAACAAGTGTGTCCGTTTGGGCAGCAAGAGCGGGGTGGCGAGCAGGAGAACGCCGGAGATGGTGATCGCGGCGAGAGGGCTGGTGAGTGTGGCGAGGATGCCCCAGATCACCATGAGGGTGGCCTGCACGAGTTTGCTGCTGACACTCCATGCGCTGAGGACTTGGGCAGCATGATCCGCGGGAGTCCGTTGCAGGCGTTCTGTGGCGTAGATCGGGTTGAAGATGCCCATGCATATGATCAGCAGGCCCTCGATGATGATCACGGTGAGGAGTCCGGTGATGCCGGGATGGATGAACGCGAGACCGAGCGGGAAGAGCGATCGCAGCCAGCCGGAGACGGTCATGACCCGGTGCCGGCCGTAACGCTTCACGAGGCGTGCGGAGAGGCGGGCGCCCACGAAGCCGCCGAGTGCCGGGATGCCGAAGGCAAGCCCGTATTGCCAGGCCGAGAAGTGGTATTCGCCCAGCAGGAGGACGGCCAGGAGCGGGACGGTGGCCATGATCAGGCCGCCGACCAGGATCGAGTTGAGGAACAGCCACCGTAGTGCGCGGTCGTGGAGGATGAACCGCCAGCCACCAAGAAGGTCGGCTCCGCGCAACCTGGTGGCCGGGTCGCGGGGTGCCGCGACGTCGCCTCCGCGGATGCGGAGGACCCCGAGCGCGGATAGCAGGTAGCTGAGGGCGTCGGCCATGATAGTGATGACTGGGCCTAGCAGCCCGATGAGCGCGCCGCCGAGGGGCGGTCCGGCCGCGGTCGCCACCCAGCTCGTGCCCTCGAATCTCCCGTTCGCGGTAAGGAGGTGATCGCTGCGGACGAGGTATTTCAGGTACGCGCCGGATGCGGCGGTGAAGGCGATGCTTGCGGTTCCGGAGATGACCGAGACGACCATCAGCTGGCCGTAGGACAGCGAGCCGAGGAAGTACGCGACCGGAACACTCGCCATCGCGAGGAACCGAGCCAGGTCCATCGCGATCATCACCGGACGCTTGGACCGGTGCTCGACCCACGGCCCGAGCGGGAACGCCATGATCGCCGCGACGGCAAGCCCGCCTGCCTCCAGAAGCGAAACCGCGAATGCCGACGAGTGCAGCACTCGAACCGCGATGAGCGGGAACGCTCCGAAGGCGATCCACGTGCCGTACGTGCTGACGGCGTAGGCCGACCACAGCCAGCCGAAGCTGGACCCCAATTTCACGCGCACATGACTCCTCTGCAACAACCGATGTTTGGGTCCCCGAATCACATCGGCTACAGAGCACAGGATCAAACAACTGCCTTTCAGCGAGCCACAACGATCAGTTGTGCAGGCATAAGCTGGACCAATGGATACCGAGGCAGTGCGATCGTTCGTCCGGGCGGCCGAGCTCGGACAGTTGCAACACGCGGCCGACGAGCTGGGCGTGACACAGCAGGCGGTCTCGAAGCGGATCGCCGCCCTAGAGCGCGAGCTGGAGGTCCGCCTGTTCACCCGTACCGCCCGAGGGGTCGAACTGACGCTCGACGGCCAGGCGTTTCTCCCACACGCACGGAGTGTCGTCGCGGGTGTTGATCGCGCCGTCACCGCAGTCAGGCCGGGCTCGCGGGCCCTTCGGATCGACGTTCTAGGCCTGCGAAGCGCGCAGGCCGTCGTTCTGCACGACTATTGGCGGTCGCATCCCGAAACTGACCTCGACGTGGTGATCCTCAGGGTCAACGACCCTCACGTGGCGGCCGCCGCCGTCCAGGCAGGCGATATCGACGCCTCGTTCCGCACCCTAACCGATCCGGCCACGCTGCCGCGCGACGTGCAAATGATCCACGCCTTCGACTCCCCGCTGGAACTCCTCGTCGGCCCCAGGCATCCGCTTGCCTCCGCACGAACACTGACACCACCCCAGCTGCGCAAGCTTCGGATCTGGGTGCCGGGTATCGTGCCCCGAAGCGAATGGGCAGAGTTCTACGATCAGCTCGCCACCGCCTTCGACCTCCGCATCGACGCGGCAGGCCCGAACTTCGGCAACGAGGTACTTCAAGACACCCTCGCGGACTCCGCAGACGTGGCCACCCTCGTAGGCGCGCGCGACCGGTACATCTGGCCGACGAACTACGACCTACGCCGCATCCCGATCGTGAACCCGACGCTCGCCTACCCGCTCTCCCTCATGTTCCCCAGAACGAATCCGCACCCGGGACTTCGGGCGATCATCAACCACTTCGCAAGCCTGACACCGCTCCCCGAGACGGCCTGGCTCCCGTCCTGGGCAACAACACCACGCCGCAGCGCCGGCGACATCGCGCACACCCGCCACTAACAGTCGTTTGCGCAGGTGCATTACCAACATGACTCGCTTAACCCGCTCGCCACCGAGTTGACTCAATCCGCCGCCGCCAACAACGTCATGGCCAGCAACAGCTTGCCGTAGACCGGTACGCAGATCGTCGAAGTGATCAGGAACGCGGTCGTCACCCACGCCTGCGCCGTGAGCCCTTTCAGACTCTCGCCGATCCGATACCTCGCCGCGGCCACGACGGTCTGATCGAGCGAGGCGACGAAGGTGACCAGCATCAGCCCGGCAAAGGATCACCCGTACCTGACGTCGGCCATAGCCGTCTGACAGGGGCACTTATACTCCTTGCGGTTGTCTTGAAGCCCTTGGCCACTTCGCCGAGTCACGGGCCTTCTGGAACGCCGTCGGCAGCGAGGTTCCCGGCTGCTACCAGGGGTCCCGGACTGGTGAGAGATCCAACGGATACGCCCTTGACCTGCGGTGACTCGGCGGGTTCCAGGGCGGCGCTGAGCGCATTCGTCCGGATAGCCTCCCACTCAGGCTCCTTATCCTGAACGTTGCCCCAGCCGATGCGCCCAGGTAATCAAGGCCGCTGGCCTGCGCGAAGGTCTTACTTTGCCCTTTGGCTGCGCGGGCCCGGATGGCCTCCCGCCGATGTGGTCGCGTGCATCTCGCAGCACGGCGCCGGGAAAGCAATTCGGGTTTCCGGCGAAGGGTGGGTGACAGATGACGACTTCAGTCGGGAGGCAACCTGCATGATGGAGACAGGGAATTGACCGCCGATGTGGACGAGCAGGTGACCGATGCCGAGTTGGTGGCTCGGTTCCGGCGGGATCCGGAGATGTTCTATGCCGTCTACGACCGGTACCGCCGCGACGTCTACCTCTATGTAGCCGGACGGCTGGACAGGCAGGCGGCCGACGACATCACCGCCGAAACGTTCCTCACGGCATTCGGTCAGCGAGACCGGTTCAACCCCGAACGCGGCAGCCTGCGGCCCTGGCTGCTCGGCATCGCCACGAACATGGTTGCCCGGCACCGGCGTAAAGAGGCCCGCCACTACAAGACGCTGGCCCGTGGAGGGCCGGAGCCCGCAGTCGAGAGCCACGAGAACCGCGTCGTCACCTCGGTCGCTGCCGAACGCATGCAGCCGCAACTGGCGAAGGCCCTGATGGCGCTATCCCAAGGCGAGCGCGACGTCGTCCTGCTCGTGGCGCTGAGCCAGCTCAGCCATGAGGAGGTGGCGCAGGCGCTCGGTATCTCCTACGGCACGGTCGGCTCCCGGCTCAGCCGCGCCCGCAAGAAGCTCCACGACGCAATCGATCAGGAGGCAATCAATGGATGAACTGCAGCTGCTCGCCAACCTGCTGGCCAAGCCCGACCAGTCCCGCGACATGATCGACCACGGTCGGCACCAGCTCCAGAAGGCAATGCGCGGCCCGGTCCACAAGCGCAAGACCGGCTGGCTGGCAGGCGGCCTCGGCCTGACCGCGGCGGCGGTGGGAGCGGTCGTGGTCGTTTCGAGCACGACCGCGCCCACCGCGACCCCCAACAGCCCGCCGGCCGCGGTCCAGCAGAATGCCCGGCAGATCTTGCTCACGGCCGCAACCACCGCCCTGAGGACACCAATGGGCTCCGGTACCTACTGGTACGTCAAGAACGTGTCCACCAAGCGCGCGGGGGGCGTTTCGGGGCAGGACTCGGTTGAGACCTGGGTCCGGCGCGACGGCAAATCCTGGGTCAGGCAAGGGGCGCCCGCGAGCCCGGTCATCAGCAATGACGGAAGCCATGGGCATTGGGCCGACGGGTTCGACGTGGCCGACCACAGGTTGAGCCTCGGGCAGATCCAGCAGCTGCCGACCGACCCTGTCGCGCTAAAAGCATGGATCGTGGAGCATCGCGGCAGGGCGACCCCCCCGGGACTCGATTTCGTCATCGGTGAGCTGGTCGGACTGCTCTCCGGCGTGCCGGCTCCGCCGAAGGTCCGCGCCGCCGCCTTCCGCGCGCTGGCCTCGCTTCCGAACGTCAAGAGTCTCGGCCCGGTCAAGGGCGGTCAAGGCCTACTGCTCCCCGACCCCCAAGGCAAGAACATGCTGGTCGTCGATCCGGCGACCTCGAAGGTGCGCGGCTCGAACTTCTCCGACGTTATCGACGGTCAGCGGGTCTCCGGCAGTTCAGCGGTCGTCGCAGCCGAATGGACGAACCTATTGCCCAAGGTCGCCCCGGATTCCGGGCCCGGGACGCAACCTCACAAAGCAGCCACCCACCCTCGCTGAGGAGCCCAAACAGCAGCGAACGGCGGAACCCGGTGTCCAGGCCGCTCGCGTCGGGTGAGGATCTCCTCGGCGCGGGCGGCGATCTCGTAGATCATGCGCCACAGCACTCGCTCGCGCAGAGCGTGCCGGTGCGCTGGCCAGGGCCTTCAGCCAGCTCCAACATCTTGAGCACCAGCCCCCCGGCCTGCTCTGCCGTCACCGAAACGCCCCAGACCATCCGGCCGATCAACCGCTCCTACGGCATCGTCATCGACAACATCAGCGGCAGCGCCACCTTCTCCAACACCAAGGTCTCGGGCACCCCGTCCGGCGGCCTCTCCAACCCGACCACCACGTTCACCATCGTCCGAGGCCCCGGCAACGCCGGCTTCTAGCCGGCGGCTCACCGCGTTCTTTATGCTCGGAGACACGACCATTCAGCGGATGGACAACGTCGCCATCGTCGTCGACGACCTGGATGCGGCTGTCGCGTTCTTCACCGAGCTCGGCATGGAGCTTGAAGGCAAGGGGCAGGTCGAAGGCCTTTGGGCGGACCGCACCGTCGGACTCGACGGCGTCCGGAGCGACATCGCGATGATGCGTACCCCGGACGGCCACAGCAAGCTGGAGCTGACCAAGTACAACACCCCCGCGGCGTCCGGCGCCGAGCCGGAGAACCTTCCGCCCAACACGCTGGGCCTGCATCGCGTCATGTTCACCGTCGACGACTTCGACGACACCGTCGCCCGCCTGCGCGCCCACGGCGCCGAACTCCTCGGCGAGGTGGCGCAGTACCAGAGCATCTACCGGCTCTGCTACCTCCGCGGCCCGGCAGGCATCATCGTCGCCCTGGCGGAACGGATCGGCTGACGCGGGGTCTGCCGCGCGGGGCGGGGGCATCATGTGGGTGTGATCCTCCCGAAGGACCGCGACCCTCGTTTCGTGACGATCCGCCGCGGTGGGACCCTCGCCGATAGGGATCACCAGCTCCTCGCCCGGTGGGCGGCATCGTGCGCGGAGCACGTCCTCGACCGGTTCGAGTCGGCTCGGCCTGAGGACCCGCGACCGCGTCAGGCGATTG
>JAOPYO010000463.1 GCA_025964575.1 Actinomycetes bacterium
TCAGCTCCTCCATCCGGGTGGCCGGGCCGTCAGGGTCCTTCACCCCGTGCCAGCCCTCCATCATCCTTCGGGTCCCGGTGCCGAGCCCCAGCGTCAGGCGTCCGTCGCTCATCTCGTCCAGGAACCGTGCATCGTTGGCGAGTACCAGCGGAGAGCGGCCCACGGCGTAGGCGATCGCTGTCCCAACGCCGATGCGCTCGGTCGCCGCGGCCATCGCGGCCACCGACACGATCGCGGACCGGTTCAGGAATTCGCCGGACCAGGCTGCGTCGAACCCAGCCTCCTCGGCCCGCCGCGTGATCTCTTGTGTCTCCTTGAGCCCACCGGCCAGAATCGTGATGCCTCGTGTGGTCATGCCAGCGCCCTTCGCGTCGGAACTCTGCGGTCAGTCTTCCATATAAAAGGTCAGACCGTAAAAATATGGTCGTTCGCGCCTGAGCAAAGTCGCGCGGCGTGTGCCGTGCCACCAGCGGAAACTCATACGGTCCGCGCATACGATGCGGCATATGAAGTTCGCCATCTCGATCCCTCAGTTCTACGCCGACGGTACGTTCGATCCGGCTGCGTTCCGCACCTATCTCACGCGTGCCGAGGAACTGGGTTTCGACAGCGCGTGGACACAGGAAAACGTGCTGGGGTCGCATCCGCAGCTCGGGCCGATCGAAACGATGACCTATGCGGCCGCGTGCACCGAGCGGCTGCGCCTCGGATGCGTCGTATTCGTGTCCACCCTGCACAGCCCGGCGCACCTGGCGAAGAGCCTGAGCACTCTGGATCAACTGAGTCACGGACGGATCGAGATCGGCGTCGGCACCGGTGGCAAGGGCCGGCAGTTCGCCGCCTTCGGTGTGGATCCTGAGCGGTACGTCGCGCGGTTCACCGAGGGACTCGCGCTGATGAAGGCGCTGTGGACCGAGTCTCGCGTCACCTTCGACGGGGAGTTCTGGCAGCTCGAGGATGCGGCGATGGAGCCCAAGCCGTTCCAGAAGCCTTTCCCGCCGATCTGGTTCGGCGGGGCCTCCCGGACCGCGCTGCGGCGTGCTGTACGGCTCGGCAACGGCTTCTTCGGCGCGGGTTCCTCTCCCACCGCAAAGTTCGCCGACCAGGTCCAGATCGTCCGAGAGGCGCTCGCCGAATCAGGTCGGCCCATGGAGGATTTCCCCATCGCCAAGCGCGTTTACATCGCGGTGGATGAGAACGCCGGGCTGGCGCGCACGCGGATCAATGCCGAGCTGGAGCGGCTCTACGAGCGCCGGTCGGAAGACATCGAGGCCGCCGCGGTTGCGGGCACCCCGGACGACTGCGTCCGCGAGCTGCGCAAGGTCGCCGAGGCTGGCGCGGAACTGATCCTGTTCACACCGATGTTCGAGCAGGCCGAACAGGCCGAGCGCCTGGCCGCGGCGGTCATTCCCCGGCTCGGATAGGGGCAGGTTCGCTGCCCTCGGAGTACACCCGTTCGCTCCTTCGGCTGCCTCGCTTCACGATGGCGAACATGGCGTTGCGGCCGGGGAAGCGGAACTTGGCGAAGGCGTATCCGCCCCAGCGCGGAGAGCAGTGCCGCCCCGACCGCGCTGACCACGGCGTTCTCGAGCCTGTGGGGGAGTGGCCGGGCCGCTGCCGGTCTCTTCGGCGGCCGCCTGGGCGCGGGCCGGGGACCTACGAATTGAAGCCGAGTCGGGCGAGGGGTTCCACGAGCTCGCGTTCCTCGTAGGAGAGATGGGACAAGAGCGTGTCGGTGAGCAGCTCGACGGCGGCACGCAGCGTGGCCATGCCGTCGGGGGCGGTCACGAACGTGACCAGTGCCTGGTCCACCCGCTCGATGACCTCGTGGATCGCGTGGTGCTCCTCCTCGAGACGGTCGATCACCGGCGCGAGGCGTTTGTCGGCCTGACGCAGGTGCGGAAAGACACTGTGGTCTTCGATCATGTGGTGAGTGGTGAGGACGCGGCAGTAGTTCGCACAGTAGGCCCCGAGGGTCCAGTTGTTCTGGCGAAGGGTCATGGTGGCGATGTGCTAACGGGCGATGCCGGGGTCCACGGCCCCGGTCTCGACCTGCTCGATGAGGTCGCTTAGCTGCGCCAGCTCCTCGCGCAGGTGGTCGTGTATCTCGACGAGGTGTTGGCTTGATGCCTGCCCATGACGGGTGTACTGGTAGCCCGGGTCCGGTGCCGGGCCGGTGGGGCGATTGGTCTCGTCCCAGATCTGGACGCTGCTGAAGCGCACACCGTCGTCCGGGGTGGGGTCCGCGGGGCGGGGGCCCTTGGAGGCCTTTGTGGTGATCCGCTCCCGCGGCACTGGGGCCGGGCTCTCCATGGGAGCGGCGCTGTGGGCCAGCACCGCCGGCCTGGTGAGGCTGGTCGCGGGTCGGGGGTGTTGCACGGTCGGTCAGCGCCGGCCGGTCAGCAGGGTGCGCAGGGCGACCGGGACGGTCTCCTCGGTGAGCGGACGGGCGGCCACGACACGTGCCGCGTCGACGTCACTCATACCCTCCGCGACCAGGCAACTCCGTGCCTGGCCGGGCGGCAGGGCATTGAACCACCGCAGGCCGGCGTGGCACCGGGCGGACGGCTCCGGGGCACCGAGAAGCCGAATCCGGGAGATGCCACCGTCAGGGAAGGCGTCGACCCGTACAGCGCGGATCGCCGTGCTGGGCCGGGCGAGCCGGAACAGATGCCGGGTGTCGGGCTGCAGCCGGGTACGGGACAGTACGGGGAACCAGCGCGGCGAGTCGAGGCCGGGCACCGGATCATCGTCACAGCCCCACAGCTCGACCTCCGCCGAAGCGTTGTACTTGAAATGGCTGGTGTCGATCTCGATCTGGCCTATCCGGCCCACCGCGGCCAGGGCGATGACGACGGTGTCGTGCCCGGAATCGCGGCGCCGGCTCGTCTCCCACCCCTCGCCCATGGTCCGGGCGCGATCGGGGCGGTTCAGCACCTGGGCGGACGTGTAGAAGCTGTCGCTGTCGGCGACGACGAGCCCGCCGTGTTCCTGGCCGACCAGGTCAATAGTCATCCCGTCCCAGTCCCGGGGGTCGGGTACGACCTCGCCGTGCACCCGCAACCGTGCCACACCGCCGTCGGGGTATATCGACAACCGGACGTGGGTGAACCGCCGCGGGTCCGATACCGCGAACACGTTGTGGTCGTCGCCTTGGAGCCCGCTCTCCGGTACGACCTCGATCCACTCCGTGCCCTCATCGGCCAGCTCGCCGGGGCTCGGGTATCCCTCGACCCCGCAGGCCTCCACCCGGCAGGTGGGCGGATAGTTGCCGGTGAAGAAGCTGGTGTCCACCTCGACGCCGGTGATGATGCCCGGCGCGCCGAGCCGGATGATCGCCCAGTCATGACCGGGTTCGAATCGTCGGCGCCGGGTCTCCCAGCCGTCGACGATCTCCCCGCGATGGTCGTAACGACCTGGCGTGAAGTCCGCGTCACCCGGGACGAGCAGGTTCTCCTTGAAGCCGAAGGACTCGTCGCTGGCCGCGAGAACGCTGCCGCCCAGCCATCGGGAGGCCAGGTCGATCGTCGTGCTCATCGAGCCACCTCGCCGGTCCGCGCCGACAGCGGCCAGCCGCTGATCTCCTTCGGCTCGGGTGGCGCGTAGGTGCACACCTTGCTGGTGCGCAGCCCCAGGCCGACCACCGCCTCGGCCAGCCGCACCCCGGCGGCGACACCGTCGACCACCGGCACCCCGAGCCGGCCGGTGATCGCCTCTTCCAGGCCGGCCATGCCGCCGCAGCCCAGGCAGATCACCTCGGCGTGGTCGTCCCGTACGGCGCGTTCGGCCTCGGCGACGATC
>JAOPYO010000465.1 GCA_025964575.1 Actinomycetes bacterium
GCCGCCGCGCGGGCCGCAGCGCGCGCCGGCGCCCGGGTGATCCTCGCCGACGAGCAGGCCGAGCTCGGCGGCTCCCTGCTCACGCGGCCCGGCCAGGCCGGGCTCGCTGAGGCCACCGCTGAGGCCACCGCCGTCCTGGCCGGCTCACCCGAGGTGACCGTGCTGACCCGGACCACTGTGACCGGTTACTACGATCACGACTTCCTCGTCGCTGTGCAGCGCCGCACGGACCATCTCGGCGGCCGTGCCCCGTCCTGGAAGGCGCGCCAGCGCCTCTGGCGGATCCGGGCCCGGCGCGTCGTGCTGGCCACCGGAGCACTGGAACGTCCCATCCTGTTCGCCGGCAACGACCGGCCGGGGATCATGTTGGCCGGTGCGGCGGCGGCGTACGCTCACCGCTATGGCGTGCTCGCCGGACGGCGCGCGGTGGTCTTCGGTGCCCATGACGCCGCGCTCTCCGCCGCGCTCGACCTGCTGGATGCCGGCGTGGAGCTGGCCGGCGTGCTGGATGCGCGGGAGGTCGTCGAGGGCGAGCTGATCCGGCGGCTCTCCGCCCGCGGGGTGCCCGTGCTGGCCGGACATGGCGTGGCGGGCACCGAGGGCGCCGTTGACGGCGTACTCACCGCCGCCCTGGTGGCACCTCTGTCAGGGCGGGGCGGCACGCGGCGGGTGGAATGCGATCTGCTCGCCGTGTCCGGCGGCTGGAACCCCAACGTCCATCTGTTCAGTCAAAGCGGCGGCCGCACCCGCTGGTCGGACGAGGCCGCGGCCTTCGTGCCGGAAGGGACCGGTCGTGGCACGGCGGTGTGCGCCGGCGGGGCCCGCGGCACCCCGGAGCTCGCGGACGCGGTCGCCGAAGGTGCCCGGGCCGGGGCCGAGGCGGCGCAGGCGTGCGGGTTCGCCGCGGACACGGCGCCGTCGCCGGCGTGGGCGGCCGTCGCCGCGGCGCCGGTGACCGGATCTCCGCCCGCCGCATTCTGGCTGGTGGAGCCCGCCGCGGAGGCGGACGGTGAGGTGTTCGTGGACCTCCAGCGCGACGCGACCCTGCAGGACGTGCGCCGCGCGGTCGGGGCCGGGCTGACCTCGAGCGAGCACGTCAAGCGCTACACCACGATCGGGACCGCGGCCGACCAGGGCCGCACCTCGGGCGTCACCACCGTGGGACTGCTGGGCCGGCTGCTCGGCCGTCCCATGGACGAGATCGGCACCACCACGTACCGGCCACCGTACGCCCCGCTGTCGTTCGCGCTGCTCGCCGGGCGTGACCGGGGAGAGCTGCTCGAACCGGTGCGCCGCACGCCCATGCACGAATGGCACCAGGCGCAGGGCGCGTTGTTCGAGGACGTCGGCCAGTGGAAACGGCCGTGGTACTACCCGCGCCCGGGCGAGAGCATGGAGCAGTCGGTGCTCCGCGAGTGCCACGCCGCCCGCGAGGCCGTGGCCGTGCTCGACGCCTCGACGCTGGGCAAGATCGACATTCAGGGGCCGGACGCGGCCGAGTTCCTCGACCGGATATACACCAACAAGTTCTCCTCACTTGCCGTGGGCCGCTGCCGTTATGGCGTGATGTGCACCGCCGACGGCATGGTCTTCGATGACGGTGTCACGGCGCGGCTCGGCCCGGAGCGTTTCCACCTGACGACGACCACCGGCAACGCCGCCACCGTGCTCGACTGGCTGGAGGAGTGGCTGCAGACCGAGTGGCCGGACCTGCGCGTCTCCTGCACGTCGGTGACCGATCAGTGGGCGACCGTCGCCGTGGTCGGACCGCGATCGCGGGACGTGCTCGCCGGTCTGGCCCGGGGCCTGGACCTGGACGACTTCCCGTTCATGGCCGTTCAGGACGCGACGGTCGCCGGCGTTCCGGCACGCGTGTTCCGCATCAGCTTCACCGGCGAGCTGTCCTACGAGATCAATGTCCCGGCGTGGCACGGCCTGGCGGTGTGGGAGGCGGTCATGGCCGCCGGAGAGCCCTATGGGATCACCTCCTACGGCACCGAGACCATGCATGTGCTCCGCGCGGAGAAGGGATTCATCGTCGTGGGGCAGGAGACCGACGGCACGGTGACCCCACCGGACGCCGGGCTCTCCTGGGCGGTGTCGAAGGCCAAGAGCTTCGTCGGGAAGCGGTCGTTGCGCCGCGCCGACACGGTGCGCGCGGATCGCAAGGGTCTGGTGGGCCTGCGGCCCGCGGACGGTTCCGTGCGGCTGGCCGAGGGCGCCCAGCTGGTCGCCGGACCGCCGCCGGCCGACGTCACGCCGGACGCGCCGGTGCCCATGCTCGGGCACGTCACCTCCGCCTACCGCGGCACGGTCGGATCGTTCGCGCTGGCGCTGGTCAGCGGCGGTATGGACCGAGAGGGCGAGACGCTCTACGCCGTCCACGACGGCGAGGCGGTGCCGGTGCTCGTCACCGACCCGGTGTTCTACGACAAGGAAGGAGCGCGCCGTGACGGCGACGCCTCGTAGCCCGCTGCGGCACCTGACGGACGCCCTCGAACGCACCGATGGAGCGGTGCGGCTGCGGGAGCTGCCGTTCCGCTCCCAGGTCGAGCTCCGCGCCGATGAGGCGCCGGCCACGGTGGGCGCCTTCCTCGGGTGCGAGCTGCCGGGCCCCGGTGCGGTGTCGGGCGACGGCCGGCGGTCGGTGCTGTGGTGTGGTCCGGGGTGGTACCTCGTCGTCGACGCGCCGGGCTCGGCCCCAGGCCTGGAGGCCGGGCTGCGCGAGGCGCTCGGGGAGACCTTCGGTGCCGTCGTGGACATCTCGGCGCAGCGCACCGTGCTCGAGCTGTCCGGTTCACGGGCACGGGAGGTCCTGGCGCACGGCTGCTCACTGGACCTGCACTCCCGCACGTTCGGACCCGGCCGCTGCGCCCAGACCAACCTCGCCCAGGCCCAGGTGATCCTGCACCAGACCGCCCCGGAGGCCTACCACGTGCTGGTTCGCGCCTCCTACGCCGACTACCTCGCCCGCTGGCTCCTCGACGCCATGACCGAGTACCTCGCCGCCTGATGGGGTGACGAGGTACTCGGTTGGAGGCGCCGGTGACGACGGCGATACGGCCGGAGAGTCGCAGGTCCATGGATGTCTCTTTCCAACGATCGTCGAGCAGGGGAAGAGCGGCCTGTGGCGCTCACATGGGAATGAACACCGCCGCTCCCGTCGGGGTTGCGGGACGCGCGAGAATGAGCCCTGGCCGAGGGTACGGCTCGGAACCGGGTCGTTCAGGACTGCGCGGCCTCGGACCGGACGGCCCGGCTGACCACGAGGTGCTCCACCACGTTGAGTCCCACGGCGACCGCCGCCAGCGCGCACAGCGCCGCCAGTGAGGGGACCAGGTGTGCGAAGGGCAGCAGCGCGAGCACGACGGCGGCGGCACCGAGGCGGGTGGTGGACCATTTACGGAACATCTGCCACCGGGTGTATCCGAACGTCGCGAAGTACAGGGCGCAGCCGCCGAACAACAGCCCCGCCACCCCGTCGTGCAGGTGCTCGCCGGGGCGCACCATGGCCTCGGCCATGCCGACCGCCACCGCGATGATCGCGGCGATGAAGGACAGGTGCCCGTAGGACAGCACCCGCCGCACGACGTCGGCCCGTACGGACGCGGTCTCCAGCGCATGCCGCACGGCATCGGCGGCGAACGCGAAGTACACCCACCACAGGGCGCAGGCCAGCACGAACGCCGCGGCGACGGCCACCACCACCGCCCCCTTCAGGTCCGTGGCCGACGCGGCGGGACCGCCGATCGCGACGATCGACTCGCCCAGCGCGATGATCAGGAACAGCCCGAACCGTTCCGGCAGGTGCTCCGGGTGGAACCGGACCTTCACCAGCCACCGGCGGGTCAGCGCCGGGGTCGCCAGATCGGAGAACGCGGCGATCGCCCATACCGTCACCCGCGCAGGCTCGTCCAGGAAGCCGCCGATCAGCAGGAGCGGGCCGCTGACGAACAGGGCGACGGAGACCGGGCTCAGCACGAGGCCGCGGCCGCGGGACACCAGAGCCGCCAGGAGGATCCGGGCGGCGAAATAGGAGGCGCCGAACAACACCCCCCGGTCTCCGTACACGCCAGGGGTCGCCAGTGCCATGAACAGGCTGCACAGTCCGATCGCGAAGATGCCCAACCGGTTCAGCGGGTTGTCGACGTCGTGGGTGTTGGCCAGAACGGACGTGCCGACCCACACCCAGTAGATCGGGATGAAGATGACCAGCGCCCGGCCGGCGCCCGCCCACGAATGGTCGTGGTGCAGCAGCGCCGAGACCTCGGTGACGGCGAACACGAACACCAGGTCGAAGAACAGTTCCGCCCAGGTGACCCGTTTCTGGGAGAGCCGTTCCCCGGTGGTCCCCGGTTCGCTCACGCGCCCACACCCTTTCCGGCGACTCCACGCATTCGCCCGCCGCAGGGGGAGGGGCGGGCAGCTCGCATCGTAACGACGCTCGCCGCCGGAACGCGTCTCGGCCGCCGCCCATTCCCGCGGCGGCGGCCGAGACCAGGCGCATGATCAGCGGTTGACGCCCCGCATGGCCTCGGCGGTGTAGCGTTCGCCCGCGACCGCATCCCGCGGTGCCGCCTTCTCCAGTGCCGCCAGATCCTCGTCGGTCAGCCGCAGGTCCGCGGCGGCGGCGTTCTGCTCCAGATACGTGCGGCGCTCTCAAATGGATGTCAGGCGGGTGAGGAGAGGGCGGGAGGTCCGGCCACCGCCGCGTAACGCTTCTCGATCTCCTCATACGACTCGATCTTGCTATCGATGAGGGCGAGATCCTGTTGCAGTTGCGCGATGCGGGCGGCCACCGCCGCCCGGTGGTCGAGCAACAGCCGCCTGCGTTCGGGGGCGGTGCGCTCACCTGCCTGGACGAACTCGAAGTAGCGGCGCACCTCGGCGATCGGCATGCCGGTCTCGCGCAGCCGGGTCAGCATCCGGATGCGGCTGAGATCCCGGGAGGTGTAGCGCCGGTGGCCGTTCCCGCCGCGCTGCGGCGGTTCCAGCAGACCCGCCCGCTCGTAGTAGCGCAGCGTGTGGGCGGTCAATCCGGTGTCCGCCGCGACCTCGGCGATGGTGAGCCCCTCGTCCATGGCCCCTACCTTTCCGCTTAGAGCGCGCTCTAAGTCAAATGGCCGGGTTGTGCCTCTTCGGTGAGCGCGCTCTCGGCCCGCATCACGGCGACGCCTTCGACGACCGGGGTGCGAAGCCGGCGCAGATGCCGTATGCCCTCGACCAGTGCGGTGATGGTCACCGCCAGGCCGATACTGAAGAGCACACCTCTCGCGGGATGCCCCTCGAACGCCACCCCGCCCACATAACCGATCAAGGTCGAGGTGAAGGCCCAGCTCAGCGTGCCGATACTGTCGAAAAAGGAGAACGACCGCAACGGATAACCGACGGCACCCATCGTCATCGTGGCCGCGTTACGGCCTCCGGCGATATAGCGGGCGACCACCAGGATCAGCCCCCCGCGAGCGGCCAGGGTCCGGCCCGCCCAGTCCAGCAGATTACCTCTCCTGGTGCCTGGAGGCAGCCAGCGGCCCAGCCGGCCACCCGAGGACCGGCCGATCAGGTAGGCCAGATGGTCGCCGATGAACGCGCCCGAGGCCCCCAGCGCGACGACGAGGAAGAAGTTCGGGGGGCCGCTCGCGGCGTACATGCCGGCCGTGATGAGCAGGCTCTCGGCGGGAAGCACGGGCAGGACACCGTCGAACAGGGCCATCGCGAACAGGAGGAGATATGCCCATGGAGAGGTGACCGCTCCAGTGAGCATATCGAGAACGGTGTCGATCACTACTGAATTGTCGCGCTTGGGTCATGTGAGCGCTTCATGCGGGGGGAGGACCTGCGTTCATCTCTGAGGAGGATCCCGTCCGACCCCCAGGGCCGATCCACCTACATCGCAAGAGGTAGCCCTCCTGAACTGCGGAACTCCACCATCAGGCGTCGGAGACCCGCAAGAGCGGGTGGACGCGCATCGCCGCCTCCAGTTCACCGGGAAGCTCATCCCGGTAGCGCCCGAGAGTGGACAGGTCGGCATGGCCCAGGACCCGCCGCACGGCATCCATGTCGGTGGCCGCCGCGAGCAGGTGCGTGGCCGTGGTGTGCCGTAGCCCATGCGGCGTGACACTGCGGCGGCGCCCCGGATCCACCCGGGCCAGGATCCGATCGATCACGGCCTGCACGTCCCCGCGCGCGAGGCGCTTTCCCCGCCAGGACAACAGCAATGCCCTGGGCTCGGCCCCGCGGTCGAGGCGCGAGCGTCCCTCGGCCAGGTAGGCGTCCAGGATCCGGGTGACCGCCTGGGGGAGCGGGAGGTCACGGGTCCGGCCGCCCTTGCCGAAGATCCGCCAATAGCGGATGCCGCCGTTCACGAAGAAATCCTCGACGTTCGCCCTGGTCAGCTCCGATACGCGTGGTCCTACGGCGGTCAGCAGCAGCACGATGAGCGCATCGCGCAGCTCGGTGCGCTGATCACTGCGCCTGCCTTCGTCGGTGTCGGTGTCGGCCGTTCGCTGCGCCGCTCCCAGAAGTCCCTCGGCCTGCTCGAGGGTGAGGGCTCTGCGCTGCGAACGCAGGCCGCCGCGCTGCTTGGACGTCACCGTCGTGGCCTGCATGGGGTTGAGCTGCACCCAGCCGGCGATCGTCGCGTGGTGGAAGAAGGCCGACACCGATCGGCGGAATCTGGCCTGCGACGCCGGGCTCTGCGAAGAGTCCTTGCCGACCGTGCGCTTCCGGCCATCGGGCCTGCGGGCGAAGGCGAGCAGGATGGCGTCGATGTCATCGCCGGCCAGGTCGTCGAGCATCCTGTCCGCGCCGGCGAGCTCCGCGAAGGTCGCCACGTCACGGTTGTAGACCTCCGCCGTGCCGGGGGAGAACTGACCTGTAACGGTCTTGGCCTGCACCATCTCGACGTAGGAGTCGACGGCGTGTTGGACGGTGACGTGTTGAAGGTCCGCGGGGCGCATGGGCTGGACCATAGCGCCGGGGTCCGACATTCCCGGCTGAGGCGGTGCTGGAGAGGTTCGGCGGGGCTTCGACCGGGGAGGCCGGGCGCGATGCGCTACCCCGCTTCGCCGGTGGGCGTGGCCTGATCGGGCGAGGGGCGGCCGGACAGCAGGCGCCGCCGTGCCGCTGGCTCCAGGGCGGCGTCGACGGCGGTCCAGGCCATCGCCAGGGCGCCTTCGATGAGGGCGCGGTCGGCGGCCGGCCGGATCGCGCAGGCGGCGAACTCCTCCTGGTGCTGACCGACCTGGCCGGAACCGATGTCGATCAGCGGCTGGATGGCGGGCAGGGCGAGCGAGACGTTCGCCATGTCCGTCGAGGCGATCATCCGTTCCTCGGCGGGAGTGAGCACGGGAAAGACCCGGCCCGCCGCCGTGGCGTTCCGATGATACGCCGCGACGAGTTCCGGGTCGTGGCGGAACTCTGAATAGGCGGGCGAGGGCGACGTCAGGGCGAGGGTGGCCCCGGTCGCCAGTGCCCCGGCTTCGAAGCAGGCCCGGACGCGGGACTCGAGGCGGGCGAGCTCGTCGAGGGTGCGCGCTCGTACGTAGTAGCTGGCCTCGGTGTGCGCGGGCACCACGTTGGGCACCTGGCCGCCTGTGGTGACGATGCCGTGGATCCGCTGGTCGCCCGGGATGTGCTGGCGCAGCAGCCCGATGGCCACCTGGGCCACGGTCAGCGCGTCCGCCGCGTTGATCCCGTCCTCGGGGCAGGCCGAGGCGTGCGAGGCCCGCCCTTCGTACTCGACCTGGAGCTGGGCGCGGGCGAGCGCCGGCGGGTCGAGCCGCTCGTGCGGCGCGGGGTGGACCATCATCGCGGCGTGCACGCCGTCGAAGCCGCCGCGCCGGAGCATGAGCACCTTGCCGCCGCCGTTCTCCTCGGCGGGCGTGCCGATCACCTTGACGGTGACGCCCAGGTCGTCGGCGACCTTGGCCAGCGCCAGCCCGGCGCCGACGGCGGCGGCGGCGATGATGTTGTGCCCGCAGGCGTGGCCGATGCCGGGCAGCGCGTCGTACTCCGCGCAGATGCCGATGACGAGCGGGCCGCTGCCGGCGGTGGCGGTCCAGGCCGTGGGCAGGTCACAGACGCCCCGCTCGACGTGGAATCCGTGGTCGCTGAGTTCGGAGGCCAGCCACCCGCAGGCCCGCTCCTCCTCGAACCCGAGTTCGGGGTGGGCGTGCAGCCGGTGACTCAGGGCGATCAGCGGCTCCGTGTGCCGGGTCAGTTCCTGGTGCGCGGCGGCCTTGACCGCCTGGGCAGGGTCCTCGGAGCGCATGAGGCGATTGTGGCAGACCCGACAGGTACCTTTGCGGACACCTCTTCCCCTGAGGTTGGTCGGGTGTGCATGATCTGTCCATGTGTCGATATGCAGGTCACATGGTTAACAGGGGCGAAATATCGCCGTTCGTCTCATGGTGAGCGTGGCCGGGCGGCGCCGTGCGGGGCGTGTTCAGCACCGTTCCGGAACGGCTCAGGAGTTCGAGCGCGAACTCAACGACCTGGCGCTCGGTGGCGACGGCTGGGGGATGGTCCTGGCCCGGCTGGCCGCGCAGACCGACCGGGTCTGCCGGTTGATCGGCGTGCACGGAGGGGTCTTCCACGCCACCGACGGAAGTACGGCGGCGATGGTCCCCACCGAGGTGGCCAGGGTCTTCGCCGAAGTCACCACCGACGACGGCCCGGGCACCACGACCGTCACCTGTGAGGACGGCTGGCGCGGGCGGGCGCTCGCGGTCCGGGCCGGGCGCCGCAGGGTCGGCCTGCTCCTGCTCGCCGAGCCGGCGGACCGCCCGCTGCCCGGGGATGCGCTGCCGTACCTGTTCGCCGCCTCGACGGCCGTCGCCATCGTCGCGGTCCAGCGTGACGCGGCGGCGGTCGCGCGGTCGGAGACCGCCGAGCGGCTGATCGACGAGCTCCGGTACGGCCCGTTGCGCGGCGAGGAGGAGGTCACCCGTACCGCGGCCCGGTTCGGGCTGCGGCTGGACCTCCCGCACGCCGCCGCCGTCTTCTTCTACTCCGGATCCAACCGGCGCACCTGGTCGACCGCGCTGTCCTGGCTGGAGATGCCGGTCCAGGAGATCGACGGCCACGGCTGGGCCGTGCTGGGCGGCGACCTCCCCAAGGAGGTCTCCCGGATCCGGGTCAGGCTGCAGGGCATGGTGGGCGACGCGCCGGTACTGGCCGCCGTCGGCCCGGTCGTCACCGGACCGAACGAGACCGCCCGGTCCTTCCGCGACGCCGAGACCGTCCTGGACCTGCTGCGCCGCAGGCCGGGCGAGGCGGAACTGCTGCACTCCTCGCTGGGCCTGGCACAGCTGCTGCTCGCCATCCCGGCCGAGCGGCTGGACGCCTACGTCGTCCAGCAACTCGGCCCGCTGCTCGACCGCGCCGAGCTCATGGACACCCTCGACGCCTGGCTCGCCACCAACGGCAGCCGGGCGGCGGTGGCCGAGCGCATGCACCTGCATCGCAACTCGGTCGGCTACCGGGTCGCGCAGATCCGCCAGCTGCTGGGCGCCGACCCGCTGGATCCGGCCATGGCCTCGCGGCTGCGCGCGGCCCTGATCGCCGGCGAGCTGCTGCAGATCCTCGCGGAGAAGGCTCGGACACAAACGCCGTAGCGAGGCGTTGTGCTCTCGGCCCCGTGCCCGGCCCAGGCCACGGATGCTCTGATTGCCAGACCAACAGACCAGAGCAAAAGGCCAGGTCACCGGTGAGGGGAGCGCTGTGGGAGTCACACGCATGAACCACGCCGTGCTGTACGTGCGGGATGCGCGCAGGACGGCCGAGTTCTACCGGAACGTGCTGGACTTCACGACCGTCATCGAGGACGCGGATGGCGGGTTCGTGTTCCTGCGCGGGCCGGACTCGGACAACCACCACGACCTCGCGCTGTTCACCATCGGTACCGCGGCCGGTGACTCCGAGGCGGGCCGGAGAACCGTCGGGCTCTACCACATCGCCTGGGAGGTGCCCACCCTCGACGAGCTCGCCGCGGTGCGTGAGCGTCTGACCGAGGCCGGCGCGCTGATCGGCGCCAGCGACCACGGGGCCAACAAGAGCCTCTACGCGCGGGACCCGGACGACCTCGAATTCGAGGTGATGTGGCTAGTGCCCGCCGAGTTCTGGGGCGCGGAGGAACATCAGGCCATCGTCCGGCCACTCGACCTGGACGGGGAGCGGAGCAGATTCGGCGCGCTGCTCGGAGACGCCCGGTGACCGAGTCGCGGCCGAGGTTCGGGCCGGTGGTCCGGCGGATGGTCTCGGTGGAGGTCAGGGACGCCCTGGCCGGGAGCATCCGGAGCGGCTTCCTCACCCCGGGAGCACGGCTCCCCTCCGAGCGGGCCCTCTGCGAGGAGTTCGGAGTCGCCCGCACCTCGGTACGGGAGGCGGTGCAGAGCCTGGTCGCGCTGGGACAGATCCATAAACAGGGCAACCGTTTCTACGTCGTCGAGCGGCTCCCCGAGATCACCGTGCCGGCGGCCGACGAGCGCAAGATACGTGTCCGCGAGCTGTTCGAGGTGCGGAAGGTCATCGAGGTGGCCATTGCGGCCCGCGCCGCGGCCCGGGCGGACACCGCCCAGGTCGCCCAGATCGCCGCGGTGGCGGCCTCGTTCGGCCCGGGCATGACCCTGGCGGAGTTCCGTGAGCAGGATCGTCTCTTCCACTGGAGCATCGCCGGGGCCTGCGGGAACTCCGCGCTCCAGGAGCTGTACGGGAAGGTCCTGGACGCCGTCTTCGCCTCCGAGGAGTTCCGCGGGCTGCTCGCCGCCCAAGGCAACGCCGACGCGGTGCGCGACGTGATCCGCGAGTCCGCGCAGGCCCATCGGTCGATCGCCGACGCCATCGCCGCCCGCGACATCGAACAGGCCGCCATGGCCGCCGAACGGCATCTCACCCAGGTCGAGCACTCGATGACCGACCTCATGTTCTGAAGGGCAGACCCATGATCCACTCCGACCCGCACGTCATGTTCTTCGACGAGGACGCGTTCACCGAGGTCAAGCCCGGTTTCCGGAGGCGCATCATCACCGGCGACGACCTGATGCTCTGCCTCTGGCGGATCCGGGAGGGCGTCGGCCCGACGCCGTACGACTGCCACCCCGACAACGAGCAGTTCGGCGTGATCCTCAAGGGCCAGTTGGACTTCCGGATCGGCTCGGACGAGCGCAGGCTGTTGGGTCCCGGCGACACCTACTGGGCGCCCAAGGGGTTCCTGCACGGGGACAGCCGGTTCATCGGCGACGCCGAACATGGGGAGACCTGGATCCTCGACATCTTCTCACCACCCCGAGAGGACTACCGCGACAACTGAGTCGCGGAGGGCAGCAGTGCGCGGCCGCCGGACCGCGGATCGAGGGGGACCGGCACAGATCGAGTACGGCCCGTACGGGGCCGTACCCCCACTCAGCAGAGGCAGCTGCAGATGAACTCTCAGACCCGGGCAGCGATCGCCGCCCTCATCGTGCCCGCCCTGATCGTCACGGGGTGTGCCAAGAAGAAGACCGACGCCACGTCGGCGCCGAGCACCGGCGCCGCGGCCACCAAGGGCCAGCCTGACGTGAACGGTGACGGAAAGGTCGTCATCGGCGTCATGAGCCCCGGGGACACCCACGACAACGGCTACTACGAGAGCTTCGTCGCGGAGGCGGACTCCTACGCCAAGCAGAACGGCTGGGAGGTCCGTACCGTCGACAAGATCAACCCCTCGGACGCCGTCAACCAGGCCCGTAACCTGTGCCGGCAGCGGGTGGACCTCATCGCGATCGGCGCGAGCGAGCTCAAGGACGCCCTCTCCGCCGCACCCGAACCGGCGTGCAAGGGCATCAACTGGTACATCAGTGCGGGCGTCGGAGTCCAGCAGACCCCCTACTTCGCCCAGTCCAAGGACTTCGTCAACGAGTCCCTCTACGCCGCCGGCTACGCCGCGGGCCTGATCCTGAAGCAGAACGGCGGGACCAAGGCCGGCTACATCACCGGCCCCGAGCTCGACTTCTCCAAGCAGGCGGCCAAGGCCTACGCCGTCGGGCTGAAGGCCGTCGTCCCAGGCGCCGAGGTGATCACCACCTACACCGGCGACTTCGACGATTCGGCCAAGGCCAAGGAGGCCGCACGGGCCCAGCTCGGCAAGGGCGTGAAAATCCTCTACCCCTACCTCGGAGGGGCCACCGACGCGGTGACCGCCCTGGCCAACGCGGCGAAGGTGCCGGTGCTCACCCCGGGTACCGACCGGTGCACCGACCCGACCGCCAAGTACGCGATCTCGGTCATCTTCAGCCCGGGCGCCTACTTCGCCGCGTCACTGCAGGACTTCAAGGCCGGCACCCTGAAGATGGGTGAGGCCCGGGCCTTCCACCTGGGCAAGGACCCGGTGCCGACGGTGAAGTTCTGTCAGCCGCAGGGCGACCAGCAGCAGCAGCTCGACCAGGTCATGAAGGACATGGGCAGCGGCAAGCTGAACGTCGACAGCGTCATCTCCGCCGCGAAGTGAGCTGCGGGACATGACATCCGGGATCACGGGCGCCGCGGCGGTCACCGCCGCGGCCCCGGCCGTGCAGATGCAGGACGTCACCAAGTGCTTCGGCAAGGTGGTCGCCTGCGACCGTGTCGGGCTGACCGTGGATCGTGGCGAGATCCATGGGCTGCTCGGCCAGAACGGCGCGGGCAAGAGCACACTGATGAAGATCCTGCTCGGGCTGGTCATGGCGGACACCGGGCGGATCCTGGTGAACGGTCGACCGACCGCCATCACCGACCCGCTGGTCGCCGCCCAGGCGGGAATCTCCATGGTGCACCAGCACTTCAGCCTGGTGCCGGCGCTGAGGGTCTGGGAGAACGTGACCCTCGGTGAACGCCGCGGCGTCGACCGGGACCGGTCCCGGCGGCTGGTCCGCGAGGTCGGCGAACGGTACGGCCTCGAGGTCGATCCGGACGCCCGGGTCGCGGACCTGTCGACCGGGCAGCGGCAACGCGTCGAGATCATCAAGTGCCTGCGGCGCGACCCCTCGCTGCTCATCCTGGACGAGCCCACGTCGATGCTCACGCTCGCCGAGTCCCGGGAGCTGTTCACCGTGCTGCGCCGCGCGGTCCGGGACGAGGACAAGACCGTCATCCTGATCAGCCACAAGCTGGACGAGATCGTGCACGCCACCGACCGGGTGACGATCATGCGGGGAGGCGCGGTCGTCGGCCGGCGCGAGACCGCGGCCACCGACGTCCGTGAACTCGCCCGCGAGATGGTCGGCCGGGAACTGTCCAAATGGACCGCCGCCTCGGCGGTCGGCACCCTGGACGCCCTGGTCTCACCCACGGCCGATCGGGCGGTCGCCGATGAGGTACGGCTGCGGATCACCGACGCGCACGCCACCGCGCCGGACGGGCGGCCGCTGCTGCGCGGCCTGTCGCTGGAGGTCCGGGCCGGGGAGATCCTCGGCCTCGCCGGGGTCGAGGGCAACGGGCAGACGGCGGTCGGCGACCTGCTGTCCAGCCTGCTGGAACTCGACCGGGGCTCGGTCGAGGTGTGCGGCTCGGCGGTGCCGCCGGGCCGCCCCGGTGCCATGCACGCGGCCGGAGTCGGGGTCGTCCCTGAGGACCGGCACGTGTCCGGGTGCGTCCTGGACATGAGCGTGGGGGAGAACCTCGTGCTCGCCGACCTCGGCCGCGTGTCGGGGCGGGGCTTCGTCAGCCCACGCCGGCTCAGGGCCCACGCCGAGGGCCTGATCCGCGAGTTCGACATCTCGGTGCCGTCACCGGACACCCCCATGCGGCTGCTGTCAGGCGGCAACCAGCAGAAGGTCGTGCTCGCCCGCGAGCTGGCCGGCGACCCCAAGGTTCTGGTCGTCGCACAGCCCACCCGGGGACTGGACGTCGGCGCCATCGAATACCTGACCGAGCGCGTCTACGATGCCGCGAAGAGCGGGATCGCGGTGCTGCTGATCTCCACGGAGCTGGAGGAGATCCTCACCCTCGCGCACCGGGTCGCGGTGATCCACCGGGGCGCCGTGGTCGGGGAGATGAACCGCGCCGAGGTCGACGTCGAACGCCTCGGGCTGATGATGGGGGGACAGGCCGCATGACCCAGGCCACCGCTTCGTTCGCCGGAGTCAGGTTTCCCCGGTCGTCCGGCTGGGGCGCCACTCTCGGGCTCTACGCCGCCTCGCTGGGTGGCGCCCTGCTGCTCGTCGCCGTGCTCGTGACCGTCAGTGGCTACTCCGCCTGGGACACCCTCCTGGCGCTCTACCAGGGCAGTCTGCAGGGCGGCGCGTCGATCGGCCTCACGATCGACGAGGCCGCCCCGCTGCTGCTGGTCGCCATGGGCTCGATCATCTGCACCCAGGCCGGCATCTTCAACATCGGGCAGGAGGGACAGCTGGTCATCGGCGCGATGACCGGCGCGGCGATCGCGATGTACTGCCCGGGGCCGGGGCCGCTGGTGCTCGTCGCCGCGCTCTGCGGGGCGGCGGCCGGCGGCGCGGCCTGGGCCGGGATCGCGGGCCTGCTCTACTACTGGCGCAGGGTCGACGTCGTCATCTGCTCGCTGCTGCTGGTCTTCGTGGCCATGCAGGTCGTCTCGTTCGCGGTGAGCAGGCCGTACCTCCTCCAGGAGACGGCGGTCTCCGGCCAGACGCTCATCCCGGAGTCCGACCTGCTGCCTTCGAGTGAACGGCTGCCCCGGCTCGGCTCGTACCCGGATCTGAACGTCGGCACCGGCGTCTTCGTCGCGCTCGCGCTCACCCTCCTGGCCGCGCTGGCGCTCCGGTACGGGCGCTGGGGATTCCGGCTGCGGATGCTCGGCCACAATCCCACGGCCGCGCGCCGCGCGGGCGTCCGGGCGGCCCTGCTCGGCACCGGGGCGGTGGTGCTGTCCGGCGCCTTCGCCGGTCTGGCCGGCGGGGTCATGCTGACCGGCAGCTCGTACCGGATCCAGGATGGGTTCGCCGACAACGTCGGCTGGGAGGGGCTCCTTGTGGCGCTCATGGCGCGCAACCGCCCGGCGTTCGCCGTGCCGGTGGCGCTGTTCTTCGGCGGGTTGCGCGCAGGTGGCGGCTTCCTCGCCTCCACCGGGGTGCCCCGGTATCTGGTGTCGATGATGACGGCCCTTCTGGTTCTGGCCGCGGTGTTCCCCGTGGCGTTCCAGGAGGCCCGTCGGTTCCAGCGCGGCAGGGCAGCGGCCCGCGCCGCCGCGGCGGGGAGGTGAGCGGATGAACGATCTCGAACTGATCGCGTCCAGCGCGGTACGGCTGAGCCTGCCACTGGCCTTCGCCGCGGTGGGGGAGTACGTCGCCGAACGCGCGGGGACGCTCAACATCTCGGTCGAGGCCATGATGCTGGGCGGCTCGTTCTGCGCGGTGGCCGGGGCGTCGGCCACCGGCTCGGCGAGTCTCGGGCTGCTGTTCGGCATCGCCGCCGGGCTGGCGGTCGCGTTCGTGCACGGCAACTTCAGCCACCGGCTGGCCGTCAACACCTACGTCGTCGGGCTCACCCTCAACGTGCTGGTGCTCGGCCTGACCAGCTTCCTCAACGAGTCGTCGAAGGCCACACCTCACCAGGTCGACACCCTGAACATTCCCGTGCTGTCGGACCTGCCCCTCCTCGGGCCCGTGCTGTTCGCGCACCGCTGGCCCGCGTACCTGCTCCTCGCGGTCGTGCCGCTCGTCTGGTGGCTGGTGCGGCGCAGCCGGTGGGGCCTGGAGATCCGGGCCGCCGGGGAGAGCCCGCAGTCCGCCGACGTCAGCGGCGTCGACGTCAACAAGCGACGCCGTCAGGCCCTGCTGGTCTGTGGGCTGCTGGCCGGGCTGGGCGGCGCCTATCTGACGGTCGGCGAGGTCGGCAGCTTCAACCAGAACGTGACGGCCGGCCGCGGCTACATCGTGATCGCCGCGGTCATCTTCGGCGGCTGGACGCTCCGCGGCACACTCGCGGGCTGCCTGCTGTTCGGCGCCACTGACGCGCTCCGGCTGGCGCTGCCCGCGCTCGGCTACGCCCTCAACCCGCAACTGCTCATCTCCGCGCCCTACCTGCTCGCGCTGATCGCGATGCTGGTCTTCGCCAAGGGCCGGCACGGCCCCGCCGCGCTGGGCACTCCGTTCATCCGGGGGATCACGTGAAAGCCATCGTTCACGCCGAGCACGGCGGGCCGGAAGTGCTGCGCGCCGCCGTGCTCCCCGATCCCGCACCCGGACCCCTCGAGGTGCTGGTGGCGGTCCGGGCAGCCGCGCTCAACCGGCTCGACCTGCTGCAGCGGCGCGGCCCGGGGCTGCTGCCGGGCTTCACTCTGCCGCACGTGCCGGGGATGGACGTGGCCGGTGAGATCGTCGCGGCCGGTGCCTCGGCTGCTCGGCGGGTGGGGGAGCGGGTCGTGGTCAACCCGGCGCTGCCGTGTGGCCGCTGTGAACTCTGCCGGGCCGGAGACGACACGTTCTGTGGCTCAATGGAGATCGTCGGCGGTAACCGGCAGGGCGGCTACGCCGAACTCCTCGCCGTACCGGCGCAGCATGTCCACGCCATCCCGGACGGCGTCTCCTACGAGGAGGCCGCGGGCCTGCCGACGGTGTACGGAACCGCCTGGCAGGCGCTGGTGGTGAAGGGCGGCCTGCGTTCCGGCGAGACCGTCGTGATCCACGGCGCCGGCAGCGGACTGTCGATCGCCGCCGCGCAGATCGCCGCCCGCCTCGGCGCCACCGCCATCGTCACCTCCGGGTCGCCCGACAAGCTGCGCCGGATGGCCGGGATCGGCGTCCCGCACCTGATCGACCACCGCACCCAGGACCTGGCCGCGACGGTCCGCGAACTGACCCGCGGACGCGGCGCCGACCTCGTCTTCGACCACGTCGGGCCCGCGCTGTTCGAGGCTTCGCTGGCCTCGCTCCGGCTCCGCGGCCGGCTGGTGTTCTGCGGCAACACCACCGGCACGCATGTCTCTCTCGACCTCGTCGACGCCTTCCGGCGCGGCATCACGCTGATCGGGGCGGAGTCGTACGGCACGGCCGAGTTCGGCCGGATGCTCTCGTGGTACTGGACCGCCGGATGCAAGCCGGTCGCCGACTCCGTCTACGGGCTCGGCGAGGCCGCCGCCGCGCATGCCCGCCTGGAGAGCGGGGACGCCTTCGGCAAAATACTGCTGATCCCCTGACGGTCGTGGATGCGCTCGCGGTGCTCGCCGTGGGCGTCGCGGCCGGCCTAGCTCCTCCAAACCCGCCGATCTTGATGTGAGAGCACACTCGACCGGCAAGCAGGCGACCTCGGTTACAGGTCGTTGTCAGAGGCGGATGTTGACGGCCTTGGTGCGGAGGTAGGCGTCGATGCCGGTGCGGGAATGGCCGCTGGCCTTGCGGGGCTCGCCGCGACCGCCGTTCATGTCCGGGGCGAAGTGGCAGTTGATGTTGACCTCACCGCAGTCCAGCAGCCCGGCCATCCGGAACGCCCGTTCCAGGTCCCGGGTGAAGACGGTGCCGTTCAGGCCGTACTGGGTGCCGTTGGCCAGTGCCACCGCCTCCTCCTCGCAGGAGAAGGGCAGCGCGGCGAGCACCGGGCCGAAGACCTCCTGCTGTTCGATCTCGCTGCCGGCACGGACTCCGCCGAGCACGGTCGGCGGCACATAGGTGGGCTGCAACCCTTCCGGCAGTTGAGGGTCGCCCACCAGCTGCGCGTCGGAGCCCTTGATCGCGCGATCCACGAACCCGCGCACCCGGTCGGCGTGCCGCTCGTTGATGAGCGGGCCGATGAAGGTCCCCGGGTCGAGGGCGTCGCCGATGGGCAGGCCCGCCGCCGCCTCGGCGACCCGCCGCACCACCTCCTGGTAGACCGAGGACTCGACGAGCAGCCGGCTGCCGGCCACGCAGACCTCGCCCATGTTCACGAACGCGGCCATCATCGCCCAGCCCGCGGCCTCGTCCAGATCGGCGTCGGCGAAGACCACGACCGGTGACTTGCCGCCCAGCTCGAGGTGGACCGGGGTGAGGTTCCGGGCCGCCACCTCCATGACGTGCCGCCCGGTGTCCACCCCGCCGGTCAGGCTGATGAGGTCGATCCGCGGATCGCGGATCAGTTGCTCGCCGACCGTGCTCCCCGGGCCGAGCACCACGTTGAGGACCCCCTCCGGAAGGCCGCACCGGGTGAGCAGACGACCCAGCTCGACGACCGAGATCACCGCGTCGGCGGGCGGCTTGGCGACGATCGAACAGCCCGCCGCGAGCGCCATGGCGATGCGCTGACCGCCGGTCATCAGGGGCCCGTTCCAGGGCAGCAGCTCGGCGACCACCCCGGCCGGCTCACCGAGGCGCATGGTCAGCACCTCGGGGCCACCGCCGGGCAGCAACTCCGGCGGGAACGACGACCGCCGCACGTCGCCGTGCAGGGTGCGGGCCAGCGCCGCCGCATAGGAGAAGGCGTTGGCCGCCTCGTACACGTCGTTGGTCAGCGCGCCGCCGATCGCCTTGCCGGTGTCCAGGGCCTCCAGCGCGGCCAGCCGCTGGGCGTCGGCACGGATCGCGACGGCCGCCGCCTCGAGCACCTCGGCCCGCCGGGCGCCGGGCAGCCGCCGCCACTCGCCCCCGTCGAACGAACGGCGGGCGGCGGAGATCGCCGCCTCGACCTCTTCGGGCGTGGCCTCGGCGTACGACCCCGGCGACGTGCCGGTGGACGGGTCGAGGATGGGGCGCGCCGGGCCTTCGCGTGACTCCCTGCCGCCGATGAGCTGCGGCAGCGGATCGGTGTCGAGCCATGCCGGGTCGAAACGCATGCGTCCCCTCCTTCTACGTGGTGACATCCAGCGTGGTGACCTTCGCGGGGCGGGGCACTGTGTCAGGGGCATGGACAAACCGGCGGCTGTTGTGCTCCGGGCCGCATGTGCAGCGCGGATCCGCGCCGTACCTTTCGATCGCATGGACATCCTGGTCACCGGCGGGGACGTGGTCACCATGAACCCGGCCCGAGAGGTGCTGGTGGGCGGTGCCGTCGCGGTCAGCGGCGACCGGATCACGGCCGTGGGTTCGACGAGCGCGCTGCGGGCGCGCTTCCCCGGCACGCCCGAGCTGGACGCCCGCGACTGCGTGGTCATCCCCGGCCTGGTCAACGCCCACCAGCACCTCACCGGTGATCCGCTGGCCCGCGCCTGCATCCCCGACGACCTGCCGCCCGGCGACTCGGTGTTCGGCTGGGCGGTACCGCTGCACGCCGCGCACACCCCCGACGATGACGAGCTGGCCGCGCTGCTGTGCTGCGTCGAGAACCTCCGCAACGGCGTCACCACCCTCGTCGAGGCCGGCACCGTCGCCCACCCGGACAGGGTCGCCGCCGGGATGCGTACGACCGGGGTACGCGGCACGATCGGCACCTGGGGCTGGGACGTGCCCGAGGGCCCCTACGCGGCGCCGGCGGACGAGGTGCTCGATCGGCTCCGCGACCTGCTGGAATGCTTCCCGCCCGGTGGGATGGTGGAAGGCTGGGTCACCCTGGTCGGCCATGGGCTCGCCTCCGACGAGCTGCTCGCCGGCGCGGCCGAGCTGGCCCGGTCGGCGGGCACCGGGATGACCCTGCACATGTCGCCCGGCAGCGCGGACGTGGACCACTACCTGGAACGGTCCGGCCGCCGCCCGATCGAGCACCTTGACGACCTCGGCGTGCTCGGCCCGCGGCTGCTGCTCGGGCACGCCGTCTGGCTGGACGACGCCGAGGTCGACGCCGTCCTGCGCAGCCGGACCGCCATCGCGTACTGCCCCTGGGCCTATCTGCGGCTCGGTCAGGGCGTCTCGATCGCCGGGCGGCACGCCGAGATCCTCGAGCGCGGCGGCCGGCTCGCTCTCGGCTGCGACTCGGGTAACGCGGGGGACTCCGCCGACATCCTGCGGGCGGCGGCCGCCGCCGCGGGCATCGCCAAGGACTCCGCCGCCGACCCGACCCGGCTGGGCGCCCACGAGGCGCTGGAGCTGGCCACCATCCGCGGCGCCGAGGCGATCGGCATGGCCGGCCGGATCGGTTCGCTTGAAGAGGGCAAGCTCGCCGACCTGGCCGTGCTGGACGCCACCGGACCGCAGTGGATTCCCCGCGGCGACATCGCTCACCAGCTCATCTGGTCAGCCGACGGCCGTTGTGTCCGGGACGTGCTGGTCGACGGGCGGCTGGTCGTGCGCGATCACGTCTGCGTCACCGTCGACGAGGCGGACCTGCGCCGAACCGCCCAAGAGGCCTCCACAGACCTGCTGAAACGCGCCGGGCTCACCGTGCCGCACCGGTGGCCGCTGATCCCGTCTCACTGATCCAGATAGGAGTTCACGCTGATGAGAGTCGCCGTAGTCACCGGACCGGGCGAGGTCGACCTGCGCGAGGAGCCGACCCCCGTCGCCGGCCCCGACGAGGTGGTCGTCCAGGTGGGCGCCACCGGGCTGTGCACGATGGAACGCCGCCTGTACCTGGGCATCAAGAAGATCTACCCGGTGGCGCCGGGCCACGAGGTCGCCGGCCGGGTGACCGAGGTCGGGCAGGCCGTCGCCGGGCTGCCCGGTGCGCCGCAGGTCGGCGATACCGTCACCGTCGACCTGCTGACCCGCTGCGGCGTCTGTACGTCCTGCCGCCGCGGGCGCAGCGCGCTCTGCAAGCAGCCGCAGGGCGGTGAGCTGTCGGACGGCACTCTTTCTTTCGGGGCGGGCCTCGCCGACTACGTCAGGGTCAAGGCCAAGCAGGCGTATGGCACCGGGCCCGCGCCCATCGAGCACGCCGCCATGGGCGAGCCGCTCGCCTGTGTCGCGCACTCACTGCGGCTGGGCGGGCTGCGGGCCGCCGACCGGGTGGCGATCGTCGGCGCCGGGTACATGGGCCGGCTGCACCTGGCCTTGGCCAGGCATGACGGCGCGCGGTGCGGGCTGGTCGACCTCAGCCCGGACCGGCTGGCCGAGGGCCTCGCCGCCGGCGCAGCCTGGGCCGCCTCCCCAGAGAAGGCGATAGAGCAGGGGGGCAAGCAGGATCTGGTCTTCGTCACCGCCGGGGCACCCGGCGTGCTGGAGGCCGCGCTGGAGATGTGCGACGACGGCGGCACGGTCGTGCTGTACGGGGCGTTCCCCAAGGGCGTCGGCGCCACCGTCTCCCCGGACGATCTGCACCACCACGAGCTGACCCTGCTCGGCGCCTACAGCCAGGAGCCGGAGGACTGGCAGCGGGCCGCCGCGCTGATCGCCTCGGGGCGTATCGGCGAGGACCTCGATGCCCTGGTGACCGCGCGCTTCGCCCTGGACGAGGTCGGCAAGGCGCTGGATCTCGCCGCGAACACACCGGTCTACCGCGTCCTGGTCGGATGACCGCTCGGATGAGCGCGCCCGTCGCCGTCGGGGTCGACCTCGGCAGCAACTCCGCACGGGCCCTCGCACTCGACCCGGACGGCCGGGTGCTGGGCAGTGCCCGCGGCCCATATCCGGGTGCGGAGAGCTGGCCGGACGGGCGGGCCGAGCCGGAAGGCTGGCTGGCAGGGGTGGTGCGGGCGCTCGACCTGCTCGCCGGGGAGGTGCCGGGCGCCCGGCGGCCCGCCGCGCTGAGCCTCGGCGGCCAGAGCCCGACCACCGTGCCGGACGGTGGTGGCCTCGCGGTCACCTGCCGGCATCCGGCTGGGGTGACCGGGACCCCGGAGGAGCAGCACCTGACCCAGGCCGAGCTGCTGCGCACCGAGCGGGGGCCGGACCTGGTCCCCGTGCAGGTCTATGACTGGCTGTCCGCCCGTCTAGGGGCCGGATCCGCGCAGTCGCGCTGGCCCGGCGACCCCGAGCTGCTCGGGTACGGCCCGGTCGCGGCCACCGGAGCGTGTGTCGGTGTCACCGACGGGAGCCACGGGCTGCCCTCCGGGATTCCTCTGATCGCCGGAGCCCAGGACGCCTACCTCGCCATCTGGGCGGCGGGCGTCGACACCCCGGGCCGCGCGTTGGACCCGGGCGGGCGCACCGGGGGCCTCGCCGTCGCGGTCACCGCCGGGGCCGGGAACGCCGGGATGTACGCGCTGCGCAGCGCGGCCGCCGGGGTCGACGTGGTCGGCGGCCCGGTGAGCGGCCACGGGCTGATGCTCGAATGGCTGCAAACGCTGACCGGGCGCCCGGTGACCGAGTTGCTGGCGGCCGCCGCCGAGGTCCCGCCCGGGGCGGGTGACGTGCTCGTCCTGCCCTATCTGGAAGGTGAGCGGGCGCCCCGCTGGAACCGGGAACTGCGCGGTGAGATCTCCGGGCTGAGCACCTCATCCGGGCCGGGAGAGATCACCCGCGCGGCACTGGAGGGCGCCGCTTACGGGCTGGCGCATATCGCTGCGGAGCTGCGCACCCAGGGTGTGGGGCTGGACGTGCTCGTCTGCGCCGGCGCCCCCGCCCGCAGTCCGCTGTGGTGCGCCATCAAGGCCGCCGTCCTGGAGGTCCCGGTCGAGGTGCCCGCCGAGACCGACCTGGCCGCCTACGGCGCCGCCCTCGCCGCGGGCGCCGGTGCGGGCTGGTGGCCGCCGCCCGGCACCGGTTCTTCCGGCGACTGGCCGCGGCCCGCGGTGACCGTCGTCCACCCCGAACCCGATCCCGTCTACCGGCGGGCCTACCAGCGCTTCGTCGCGCTCGGGGACGCCGCCGAGCTACGCCAACCGGAGGAGACCCATGCCCAATCCGATGATCTTCGTTGATCTGCCCACCCCCGACCCGGAGGCGACCTCCGTCTTCTACGCCGACCTGTTCGGCTGGACCTACAACCGCCGCCCAGCCGGGCAGTTCCACGAGATCCTGCCCGGCGTCAAGCCCAACCTGGGCATGCACCGGGAGGAACGTCCGGTCACCGGCCCGGTGCCCCGGGTCTACGTGATGGTCGACGAGCCGCCCGTCTTTCTCGCCCGAGCCGTGGAACTGGGCGCCACCGTGCTGTGGGAGGAGAAGCCCTGGGCGGAGTTCGGCGCCAGGTACGCCGCCTTCCGCGACCCATGGGGCGCCGAGATCGTGCTCTGGCGCGACAAGGGCACCTACTACATTCCTGCCGAATAGCTATCGAGGAGAACCGCACATGGCCAACACGCTCGTCTTCGTCGACCTGCCTACCTCTGATCCGGAGGCTGCGGCGACCTTCTACCAGGAACTGTTCGGATGGCAGATCAACGGCCGCCCGGCCGGGGTCTTCCACCAGATCGTGCCCGGGGAGGGCCTGCACCTGGGGCTGTTCGGCGAGGCCGACCAGGTGCCCGACCCGGCCCCGAAGACGCCCCAGCCCCGTTCGGGCCTGGGGACCCGTACCTACATCCTGGTCGACGCCTCGCCCGGTGAGTACCTCAACAAGGCCGTCATCCTCGGCGCCACCGCGCTCTGGGAGCAGGCCTGGTGGGAGGAGTTCAAGGGCTGGCACGCCTCGTTCCTGGATCCCTGGGGCAACCAGATCGTCATCTGGTCGGCCGAGAGCAGTGACTGACCGTTCCTATCCACTGAGCGGGAGTGAGTCCTGCTCGGTGCGGCCATCCCGAACGGTTCTGGGTGGCCTGGTCGCCCGTTTTCGCGTCCCGGGTGGCGCCGCGCGTCGTGCGCGTGGTCCGGTCACCGGGGGACGGGTTTCCTCACGTCCGGGGTTGTCTGGTCTGGTCTGGGCGTTCCGAGGCCTCACACCATCGCTCTGGTGGTGTGGGGGCGGTGACGCCCGACGCCGGGCCGCAAACCCCTGGCCGCGCCGCCCGATCACGATGCTTGCCGCCTCGTGCCGGGAAGTCTTCCTGAGGGTGGTGCTGGTCGGGGCCTGCCAGTGCCGGCTGCCCACCTACTGGTGTAGGCGGGGTCGGCGGCGACGATCGCGACCCCGGCCTCGGCGGCCATCGACACCAATCGGGCCCGCAACCTGCCGGTGGGGAACCGGGAGATCACCTGCCGGAACCTTGTGTTCCGGCCGTGCTTTTCCCGGGTCTTGCTGTCGGCGAAGTCGAGATCCTCGACCACAATGGCGACCGCCCCGCACCGGGACGCCCAGTGCAGCAGGCGAGTCAGGGCATGCCGCGCCGACCTCACACAACACCTTCTCCTCGGCCGCCGTGACCCGCAACCGGGTCCGGATCGCCACCCCGCACGGGCCGGGTACCACGAACGACGGCTTGATCGCCCGTAGACCACCCACCGCGACCACCCCGCCCTCCCAGCTCCCAGCCGACCCGCCAACCACTGGCCACCACCGTAGGCCCAGGGTCGGACAGAAAACGGGGAACCGGCAGGCAGGCCCTGCGGCACCGGCGGCCAAACCCCGACCTTCAAGATCCACCCGCGCGGAGCCACCCCGCCGATCTTGATGTGCCTCAACCTGGTTGAAGGGGCTCCAACTTCAAGATCGGCGGGCTGGTCAGGGGCGGCGGCGCAGGGACGGGTCGGTCAGGGGCGGCGGGGTGTAGCCCGCGTCGTCGGGGCTGAGGTTGGTGCCGGGCGGAACGAGCTTGTCCAAGCGGTCCAGGACGTCCGGGTCGAGCCGTACGTCCCAGGCGCCGAGCTGGCTCTCCAGCTGGGCCATGGTGCGCGGGCCGATGATCGCCGAGGTGACGGCGGGGTGGGCGAGCACGAAGCCCAGGGCCAGGTGGATCATCGAGAGCCCGGACTCCGCGGCGAGGTCACGGACGGCCTCGGTGACGTCGAGTTTGCGAGACCGTACCTCCTGCGCCCGGAAGTCGAAGTGCTCGGCGTTGCGCTCCGCCCGTGAGTCGGCGGGCGCCGCCCCGGAACGGGTGTACTTGCCGGTCAGCCAGCCGCCGTTGAGGGGGCTGAACACCAGCACGCCCAGCCCGTACCGCTCACAGGCCGGCAGGACGGCCGCCTCCGACTGCCGGGCCAGCAGGGAGTAGGGCGGCTGCTCGGTGGAGAATCGCTCCCGGCCCCGCAGCGAGGAGGCCCACTGCGCCTCGACGAGCTGCTCGGCGGGGAACACCGAGGTGCCGATCGCCCGCACCTTGCCCTGCCGCACCAGGTCCGACAGCGCGGACAGGGTCTCGTCGATGTCGGTCGTGGGGTCGGGGCGGTGCACCTGGTAGAGGTCGATCCAGTCCGTGCCCAGCCGGCGCAGGCTGTCCTCGACCGCCCGCGTGATCCAGCGGCGGGAGTTCCCCTGCCGGTTCGGGTCTCCGCCCATGGGATTGCCGAACTTGGTGGCCAGGACCACCTGATCGCGCCGCCCGCGCAACGCCCGCCCCACGATCTCCTCGGTCTCGCCGAAGGCGTACACGTCGGCGGTGTCGATGACGTTCATGCCGGCGTCCACCGCCGCGTGCACCATCCGCACACACTCGTCCTGGTCGGTGTTGCCCCAGGCGCCGAACATCATCGTGCCCAGGCAGAGCGGGCTCACCCGCATGCCCGTACGCCCCAGTGACCGGTAGTCGATAGCCATTCCCGCAGCGTGCCACGCCAGGCCCGGCAACGCCGATGTGGCGGGGAAGCAGCCACGACGGCCGATAATCGTGCTGTGGGCACATGTCACCCCCCGCCATCGCCGACATAGCGTCCGAACATCGCAATCATCGGCACGGCAGACGGGAGGCGGTAATGCTCGCAGACCAGATGGCAGTGCTGGAGCAGACCCTGTACGACCGGATCGTCCAGCGGCAGCAGCGATGGGCGCGGGAGTCGGACGGGCTCGTCGAGCCACCGCTGCCCAGCGACATGCTGCAGCCCTGGGAGGTCTTCGACCAGGACCTGTTCGATCTGGAGATGGTGCGTGTCTTCGCGCGCTCCTGGGTGTGGCTGGGCGATACCGAGGATCTGACCAGCCCCGGCGACTACATCACCGGCCGGATCGGCTCCCAGCAGGTCCTCGCGGTACGACAGGACGACGGCGAGGTCCTGGGCTTCCTCAACAACTGCCGGCACCGTGCGTCCGGAGTGGCCTTCGAACCGGCCGGGCACTGCAAGGCGTTCGCCTGCCCGTACCACGCCTGGACCTACGGACTGGACGGGACGCTGCTCAGCATCCCCGATATGGACCGGATGTACGGCCCGGACTTCCCCAAGGAGCAGTACGGGCTGGTACCGATCCGGATCAAGGTCGCCTTCGGTAAGCTGGTGTTCGGCTGCCTGTCCCACAAGACGCCGCCGTTCGAGGAGTGGATCGCTCCACTGCTGCCCCGCTACCAGCAGTACGGCATCCAGGACTTCCGCCGCTACCACCGGGAGCTCGACCAGACCTATCCGATGAACTGGAAGGTCTTCGTCGAGAACTCCAACGACGACTACCACGTGCGGTTCGTGCACCGGCGGCTCAACAAGGTCCGCAAGCAGATGGACACGATCGTCCGGTTCGAGGGCCGTACGACCAGCGGCTACAAGCCACACGCCGACAGCTTCGACATGTCGCAGGGCCGCACCGACCTGGCCGAAGAGGACCTGCGCGGCAGCTACGCCGACTTCGTCTACCCCACCCTCACCCCGCTCCCGTACGCCTCCCAGCTGATCATGGTGCGGGCCGACCCGATCGCGCCCGACAAGACCCGGCTGGTCTCGCGGATCTACGGCCTCACCGAGGACATCGAGCTGCAGGATCGGGAGCTCGCCAACCTGGAGCAGACCAACAAGGAGGACACCGACATGGTGACCATCCTGATGGAGAACCTCCGCTCGCCGTTCTACCGGGTGGGCCCGCCCAGCACATGGGAGGGCCGCGCCCAGCACATGATGCGGCTCATCCGCCAGGACGCGGCCACGCCCCTGGCCCCCGACGAATTCGCCGACTAGACACCCAAGAAGAGGAGAAGCCGTGCCGACCAAGCTCACCGAGGCGCGTTGGACGCACATCGCGCTGCCCTCAAGCGACCTGGACGCCGCCATCGAGTTCTACACGACCATGACACCGCTTGTCGTGGTCGCCACCCATCAGGACGAGGCAGGCCGCAACGCCTGGCTGTCCAACGACAAGCAGGTCGAGACACCGTTCGTGCTCGTCCTGGTCGAGTTCGCCAAGGACAAGGGAAAGCAGCAGCCGCAGCTGTCCCCCTTCGCGCACCTGGGCATGGAGGTGCCCAACCGCTCGGACGTGGACGCCATCGCCGAACGCGCCAGGGGACTGGGCTGCCTGCACTGGGAACCGATGGACATGCCACCCCCCGTCGGTTACATCTGCGCCCTGAAGGACCCCGACGGCAACGTCATCGAGATCTCCCACAACCAGCAGGTCTTCGAGGAAGTTCGCAAGCTGTGGGGCCGGACCTGACCCTGGAGGCGGTCGAACGGTACGTCGCCGCGCTCAACACCGGTGACGCCGACCGGATAGCCGCCTGCGTCAGCCCGGACTTCCACAACGAGCACACCTCGGCGGCCGGCCGCAGCCTGCGCGGCCGCGACGCGTACCGGACCGCCCTCGATGGATTCCTCAGCGAGTTCGAGGACCTTCGCTACGAGGTCGAAGACCTCATCGTCGAAGGCGACCGGGCCGCCGTGGCATACCGGATGACCTTCCGCCTGCGCGGCACCCCGGTGCTGATCCGCGGCATGTTCCGGATCCGCGTCGAGGCCGGCCTGCTCGCCCACCGCGTCGACTACTGGGACGGTGCCGATTTCGCCCGGCAGACCGCCCCCTCAAGCTGACCACCGAAAGGAAACACGTGTCCCCCTCCGCTATCGGAGCGGCCAAACTCCGCCGCATGAACCGCATGTTCGGCACCGACGGCCGGGCCCTCTTCGTCGCCATCGACCACGCCGCCTACATGGGCGCAGGCCCGCCACTCGGCGAGCCCATGCACGAGATCGCCGCGGGCCGCCCCGACGGGGTGCTCGCCACCTGGCACCTGGCCCGCGAATACGCGGCGGAGTTCGCCCAGGCCGGGCTGGTGCTCCGGGTCGACGGCGGCTCCTCCGAACTCGGCGACATGCCGGCCGATGACCTCAACGACCTGCTGTACGGCGCCGAGCACGCCGCCAGGATCGGCGCGGACTGCGTCGTCGTCCTGGCCTTCCCCGGTGCCCCCGACGAGCACCTGTCGCTCAAGCGACTGGCCCGGCTCTGTGCCGAGTGCGAAGTGCTCGGCCTGCCGGTGATGGCCGAGATGATCCCCGGCGGCTGGGGCAGGGCCGTGCCGTGGACCACCGAGAGTGTCGCGCGGGCGGCCAGGATCGGTGTCGAGCTGGGCGCGGACATCATCAAGACCGTCTGCCCCGGACCGGCCGAGGAATTCGCCGCCGTGGTGGCGCAGTGCCCGGCGCCGGTCGTGGCACTGGGCGGCCCGAAGATGAAGACCGAGGACGAGGCGGTCGCCCTCGCCGAGGGCGTCGTCCGCGCCGGGGCGGCCGGAGTCGCGTTCGGCCGCAACGTCTGGGGCTCGGAGAAACCGCGCCAGATGGTCGAGCGGCTGCGCGCCGCCGTGCACGGAGGCACCGCATGACCGACTGGCGGCTCGCCGTCGACATCGGTGGCACCTTCACCGACGTCGTCCTGCTGGACGCCGACTCCGGGAACGTCGTGGTGGAGAAGACGCTCACCACCCCTGCGGCGCCCCTCGGCGGGGTCCGCGAGGGCCTCATGTCCGCACTGGCGAAGGCCGGCGTCGCGCCCGGCGACATCCAGCGCCCGATCGTGCACGCCACCACACTCATCACCAACGCCCTCATCGAAGGCAAGACCGGGCGTGCCGCGCTGGTGACCACACGGGGCTTCGGGGACACCCTGGAGATCCGCAGCGAGCACCGGTACGACATGTACGACCTGCAGATCGAGTTCCCGGCCCCGCCGATCCCGCGTGAACTGGTCTTCGAACTGGACGAGCGGACCTCGGCCACCGGCCGCGTGCTCCGCGCGCCCGCCGAGGCCGACCTGGACGCGCTGGCCGGCCAGCTCGCCGAAGCGAAGGTGGAGGCGGTGGCGGTCTGCCTGCTGAACTCCTACGCGGACGCCTCGAACGAGCGGGCCACCGCGGAGGGCCTGGCCAAACGGCTTGGAGTGCCGGTCTGCGCCTCGTCGGAGGTGACCCCGCAACTCCGCGAATACCCGCGGATGATCACCACGGCCTGTAACGCCGCCACCATGCCCGTCATCGGCCCCTACCTCACCGAACTGGAGCGCTGGCTGGCCGACACCGGGTTCGGCGCGTCGGTCCTGATGATGCTCTCCAACGGCGGCGTCGTCTCGGCCGCCGACGCCCGCAAGGTGCCGATCCGGCTGGTCGAGTCCGGCCCGGCCGCGGGCGCCCTCGCCGGGGTCTGGTACGCCCGGCGCCTCGGCGAGGAGCGGCTGTTCTGTTTCGACCTGGGCGGCACGACCGCCAAGTCGTGCCTGATCGAGGACTACCAGCCGGAGCTCACCACCGAGTTCGAGGTGGCCCGGGTCTACCGGTTCAAGAAGGGCTCGGGCTATCCCTGCTCGGTGCCGTCGGTGGACCTGGTCGAGATCGGCGCGGGCGGCGGGAGCCTGGCCAGGATCGACGCGCTCGGCCTGCTCAAGGTGGGCCCGGACTCGGCCGGAGCCGACCCGGGACCGGTCAGCTATGGGCGCGGCGGCACAGTGCCCGCGACCACGGACGCAGACCTCGTCATGGGGCTGCTCGACCCGGCGTACTTCCTCGGCGGCGAGATGCCACTCGACCTCGCCGCCGCCAGAGCCGCGTTCGCGCCGCTCGCCGGGGGACTGGGCACCGGCATCGACGAGGCCGCGGTCGGCGTCTACGAGGTGATCAACCAGAACATGGCGGCGGCGGCCCGCATGCACGCGGTCGAACGCGGCATCGACCTGCGAGGGGTCTCCCTGATCGCGTTCGGCGGTGCCGGCCCGGTGCACGCCTGCGCGGTGGCCGGGCTACTGGAGTCGCCCCGGGTGATCTTCCCTGTCAACGCGAGCGTCCTGTCGGCCTTCGGCACCCTCGTCAGCCCCGTCCGTATCGACCTGGCCCGCAGCATGGTCCGCACACTCACCCCGGACACCGTCGCCGACCGCGACGCCCTGCTGGAACAGATGCGCGAAGAGGGGCGGCGGATCCTCTCCGCCGCCGGCGCGGACGTCGCCGGCGTGCGTTTCCGGTACGGCCTGGACGCCCGGTACGCCGGGCAGGGCAACGAGATCACCGTCTGGGTCGGCGAGGGCGACACCTGGCCGGTCTCCCCGGACGAGACCGCCGAACTCTTCCACCAGGCCTACGAGAAGGTCTACGGGCTGCGGATCACCGGCATCCCCGTCGAGGTCGTCACCTGGCGGGTCGCCGCCTGGTCGGAGCCACCCGGCTTCGAGAGCCCCTCCATCCCGGCCGCCGAGGGCCCGGCGGAACCGTACGGCACCCGTGCCGCCCGGTACGGCCGCGACACCGTCGCCATGGACGTGTCGATCTACCGCCGTGCCGACCTGCGCGCCGGGCACACCTTCGCCGGGCCCGCCCTGGTCGAGGAACGGGAGACCACCTCCGTGATCCTGTCCGGCTGGTCCTGCACCGTCGCCGACGACGGTTCGATCATCGCTACCCGGGAGGTCGCCTCATGAGCAGGTCTTTCGACTCCATCGAGCTTGAGGTGCTGTGGAGCTCGCTGATCTCCACGGTCAACGAGCAGGCGCGGGCGCTCCAGCGATCGGCGTTCAGCCCGATCGTGCGGGAGGCCGGAGACCTGGCCAACGCGCTGTTCGACCGGCGGGCCCGGATGGTCGCCCAGGCCGTCACCGGCACGCCCGGCCACATCAACTCACTGGCCATCGCGGTAAGCCACATCCTCGAGGTGTATCCCGTCGACTCCCTCGAACCCGGCGACGTGTTGATCACCAACGACCCGTACAAGACCGCCGGACAACTGCTCGACGTCACCGTGCTGGTCCCGGTCTTCCGGGGCGCCAGGGTGGTCGCGTTCTTCGGCTCGACGATCCACCACACCGACGTCGGAGGCTACGGCATCGGCGCCGGCGCCCGTGACGTGTTCGAAGAGGGACTGTGGATCCCCATCACCAAACTGATGGTGAAGGGGGAGCGGTCCGCACCCGTCTGGGACTTCATCCTGGCCAACGTGCGGCAGCCCACCCACATGGCCGGCGACCTGCACGCCCAGATCGCCTCCGGTGAGGTGGGGGCCCAGCGGCTGCGGACGCTGCTGGACTCCTACCGGCTCGACGACATCGAAGACCTCGCCGATGTGATCATCGAACGGTCGGAGGAAGCCACCCGCAAGGCCATCCGGGAACTGCCCGTGGGCACCTACGAGGCCACCTCCGTACTCGACCTGGCGGACGGCTCAGAGATCACCATCGCCGTGTCCGTGCAGATCGACGCGGACGCCGGCGAGATCCTCGTCGACTACGCCGGCTCCTCGGGGGCCAGCCCCTACGGCATCAACGTGGTGAAGAACTACACCCACGCCTACACCACGTTCACACTGCGCAGCCTGCTCAACCCGGAGATCCCCAACAACGCCGGATCGCTGGCACCCATCAAGGTGGAAGCGCCGGAAGGCAGCATCGTCAACGCGGTACCCCCGTCGCCGTGCACGGCCCGGCACGTCGTCGGGATGTTCCTGCCCATGCCGCTGCTGGGCGCCATGTCCGCCGTACTCCCGGACGCGGTGATGGCCGAAGGATCGGCCGCGGTATGGACCATGCAGGTCAGCGGACACCACGACGATGGCCGGCCGTTCATCACCGCGATGTTCACCTACGCCGGAGGTGTCGGCGCCCGGGCCACCAAGGCCGGGCTCTCCGCCACCTCCTACCCCACCGGCGTCTCCGCCGTCCCGGTTGAGGTCGTGGAGGCGTCGGCACCGATCCGGTTCCTGCGCAAGGAACTGCGCCGCGGTTCCGGCGGCAACGGACGGCAGCGGGGCGGACTCGGCCAGCTGATCGAATTCACCGTCGACTCCACGTCGCCGTGGGTCCTCAACGCGGTGACCAGCCGGCTGGTCCGCGGCCCGCTCGGGGTCTTCGGCGGCGAACCGGGCGCCACCGGGAAGTTCCTGGTCAATGGCGAACCAGTCCGCACCCAGGCTCGCATCACCCTGCAGCCCGGTGACGTCGTACGGCTCGAACTGCCCGGCGGCGGCGGGTATGGATCGGCGGAGTGATCGAACGCCCCGCGACGCTCCCCATGCCGGCCACGTTCGCCGTGCGGTGGCGGGACACCGTCACCGCGCGGCACGACGCGCTCTTCCTGCTGTTCGAGGGGCCATCCGGAACGGTGACCCGATGGACCTACGGCCAATTCGACGCGCTGGTCACACGGGTGGCGGGCGGCCTCGCCGCACGGGGAGTCGGCCCAGGGGACCGGGTCGGCCTGGCGCTGCGCAACTCACCGGCGTTCGTCGCGCTCTGGCTGGCCTGCGCCCGGCTGGGCGCGGCCATGGTCGCCTCGGACCCTTCAGCCGCCACACCGGAACTGGCCGTGCAGCTCACGCGGACCCGCGCCCGGCTCGGGGTGTGCGCCCCGCAACGTTCCCCGGTCTACCGCGCCGCGGCCGACCGGGCGGGAGTGCCGGTCATCGAGGTCTCCGAGGACGACACCTCCCTGGAGGTCCTGTCCGGGCCCGCCATGGAGGCCGAGACCCCCCACCCGGATGACCTGCTCGGCCTGATGTTCACCTCGGGCACCACCTCCGCGCCCAAGTGCGTGATGGTCACCCAGGCCAACTACGCGTTCACGGGCGACGTAATGGCGGCCGCCGCCGCGCTCCGCTGCGACGACCGATACCTGGTCGTGCTGCCGCTGTTCCACGCGAACGCCCAGTACTACTCGTTCGCGCCGGCCATCGCGGCCGGGGCGAGCGTGGCACTGATGCACACGTTCTCCGCGAGCGGGTTCCTGACCCAGGCCGCCCGGCACGAGGCCACCCACGCCAGCCTGTTCGCCGCCCCGATGCGGATGATCCTCGCACGTGGCGTGCCGGTGCCCGGGCTGCGGCTGACGCACTGCTGGTACGCCCAGAACCTCACCTCCGAGCAGTACGAGGCGATGACCCGGCTGCTCGGCTGCCGTCCCCGCCAGCTCTACGGCATGACCGAGACCATCCCGGCCGTGCTGACCAACCGGGCGGTCGCGCCGGTGCCCGCCTCGATGGGGCAGGTCACGCTCGGCTGCGAACTGCGCGTCGCCGACCCCGCCACCGGCGACCCCGTCCCACCGGGCTCGGAGGGCGACCTCCTGGTCCGGGGCGTCCCCGGGCGCACCATCTTCGCCGGCTACCTCGACGAACCGGAGACCACCCAGGCCTCCTTCCGTACCCTTGGCCGGCAGGAGTGGTTCGTCACCGGCGACCGCGGCACGGTCGATGCCGAAGGGAACGTCTTCTTCGCCGGGCGCGGCGGCGACGTGCTCAAGGTGGCGGGGGAGAACGTCTCGGTGGTCGAGATCGAGGCGGTGCTGGCCGAGCATCCCGGAGTGTTCGAGGCGGCCGTGCTCGGGGAGCCCGACCCGGTCCGCGACGAGGTGCCGGTGGCCTATGTCGTGCCCCGGCCCGGCGCGGACCTGAACGATTTGCCCGAGTGGTGCGCGGCGCGACTGGCCAAGGCCAAACGGCCGGTCCGCTTCGAGCGGGTGGACGCACTGCCCCGTACCTCCGTCGGCAAGATCCGCAAGTTCCTGCTCCGGAGCGGCGAATGAGTCTTCCACCGACCACCTGCCTGGCCGACGTGCTGCAACTGCGCGGCGAGACCGGCTGGCTCAGCCCGCCGCTTCGGCCCATGGTCATCGCCCCGCCGGTCCTCGGTACCGCCCGTACCGTCCGGCTCGCCGCCGGGCCGGGCGGCCTCGGGCCGCTACGCGATCTGCTGACCGAGGACCTCAGCGGGCGGGTCATCGTCATCGCCGACGCCCGTCACGCGGCGGGCGGGGTCTGGGGGGAGATCCTCAGCCTGGCCGCCCAGGGCCGCGGTGCGGTCGGCGCCCTGGTCGACGGAGCGGTGCGGGACCTGGCCGCCCTCGGCCGGATCGGGCTGCAGGTGTGGGCCGGTGACCAGGCCACCGCAGGTCCCGGCGCCGACGTGCATGTCGCCGAGATCGGGGGGCCGGTGACGATCGGCTCGGCGAGCGTGGCGGACGGGGATCCGGTCCTGCTGGACGCCGAGGGCGCAGTGGTGCTGCCGTCCCGTACGGCGGCGGACGTGCTCGCCGCCGCGACCGCCTACGCCCGCGCCGAGGAGGAGGTCGCCGCCGAACTCCTGGCCGGGCGAGACCTGTCCGAGGCGTACCGTCACAAGGCGTCGGTCGTCCAGCGCATCAGCCGGTCTCTGCGTAGCTGACGAGGGTGCCGGCGTCGCGGGCGCGCCGGCCAGGAGGTGCGGGTTCAGCCCAGTTCCTTGCTCCTCGGTGCCACGGTGGGCGTGGCCTGAGCGGCCGTCCTGAAGCCCGGTGGGTCTCAGGACGGCTGCGAGCTGTGCTGCGGGTGCGGTGCCGGCCGGGGCGGGCGCACGGCCCGCAGGGCCTGCCCGAGGGACTCCACCACGGGTCCGCCGGTGTCGATGAGGTGCGCCTCCGGCCATGGGTCGGCGGCCGCCGCCATCGCGTGCGCGATGTCGGGGCCGGCGTCGGACGCGCCGCCGGTCCGATCCCGCATCCGGTCGGCGGCCGTCTCTGCGGGAACCGAGCAGCGCAGGGTGACGAGGTCGGCGTACGTGTGCTCTGCGAGCGCGGCCGCGGCTTCCCGGTGCGCGCTCGCCGTCCACGAAGCGTCGAGGATCACGGATTCGCCCTGGGCGAGCAGAGCCTCCGCCCGCTTCAGCAGCTCGGCGTAGGTCCGCCCGGTGGTGGCGCCGTCGTAGATTCCCGACCCGTACGGTGCCGCGGCGGACTCCTCGGGCGTGATCCCGGCGAGCTCCTTGCGGATGCGGTCGCTGCTCAGCACCGTCCAGCCCAGCCGGTCGGCGAGTGCCCCGGCCAATGACGTCTTGCCGGTGCCGGGGAGCCCGCCCGTCAGAACCAGGGTGACGGCTCCGGCCCGCAGATGACGCAGTGCCACCTCGGCGAGCTCTCCGGCCTCGGCCACTGCGTGCGGGCCGCCCTGGGCAGCCCGCAGGCAGGCCACCTTCACCCGGACGAAGGCGCGGTAGGCGATGTAGTGATGGCGCAGCGACGGCGGTGCCGGGTCACCGCTGTATTCGGCGTACCAGTCCAGGAACCGGCGGGCGAGCCCGTTCATGTAGAGCCGCTCCAGGTCCATGGCCAGGAAGGCGGCATCGTCGAGGCCGTCCAGCCACCGGAGCCGGTCGTCGAACTCCAGGCAGTCCAGGATCCGTGGGCCGTCGTCGAGGCAGAAGATGTCGTCGGCGATCAGGTCGCCGTGGCCGTCGACGATCCGTCCCTCCCGGATCCGCCGGTCGAACAGTGTCGCCCGGCCGTCCAGGAAGCGCAGGGTGAGGCGCTCGATCTCGGTCGCGACGGCGGTGTCGAGCACGGTGCCGTGGAACGGCCGTACATCGGAGAAGCTCGCGGTCCACCGGCCGCGCAGCGCGTCGAGGCCGCCTTCGGCGGAGATCTGGGGTCCGCGTGGGGCGGTCGCGTGCCAGGCGGCGAGCCTCCTCGCCACCTCCCGCAGCGCGTCCGTCACCGGCGCGCCGGTGCGGACCAGCGCCGACAGGCGCCGCTCGGCCGGCATCCGGCGCATGACGACCATATGGTCGCAGGGTTCTCCATCGGGACCCTTGACATCGGCGACGCCGAGGTAGACGTCAGGGGAGAAGCGCCGGTTGAGCTCGGTCTCCCGGTGGCAGGCCGCCTCCCGGTTCGCGCGCGTGCTGAAGTCGAGGAAGCCGGTCCGTACCGGCTTCTTGAGCTTGTAGGCGAGATCGCCGAGGAAGAACACCACCCCGATGTGGGTCTCGCTGACCGCCGCGGGCTGTTCGGGCTCCACTTGTCCTCCGGTTCATACGGCACCGCGTGGTGTCGGCTTCAGTCAAGTTACGAATCGAGCCCGACGACAGTGGGCGTCCTTCGTCCATCGGAGGGACCTTCGTCCTTTTCTCCGGGCTCAGCCGGACCTTGGCGGACGCAACGGTGCGGGGACGCTCGCGCACGATGACCTTGGTCCGTAGCCGGCATGGCGGAGCGGCGAGTGCGCGAAGGAGGGCGCCCCGGGTGGGGCCCCCTCCTTCGCGCACTCAGATCACTTGAGAATGGGGAAGCGGCGGACCAGCGGGGTGGAACTCCACCAGCGGCCGAGACCCAGGGTGTCGCCTGCGCTCGCCAGCGCCAGGCCGACGATCAGCAGCGCGTAGATCAAGTGGTCGTCCATGAAGACGTTGTTGGCGGGCGGGAGCATGGCGCTCCACATCATGACCAGCAGCAGAACCCCGGCGGAGGCCGCGACGCGCATGCCGATCCCGAGGACCAGTGCCGCCCCGATTCCGGCAAGGCCGATCATGAACAGCCAGTCGGCCCAGGCGGCTCCGGCGATGTGGTGGTAGAGGCCGGCGAACGGGCCCTTGGTCCCCATCTTCAGGAAGCCCTGCGTGGGGTGGCCGCCGTTGATCCAGGCCTGCTTGCTGGCGGTTTCGTGGCCCAGTCCGAAGGTCTTGTCGAGGAAGGCCCAGAGGAAGACCCAGCCGAGGGAGAGGCGGGCGGTCGCCCAGACGTAGCGGACGGCGGAGGCCCGGGTCATGGTGGTCGCGGCGCTGACGTGCAGCCGTGGCATGTGGAATCGGTGTGCGGGTTTGTGAGCGGCGGTGGTCATGCTTTCTCACCTCATGGGTCGGGGGGCCGATGGCACTCAGTCAACTCCGGCGGTCGCTGCACGATCAGGGTCCAACAGCACGACCTCGCCGGGACCTTGGCCACCTGTCCGGGGCCCTTACGCCCCTTCGCCTGCTGCCGAGATCGGCCTGCGCTGGGGGCGAAGGGAGTCGTGATGCGAACCGACTCCCGCGTGCTGGGCGTTCCGCGCTGTCGGTCCCGGTCCTGATGGACCTTCGGCCCTGCCGGGCCGTACCCGGTGGTGATGGTCTGGACGGGCGGCACGTCAGGACGGGCGAGAGGCCACAGGTCCCGTGGGACAGGGTCCTTGGTCAGCGTGTCCCTCGATCAGGGAGACCTCCCAGGGCGTCCCGGGATTGATCGACACCGTCCGGCCCGCGACGGCCACCTCGATGGCGTCCAACGCGTTCACCTACGTGGCCGCCAGCCAGTCTGATGGGCGTTCGAATGACACGTCAGGGACCAAGATCCCTACTCTCGCGAGCTCAGCACCTATTCGGTGGTCCGGCGGTCGGGCTTGGCCTCGGTGGCGTGGAGCTGTGAGACGAAGGCGGCGGCCTGGGTACGGCGGCTCATGCCCAGCTTGGCGAACAGGTTCGAGATGTAGTTCTTGACGGTCTTCTCGGCGAGGAACATGCGCTCGCCGATCTGCCGGTTGGTCAGTCCCTCGCCGATCAGGTCGAGGATCTGCTTCTCCTGGTCCGTCAGCGCGGCCAGCGGGTCCTTGCGGGCCGCCCGGTCGCGCAGCCGCTGCATCATCTGTCCAGTGCTGTGGGGGTCCAGCAGCGACTCGCCCGAGGCGACCGTGCGGACCGCGCCGACCAGATCGGAGCCGTGGATCTGCTTGAGCACGTACCCCGAGGCCCCGGCCATCACCGCGTCGAACAGCGCCTCCTCATCGGAGAACGAGGTGAGCATCAGACAGGCGACCTGCGGCAGTTGGGAGCGGATCTCCCGGCACACGTTCACGCCGTCGCCATCGGGCAGCCGTACGTCGAGCACGGCCACATGTGGGCTGACGGCCGGGATCCGGGCGAGTGCCTGCTCGGCCGAACCGGCCTCCCCGACGACCTCGATGTCCCCATCTGCCTCGAGCATCGACGCGACACCGCGCCGGACGACCTCGTGGTCGTCCAGCAGGAAGACCCGGATGGTCGCGCCGCGAGGTTCCGGAACGATACTGCTCATGGGTTGGCGCCCTTCGCACGATGGTGGTGTGTCCGACGTTATTAAGTCACTCCCCGTAACGAAAGTGCCCTGGTCCTCAAAAGTCAGGACTAAGGTCTCTAATCGTGACCCAAGGCCCCGTAAAGTAAAGGCATCTCGCTCGGTCGGTGGTGGACGGGCACCCCGTTATCGGGTGGTGGGTAAGGGATGTCGAGGATGCCACCGATAGGGGCCTGATCACGTGAGGACGGATGACCTGGAGGGCGAGGACCACGCCCGGCTGATCCTGCCGCAACTGCGGCTCGATGATCTGCTCTCCGAGTTGCAGGCGCGGCTGGAGACCGTGGTCGCCACCCGTGACCGGGTGCACGGGCTGCTGGAGGCCGTGGTCTCGATCGGCAGCGACCTGGACCTGGCGACGGTGCTGCGCCGGATCACCGAGGCGGCCGCCAGATTGGTCGACGCCCGCTACGGGGCGCTGGGAGTCATCGACGACGAAGGTGAGGGGCTCGCACAGTTCATCACCGTCGGGGTGTCCGAGGAGGAGATCGAGGCGATCGGGCACTGGCCGCTCGGCCTCGGCCTCCTCGGGCTCCTCATCAAGGAACCGCACTCGCTCCGGCTCCCGGAGATCTCAGCCCATCACGCCTCGTACGGTTTCCCGGACAACCATCCGCCGATGCGCCGCTTCCTCGGTGTGCCCATCCGGATCCGCGACGTGGTCTTCGGCAACCTCTATCTGACGGAGAAGACCGGCGGGGGCGACTTCGATGAGGAGGACGAGGTCGTCGTCACCGCTTTGGCCACCGCCGCGGGTATCGCGATCGAGAACGCCCGGCTCTATCAGGAGACCCGCCGCAGGGAACGCTGGCTGCAGGCCTCCTCCGAGATCTCCAACGCCCTGCTGTCCGGCACCATGCCCGAAGACGTCGTCGGCCTGGTCGCCAGGCGGGCACGCGAGATCTGCGACGCCGACCTGGCGACGGTCTCCCTGGTGGACGAGGCGGCTCGGGAGTTCGTGCTGACCGCTGCGGACGGAGAGCACGCCCAGGACTTCCGCGGCCTGCGCATCCCCATCGACGATGCGGTCGCCGCATCGGTCTACATCGAGGGTATGTCGCTGCTGCTGGAGGATGGGCGGGCCGCCACCGGCACGAACGTGCCTTCTGGCGTACCGGCCGGCCCCACCCTGATCGTGCCCCTGGGCGTGGGCGCCTCCGCGCGGGGTGTGCTCACCGTGGTGAACGAGCCAGGCGGGGCGACCTTCGGTGACGCCACCAGGCGGCTGCTGGAGCCGTTCGCCGCCCAGGCCGCCGTCGCGCTCGAATTGGCCGAGCGGCGCCGTGACATCGAACGTCTCCTGCTGCTGGAGGACCGGGACCGGATCGCCAAGGATCTGCACGACACGGTGATCCAGCGGCTGTTCGCCACCGCCATGACCCTGATGAGCGTCATCAAGATCACTCAGAAGCCGGACGTGGCCCATCGGGTCCAGCGGGCCGTCGACGACCTGGATGACACCATTCGCCAGATCCGGTCGACCATCTTCGCCCTGAAGATCGAGCCCGGCGACGACAGCCTGCGCAGCCGGGTGTACATGATCGTCAATGCGGCGGAGGAGACCCTGGGCTTCGCCTCCTCCGTACGGCTGGACGGGCTCGTGGACACCGCCGTCAGCCCGAAGACAGGGGAGCACTTGCTGGCGGTACTGCAGGAGGCACTGTCGAACGTGGCCAAGCATGCCAAAGCCCGCCAGGTGGGCGTCACCATCGACGTCCGCGACGAGCTCACCCTCCGCATCGAGGACGACGGCACGGGCATTCCGGCCGATGGCCGGCGGAGCGGGCTGCGTAACTTGGCGGATCGCGCCGAGTCGCTCGGCGGATCCCTCAGCACCCGTGACGGCGCCCACGGCGGGACCGTGCTGACGTGGCGCGTTCCCCTACAGTGACCGCCTGGTAAAGAGCCACCGTCCCTGCCGTGGCGGTACATGGGCGCGCAGGCCACGGTGACATGACCGCGGCCACGTGTTACTGCGGACCTGCCCCCCCGCCGCCAGGCCGCCCCGCGGCGGGGCGCCGGGAGGGGCCGAATCGCAGAGGATCTTGCTGCGGTCAGTCGAACACCTCGTCCACGGTCGTGGCCGTGGCCGCGCGTTTGACCCAGGTGAGGAGCAGGCCGGTATCGGTGCAGGAGGTGATCCGGTCGTGTGCCTCCTGGGAACAGGTGAGACCGCGAGCGGACAGGACAGCGAGGATCGCCGCGGCCTCGCCTTCGGCCTTGCCTTTGGCTTCCCCGTCGGCCATGCCCTTGCCGTAGTGTTCTTTTGCGAAGGGGCTGTATACGGGCCAGGTGGTCGATGACA
>JAOPYO010000476.1 GCA_025964575.1 Actinomycetes bacterium
TGGGCCGGTCGGAACGGCACACGATCGCGTCCGGCTGGATGCCGATGCTGCGCAGCGCGGCGACGGAGTGCTGGGTCGGCTTGGTCTTCAGCTCGCCCGAGGGCCCGATGTAGGGCAGCAGCGACACGTGCAGGAAGAAGCAGTTGTCGCGGCCGATCTCGTGCCGGATCTGCCGGACGGCCTCCAGGAACGGCAGCGACTCGATGTCGCCGACGGTCCCGCCGACCTCGGTGATGACCACGTCCACGCCGGGTTCGGCCATGCCGCGGATGCGGTCCTTGATCTCATTGGTGATGTGCGGGATCACCTGCACGGTGTCACCCAGATACTCTCCGCGCCGCTCCTTGGCGATCACGTTGGAGTAGACCTGGCCCGTGGTGACGTTCGCCGAACCGTGCAGCTCGGTATCCAGGAACCGTTCATAGTGGCCGATGTCGAGATCGGTCTCAGCGCCGTCGTCGGTCACGAAGACCTCACCGTGCTGGAACGGATTCATCGTGCCGGGGTCGACGTTGAGGTAGGGGTCGAGCTTCTGCATGGTGACCCGCAGGCCCCGCAATGTGAGAAGCCGTCCCAGGCTGGACGCCGTCAGGCCTTTACCAAGGCTGGACGCGACACCGCCGGTGACGAAGATGTGCTTGGTAGCTCGTGTTCTACCAGTGGCTGCCGAAGGCAAGAAGTCTCTCCCGTGGTCGCTCTAGCGGCGGATGTGAACCGCCCTGTCCACGGGCCACCAGAATAACAGCCGAACGGGGTGAGCTGCGCAGCGAGAGGTGCCCGGCCACCGAACCGGTGGCCGGACAGGGGTTCAGCCGGAGAATCCGTTGTGGGTGTCCCGGCTGCTGCCCAGCGCCGAAAGCTGGCCGACATCAGCGCTGGGCATGATCGTCCGTAGCTGGCGGGTGAGTTCGTCGATCAGGTTCCGCGCCTGATCCGCCGCCGTACGTGCCGCATCCCGCTCGGCCGACAGGGACGCGAGCGTGTCGCGCTGCTCGGTGACGGCCGCGGCCAGCTGATCGACCCACTGATCGCGTTCGCGCAGCGTCTGGACGGCCGCATCGCGTTCGCTCGCCATCTGGCGCATCGCGGCCATGGCCCCATCGCGTTCCTTCGTGACCTTGTCCGCCTTGCCCATGGCGAGCGTGCGTTCCGACTCTGCCCGGGCCTGAGCCGACTCCGCTCGCGCCTGCGCCTGCTTGGCGACCTCCCTAGCCGTCTCAGCCTGCTTGGCGGCGTCCAAGGTCTGCTGAGCGGCCTCGAGGGCCTCCTGACGCTCCGCCTCGGCCTCCTGCGTCCGGCGTCGCGCCGATTCGGCGTCCTTGGCCGCGCCGGCCGCGGTGTGTGTGAGGTTCTGGATCGACATCTCGGTATCGGCGAGCTTGGCCCGCATCGCGGACAACTCTGCCTGCGTGGACTCCAGCTTCCTGGACAGGTCCCCGGACTGCTCCGCCAGGCGGTCGCGTTCCGATTCCGCGGTCCGGCGCGCCGCCGTGGCCTCTTCCCCGGACCGGCGGGCCTCCTCGAGGGCGTCGCGCATCGACTCCCGCTGGGACATCATCTGCCGGGCGGTGGACTCGTTCTCGGTGGCCTTGCGTTCGGCCTGCTCGGCCTGCGCCCGGGCCCGCTGCGCCTCGCCCCAGGCCGACGCCGCGTCACGCTGGGCGCTCTCGCGCTCCTTCTGCGCGGCGGCCTGGGCCGCGGCGATCTGCGTCGCGGCGTCGTTCTGTGCCTCGGTCGCCTTGCGTTCGGCCTGCTCGGCCTGGACCCGGGCCCGCTGCGCCTCGTTCCAGGCGGCCGCCGCGTCACGCTGGGCGCTCTCGCGCTCCTTCTGCGCGGCGGCGATCTGGGCGGCGGCCTCATTCTGTGCCTCGGTCGCCTTGCGTTCGGCCTGCTCGGCCTGCGCCCGGGCCCGCTGCGCCTCGCCCCAGGCCGACGCCGCATCACGCTGCGCCGACTCTTTGTCACTCTGCGCGGTCGCCACAAGCGATGCGGCGTCGCTCTGCGCCTCGGCGACTCTGCGCTCCCCGGCGGCGAGGGCGTCGCCGAGGAGGTCGGCCATGTCCTTCAGCCGCTCGACGATGTCCCACGACTGGCCCACCTTGTCGGGCAGGCCCGTCTTCTCGGGCACGCCGGGCAGGCCTGCCGTGGGAGGAACTGCGGGAAGAGCCCCTGACTTCTGGGGGAACCAGGGCGAGGCGTGCTGGGGCAGGCCGCGCGAACCGCCCGATCCATTCAGATCGTTCACAAGGGAGACTCTAATGCCGTGTCAAGAAACGTTTGCCCTGTTAGCCAGGGTTGGGTCCCCGATCTCACCTCGAGGACAGCCCGCCACCCGCGGTGACCGGTGAGACTGGCGGGGATCAGGATGCGTCCGCCACCCCCTGGCCGAGAGATGGGAGAATCCCAGATCATGGAGCTTCGCACGATGTACCCGCCGATCGAGCCGTACGACTCCGGACTGCTCGACGTCGGCGATGGAAACGCAATCTACTGGGAGGTATGCGGCAATCCGGAGGGCAAGCCGGCCGTCATCTTGCACGGCGGACCCGGTGCCGGATGCACCGAGGAACATCGTCGGCAGTTCGACCCGGAGGCGTACCGGATCGTGCTGTTCGATCAGCGCAACTGCGGGCGGAGCACGCCGCACGCCAGCGATCCGGAGGTATCGCTGGAAGCGAACACGACCTGGCATCTGGTCGCCGATATGGAGCGGCTGCGCGAGCATATCGGCATCGAGCGCTGGCTGGTGTTCGGCGGTTCCTGGGGCAGCGCGCTGTCGCTGGCCTACGCGCAGACCCATCCGGACCGGGTGACCGAGTTGGTGGTGCGCGGGATCTTCACGCTGCGCCCGTTCGAGCTGTACTGGTTCTACCAGGAGGGCGCGTCCCTGATCTTCCCGGACCTCTGGGAGGGCTATGTGGCGCCGATCCCGGAGGACGAGCGCGAAGACCTGATCATGGCCTACCGCTCCCTGCTCAACTCACCGGACCGCGGCGTGCGGGTCGAGGCGGCGCAGGCCTGGGCCCGGTGGGAAGGGGGGGCGATCACCCTGCTGCCCAACAAGGAACTGGTCGATCACTTCGGTGAAGCCGACTACGCGGTCGCCTTCGCCCGGATCGAGAACCACTACTTCGTGAACGAGGGCTTCTTCACCGAGGACCAGCTCATCCGCGACATGAGCAAGATCCGGCATATCCCGGGCGTCATCGTGCAGGGCCGCTACGACATCTGCACCCCGCCCGCCACCGCTTGGGACCTGCACAAGGCCTGGCCCGAGGCCGACTTCCACCTGGTGGACGACGCGGGGCACGCCTTCGACGAGCCCGGCATCCTGCACCGGCTCATCGAGGCCACGGACCGCTTCGCGAGGACCAACCCGTCGTGATCTTTGCGTCGTGCAGGCTCTCCGGGCCGGCACGAACCGCAAGATCACGAGGGTGAGGGGCGACGCACTGCGGCCTCGGCGACGGCGAGGGCCATCGCCATGATGCTGAGCTGTGGGTTGACCTCTGGGCAGGTGGGAAGCACCGAAGCATCGGCGATGTAGATCCCGTCCGCCCCCCGCAGCCTGCCGTCGGGGGCGGCCGGGGCCCGCCGCGGATCGCGGCCGAGCCGTACAGTGCCGGTGGGGTGGAAGGCCGCCAGGTGCATTTCCGCCGCCGGGAGGTCCGCCACGAACTCCGCCAGCTCCTTGACGGTGCGAGCCACCGGGTGACGGGAGTGGCCGGTGAGGACCTCCAGCCGGCCGGGCTGTCCCCGCCAGCGCGACTCCAGGTGCGGGAGCGGGCCCGGGCGGGGGGAGCCACCGGGAAGCCGGAATCCCGCGAGGAAGCGGACCAGGTCGCGCCGCACGTGGAAGCGGAGCGCCGCCTCGCCCACCCCGGTGCCCGCGGCGTCGGTGACCGTAGCGGGCAGGAAGGTCATGGACCGTACGGGACGGCGATAGCTGATCGATTTCGGCCGTCAAGGAGCGCTCGTCAGAGGCATGGTCGTCGGCCAGCAGAACCCGGATCATGAGATTCGGTCCACTGGGAAGTCCGCGGTGGAGTCCGTCGCGGGCGGAAGGATCTCGGCGGTCACCGGCAGGGGGATGCGGGCCTGGACGCGGAAACCGCCCTCGGGGCGGTGGCCGGACTGTAGCTGGCCACCGCAGAGCGCCACCCGCTCCGCCATGCCGCCCAGCCCGTAGCCTCCGCTGGGCTGTGCGGCGGTGGAAGCGGCCACCCCGTGCCCACCGTCGTCCAGAACCTCCACCGCGATCGCGGCCCTCTCGTAGCGGATCCATACGGCGGCGTTCGCCCCGGCCGCGTGCTTACGGGTGTTGGTCAGCGCCTCCTGCACGATGCGGTAGACCGCGAGGTCCACAGAGGCGGGGAGCTCACGGGCGGTGCCCGCGATCTCGAGCTCGACGTGCAGCCCGGTCGCCCGGACGGCGGTCACCAGGGCGGGCACCTGGGCGGCTCTGGCACCGAGAGCGGGCTCGGAGTCGTCGGTGTCGGCGGCGCGAAGCACCGCGAGCAGCTGCCGCATCTCGGCCAGCGCCTCCCGCGCGGTGCGCTCGGTGGTGATCAACGCCTCTTCCGCCTTGACCGGGTCGATGGCCATGGTCGTGCGGGCGGCGCCGACGAGCACGCTCATCACGCTGATGTGGTGGGCCACGACGTCGTGCAGCTCACGGGCGATCCGCTGCCGTTCGATCCGCACCGCCGTCTCGGCCGCCTCGGTCCTGCGGCGCACCGCCATTTCCTGACGGACTCTGAGGTACTGGCCGAGCGCGATCGTCAGAGCGAAGATGATCAGGCCGCTGATGAGGTTGTTCGAGGGCCAGAGCAGCAGGGACAGGCCGAGGGCGGTCGTGGCCACGGCCCCCGCGATCCAGCCCGTGGCCGCCGGGCGGTATCTGCCGCAGCTGTACATCGCGATGAGAGATTCGACACTCTGCAGATCGGCCGCGCCGGCGAACACCGCGTGGGCCACGATGTCGACCACCACCACGACGGCGAGCACCGCCACCGGATGCCGCCTGCGCACGATCAGGAAGCCCCCGCGCACGATCATCAGCGCACCCACGGTGAGGACCTTGGCCGAGCTGTGACCGGGGGCCTTGTCGGCGAGGTTCAGCAGGTTCACCGCGATGACGAAGAACACGAGGAGCCCGTCGAAGACCCTCGAGCGCACGGACGGTGTCAGCCATCGCCACGGCACCCTTCCGCGCATCGTCCGGGCGTAGGCCACCAATCGTCCCCATGTCACGCTCCGACCCTAGACATGCGCGGAGCCCTCCACGTCGCACTACGGTACGAGCCGGACATAGGACCTGGGGACGAGTCGCTCTCCACCTTGATCATGCGACGAGGTGGAGAACGGGTGCTAGGCGACTGATCGGACAGTGACGGCCGTCACCCGCCCGCCCGTGGCCGTACCGAATCTGATTCGGTACGGTGACGCGGGGAACGTATCCGAGGTGGAAGAACGGCACGGCGGTGGTGTATGAGTGAGCTGAGCGGCGGGGCGGCGATCGCCGGGCTCGGGATGACCGAGCTGGGCAGGGTGTACGGGCCCAGCCCGCGCCGGTTCGCGGCCGACGCCGTCCGCAAGGCCGTCGACGACGCGGGCCTGCACCTCGGGGACCTCGACGGCCTGCTGGTCAGCCACGGCGTGGGCGGCTCCCCCGGCATCGAGCTGGCCGAGACACTCGGACTGAAGGATCTGCGGCTGCTCACCCACCTGAACACCTACGGGGCCACCACCGGAGCGATGGTGTCGTACGCCGTCATGTCGGTGCTCAGCGGGGCCGCCACCACCGTCGCCTGCGTCTTCGCCGATGCCCCGCTCAAGCCCGCGCAGCCGGCGGGCAGCGCCTACGACACCTCCAAGCGCCGAGGGGGACCCCGCGAGTTCTACGGGTTCGGCGGGATGACGGCGGCGCTCGGCTTCCGCAGTGTCAACTCCTTCTATGCCCTCGCCGCACAGCGCCACATGGCCCGCTACGGGACCAGCAGCGAGCAGCTCGGCGCCATCGCGGTGAGCACCCGGCAGTGGGCGACCATGAACCCGCTCGCCCAGATGCGCGACCCGATCACCCTCGAGGACCACCAGAACTCCCGCTGGGTGTCCGAACCGCTGCATCTGCTCGACTGCTGCCTGGTCTCCAACGGTGCCATCGCCATCGTGATCACCAGCGCCGACCGGGCTCGGGATCTGGCCCAGCCGCCCGTGCACGTCTGGGGCTGGGGGCAGGGCCATCCCGGCCACCGCAAGGAGCGCGGCAGCGAGTTCGGGCTGACCACCGGCGCGGTGACCTCCGGGCCGATCGCCATGAAAATGGCCGGCGTGACCGTCGACGACATCGACGTGTGCGAGCTGTACGACTGCTACACCTCCACGGTCCTGGTATCGCTGGAGGACTACGGCTTCTGCGCCAAGGGCGAGGGCGGCGCCTTCGCCGCGTCCGGAGCGCTCGGGCCCGGAGGTTCCCTGCCCACCAACACCGGTGGCGGCCAGCTGTCGGCCTTCTACATGTGGGGCATGACCCCGCTGTCCGAGGCGGTCGTCCAGGCCCGCGGCCAGGGCGGTGAGCGGCAGGTCCCGAAGAAGGACGTGGTCCTGGTCAGCGGCAACGGCGGCATCCTCGACCACCATTCCACGCTGATCGTCAGCCCGCACGCCAAGGGAGCCTGACATGGACATCGGAGTGCTGCGGCGCGACGGCCGTACCGACGCCTTCTTCGACGGCGCCGCGGCCGACCAGCTGGTGATCAAGCGGTGCGAGCCCTGCGACCGGTGGCTGGCCCCCGACGTGAGCGGCTGCCCGGGCTGCGGCGGCGAGGAGCTGACCTGGGCGCGGTCGTCCGGCCAGGCCACGTTGGTGACCTGGACGGTAGTGCACGGCCCGCCACGCGGGGACGATACGACACCGGCGCCGGCGGTGCTCGCCCTGGTCGAGCTGGCCGAGGGTCCCTGGCTCCACTCCCGGCTCGACGGCGTGGGCGATCTCCACGAAGGCATGCCCCTCCGCGCTCACTTCGAGCACCCCGAGGAGGGCGAGGCCTACCTCGTCTTCCGTACCGCCTGATCCTCACCCCATTGGAGCGGCCATGAAGACCGAGGTCTGTGAGACGTTCGGGATCGAGTTCCCGCTGTTCGCGTTCAGCCACTGCCGCGATGTGGTCGCCGCCGTCACCAATGCCGGTGGCTTCGGCGTGCTCGGCGCCGTCGCGTACACGCCGGAGCGGCTCGAGGAGGAGCTGCGCTGGATCGACGACCACGTCGGTGGCAGACCTTACGGCGTGGACGTCCTCGTACCGGGCAAGATCGACGCGTCGGCGGAGAGGGCGGGCCGGGACGAAGGGGGCATGGACTCCGTCCTGCGCGCCATCCCCGCCGAGCACTGGGCCTTCGTGACCCACCTGTTCGAGAAGTACGGCGTGCCCGCACCCGACCTCACCCGGATGGACAGCGCCCGCGCCGCCACAGGCGGTGCCCGCCAGGTCACCAAGGAGGGCGCCACCGAGCTGATCGACGTGTCCCTCGCCCACCCGATCCGGCTCATCGCCAGCGCACTCGGCACTCCCCCGCCGATCATGGTGGAGAAGGCCAGGGCCGCCGGGGTTCCGGTGGCGGCGCTGGTCGGCACGGCCGAGCATGCCCGGCGCCAGGTCGCCGCGGGCGTGGACCTGATCGTCGCGCAGGGCGGCGAGGCGGGCGGCCACACCGGCGAGATCTCCACGATGGTGCTCGTGCCCGAGGTGGTGGACACGGTCGCGCCGATCCCGGTGCTCGCCGCGGGCGGGATCGCCACCGGCCGTCAGATGGCCGCCTCGCTGGCGCTCGGCGCCTCCGGTGTATGGTGCGGCTCGGTCTGGCTCACCACCGAGGAGGCCGAGACGCCACCCGCGGTGAAGGCGAAGATGATCGCGGCCACCTCACGCGACACGATCCGGTCCAGGTCCCGCACCGGCAAGCCCGCCCGCCAGCTCATCTCGGCGTGGACCGAGGAGTGGGAGGGCCCCGACAGCCCCGGCGCGCTGCCGATGCCACTGCAGATGATCGTCGCCGAGGGCGCGCTGCGGCACATCAACAAGGTCAGCGAGAGCGGAAACGAGGGCGCGAAGCAGCTCGCGAACTACTTCGTCGGCCAGTGCGTCGGCCTTATGAACACCGTCAAGCCCGCCCGCCAGGTCGTCTACGACATGGTCGAGGAGTTCGCCGACGCCCTGGAACGCCTCAACAAGATCACCAACGACTGAACCCACCGGGTTCAGCGGAACTGCAGGATCGGGCGGCCGGGGCCGGCCTTGATCTGGGCGTCGATCAGCTCGGCCAGGTGCTGGTAGCCCGAAGCGTTGGGGTGAAAGCTCCGCGACTCGGCGACCAGGTTCAGCAGGTCGACGTCGAGTCCGTTGACATAGGGGTCGCCGCTGGCGATCTCATGCCCCGCGAACGCGCTGTAGACGTCCGCGAACTCCACGCTGCCCTTCCCCTTGGCGGTGACGATCCGCCGGTCGGCGTCCCCGGCCACCTGCCGGATCAGCTCATTGAGCTCCCGGGCCTGGCCGTTGAGCCACTGCTGGTCCTCGATGCTGATGTTGTCGAGCGAGGTTCCCGAAACCTCGGAGAAGATCCGCGGATAGCCCATGACGATGACCCGGGCGACCGGCGCCTTCTCCACGATCTTGTCGAGGACGGTCTTGAGGTCGACGCGGAGCGCCAGGAACCGCTGGGTGATCTCCGGGCCCTGTCCCTGGCAACCTCGCGAGAACGGTAGTTTCACCACACACCCGGCGAGGACATGGGAGAACCCCGCGTCGTTTCCACCGATGCTGAGGGTGATCAGGCTGGTGTCACGGCTGATCTGGTCGGTCTGCGGCGGCTCACCGCTCTTGCCGTGCAGCACGCTGTACGTCGTCGCGCCCGAGCAGGCCCAGAACGCCGTGCCCCTCGCGAACCGGAACGCCTCCGCGACGAGATGGTAGAAGGCCTGGGACGTACGGTGGCAGCGGTTGTCCACCGCCCGGTCGGCGGCGACGGCGTAGGCGCCCTCACCGGACGAGTAGGAGTCCCCGAGCGCGACGTAACCGCCCTGGGTCGCCGCCTCCAGCGCGGTGATCGGCCGCGGTGGCGACGGAATCGCGGGCCACGGCCTGGTGACGCAGTTCACGCCCTTGCAGCGCCGCGCACCGTCGCTGAGCGAGAACGGAATCGCGATCACGGCGACCAGGACGATGACTGCCGTGGCCGCCATGACGGCGGTGCCGCGCCTGCCGAGACGCTCTCGCACCCGACCCCACCGCACCACCCGGCACCCCCCTGTCTGGACTCATCCTCACTGGTGACGCCCCCCGGGCCGGTCGTGTTCACACGGGCCGCCGGTGATCTTGCTCACGCCGGCGGATGACCGGGAACCGCTCCGGGGAATCATCAGTCCAAGGGAACACTTATTCGTTCGGGGGACCACTGATGTTCGCGATGGTCACAGGACTGTCACTGGCCGCGGCCGCCGGCCTCAACGCGTACATCCCGATCCTGGTGGTCGGGCTGCTGGGGCTGTTCACCCATGCGGTCACGCTGCCGCACGAGTACGCCTGGATGACCAACGGCTGGGTGATCGCTATCGTGGCGGTGCTGCTGGCCGCCGAGGTCGTCCTCGACAAGGTCGCCGTGGTCGACCATGTCAACGACGCCATCCAGACGCTGGTACGGCCCGCCGCCGGTGGCGCGGTGTTCGCCGCGACCAGCGCCGCGAGCCAGGTCGACTCGTCGTCCTTCATGCGCGGCCACCCGTGGATCGGCTGGGTCCTGGGCATCGCCGTCGCCTTCGTCGTCCATCTCACCAAGGCCGGCGTCCGGCCCGTCGTCAACGCGAGCACACTGGGCACCGCCACCCCGCTGGTGAGCGCCGTCGAGGACGCCGTCTCGCTCGGGATGAGCCTGCTGGCGATCCTGGCGCCCGTCCTGGCCCTGATCGCACTGGTCGTGTTCGTCTTCGCCGCGATCCGGCTGATCCGCGCCGCGCTGTCCCTGCGCCGCCGCCGAGCCCGCCGGGACGCCGCCGCGCGACCCGGCTGACCCGGCTGTACGGATCCGTACGCTGCGCCGGTCAGGACACCTCCCAGGCGACGTGCACGTCGCCCGCGTCCTCGCGCCGCACCGAGATACCCGCCGTGTTGCCCGGGTCGGTGAACGTCACGACCGTCTGCCCCTTGGTGGAGTCAACGGTCACCTTGTCGACCTTCCATGCGTTGGCGCCGTGGTTGACCGCCACCCGCAAGGTGGCCGCCGGCAGATTCTGCAGGCCGTTGTCGGCGATGAAGCCGATGGTCTTGTAGCGACCTCTGGGCAGCGAGATCGGGGTGATCGCTTTGGGGCCTTCGGCAAGCTGTCCGTAGGGCATGTCGTCCTCCTCGGGAGCGGGGGTCGGAGTAGGGGTCGGTCGGGGGACGGATATGAGCGAACCGTCACGGACCATCTTGTAAAGAATGCCGCCGGGGCAGCTCGTGGAGCTGAAGTCGCGGTGACCGCGGATCGCGGCACCGACGCCCTTGCCGCGCAGCCATGTCCGGAGCTCCCGGAACGCGGCGACCTGCGCGGTGGTGGGTTTCTCCTTGTCACCTGACATGAAGGTGCAGGAGTACCACGTGGTGTTACCGCCGGGCTGGGCCGCCTGGACGTGGTTGAGGCCTCGGCCCTCGAAGATGATCCCGTGCGGACAGGCCCCGAAGGAATAGCCGATATCGAGCCAGCCGCGCTTGGGTCCCATATGGAAGCGGCGCGTGTCTTTCCAATACGTCCGGCACGCCGAGTGCGGCTTGCCGGCGAGGCCCTGGTTGTTGCCGTCGTAGTGGACGACCAGACCTTTCTTCGGATTGGCGTATCCGGCCGCGGTGGCGGGCCAGCCGAAGGAGCTGCGCTTCTCCAGCTTCATGGGCCATCGACCCCCTCGGTGTAGGTGTCGTCAGGATCGAGTTCGCCTTCGTCGGGCGTGTCCGGCTCGGGCACGGGCTCGACGTCGATCTCCTCGATGGCTTCATCGCTCAGGGGAGCTTCAGTCATCAGCGGCACCTCACGTTCATCGTTCGTCCCCCTTTCCCCGACCTGAGGGATAACCTTCTCAGGAACGGGGCGTATCAGGCAGAGATTGTCGAAATCCGTGATCTCCGGCCATATAGTGCCAACTCATGACGGAGCGTGCCGAGGTTTCAACACTCTCGATAACCCAGCGGTACCCGCATAGTGACGAAGGGGACGTCGTGCACGTTGCGGACGGCAGAACCGATTTCCAGGCCTACGACATCTTCGAGACGGCGCTCGCCCTGCTCTCGGAGCGACCCTTTGGCGAGCTCACCCATCAGGTGGTCGCCGAGCGCGCCGAGGTGGACGTACGACTACTGCTCGAACGCTGGCCACGTCCGGCCGACCTGATCGTGGACGCCCTTCTGGACGCGGCCGGGCCGATGCCGGATGAGCCCCCGGACGAAGGCTCGCTCCGCGTCGAGCTGCTGTTCGTGGCGACCTGGATGGCCCGCGAGTTCGCCCTGTACGGCGACAGGCTGGTGCGGATCATGTCCCAGCTCCGCGACCACCCAGAGCTCGACCAGGCGTTCCGGGACCGGTTCCTGACGCCCCGGATCGAACGCTCCCGCAAGGTCTTCGGCCGGGCGATGCTCCGCGGTGATCTGCGGCCCGAGGTCGACCCACGCCTGATACTGAGACTGGTCCCCGCCCTGATGACCTACCGAGTCATGTTCCGTGACCCCACGCCCGACGCCCAGTTGGCCGAACTGCTGGTCGACACGATCCTGCTGCCGTTGATGGTCCGCAACGGCAACGGCAACGGCGCTAGCGGAGCTGGGTCCTGAGCATCGAAATAGTGCAGCCAGGTCGCTGCAATGAAACTGCGCTCGGTCCAGCCCGTGCATTCCGGGCTCGTGGCCGGCAAGCGGCCAGATATGCCGGCGCTGCCAGGATCTCGGCCTGCAGCAAGAAGATGAAAGCACCGACGCTCGCGCCCCGTTCGCGACCTGTGCGAAGTCGTCCTTTTTGAGCGCGAGGTTGCCCGATCAGCTTCCATGAGAAAACTGTCCGTGATTCGCTACCAGCGCAGCGGGCTCAATTTTGGTAAGTAGCTAGAGTCGATACATACGCCGACGCTGCGATCCATCGAGGTGATGCGCTCCGACCCCGATGTGACCTGACCGGATGTCGGACCCAGTCGGCCGTCCGCTAAGTGTGATGCCGGGCCGAGGTCGCATGACCTGAAGTCACGTTCCATGGACTCCTACCCGCCCAGGTAGCCCGTGGCTCGTCGCATCAGCGGTTGGTGGTGACTGCCAGACCAGTGGTGACTGCCATACCAGTCGGGTCTTCGTCGCGGCCGTGAGGATCGGGAAGGCCGGCCGCCGCGGACTGAGGTGCGGCGGTCGTGGTATTCGCGCCGACCGGAGTGGCGGTGGCCGTGCCGCCTGCGAAGACACTTCCGGCCGCGAGAGCCAGGCTGGACACGATCATTGCGAGGCGTATTGAAATATGCATTTCTTGCTCTCCAAGTAGAACAGAGGTCGTGAAGGCCGAATTTGATGCACGGTGTGTTATTCGTCACACCGAAGGCAACAGTTCCACGGATGCAACTATCGCCCGATTTGATACGGAACATGACGCTGTAACCCGATATTCCGGAGAAAAAAGCTCACCCGACAGGTTTTGCCTTGTCTTGACATTCCTGGAAATATTTGAGTGAGACATGCCCAGAACTATTATTTGCCAGGGCTCCTCGACGAGGTCGATTTCCCGCATCGACTCTGGCGTGAAGAGCGGCCCATGCCCGTGTCTGCGCCTCTACCTGATGGTGAAGGTCGAGTAGGGCCGGGCAGTCAGCGGCGCCGATGACTCTCTGGCCCAAATCGCTAGACCTCCCGGATCGGGCCGGTGAAGTGCATCCAGACGGTCGTACGGTCTGCGTCCGGGCGGATTCCCCAGTCGACGGTGAGAGCGTCGATGATCTGCAGGCCGCGGCCGTGCACGCCCATCGGGTCATCACATAGGTGCGGACGGGCTCCGCCGGCACCGTCGTCGGTCACCTCGGCCACGATCAGGTCGCCCACGGTCGCGAACGTGACGGTCACCTTGCCCCCGCCGCCCGAGGCCGTGTGCAGGACGCCGTTGGTGAATGCCTCACTCACACACGTACGGATGTCGTCGAGCGAGGGATGGTCCGGCCCGAAGGTGTCCGCCGCGAACCGTCGGGTGTACAAGGCCGACCGCTCCACCCCGGGCAGGGTGATGGTGGCGATGACCTCCCCCTCGGTGTTCACGCGGCGACTGCCGTCGCGATGTGGCGGGCGGCGATGCCCAGCTGCCGGCCGTCCAACTCCGCGCCCCGCCACAGCAACCACCAACCCCCGTTGCGCTGTACGGCGAGGATCGCGTCCTTGCGGCCATTCCCACCGGCGACGTACAGCACGGGCTCCGCGCAATATGGCACAACGAGCCACGAACTCACCGGAATGGTCCGCAACTCCCACGCCAGGTGGACAAGAAGCGCGTACCGAATCTCACTGGGCATCATCGCCGTTCCTTCCTCTCGATGCCGCCTGCCAGAATCGTCGCGGAAGGTAACCGGAACAACACATCCTGGTCGCTGCAGGAGGACCCGGAATTGGAAATCCAGGACCGGTCATTTTCCGAGCAATGCGACTGCGGAGCGTGACACGCTGAACTCATGCAGGAAGCAGCACCGTCCTCGCTCCGGCTCCGGCACATAGGCAGGACGTTGCGCGAACTCCGCGATAAAGCCGGAATGACCCTCAAAACCGCCGAACGCCGCCTCGACCGGTCCGCCTCATCCCTCAGCCTGATCGAGAAGGGCCAGCAGTCGATCCGCCCCCGCGACCTCAAATACATCCTCGACGTGTACGAAGTCGGCCCCGACCTCCACCGGGCTCTGATGACCCTGGCCGAACAAGAACGTCGCCAGGGCTGGTGGCAGGAGTTCAAAGACGTATTGTCAGCCTCCGACCAGGACTACGCCTCCCTCGAACACGACGCTGCCCGGCTCGATGCCGTCGAGACGGGATTCATTCCCGGGCTGCTGCAGACCGAGGAGTACACCCGAGCCATCATGCGATCCCGTCTTGAGGAGCGCGAACTCAACAAGGCGGACCGGTACGTGGCGTTCCGAATGGCTCGACAGCAGATCCTGCACAGACCCGACCCGCCACGTCTCAGAACGATCATCGATGAGGCCGCGCTACGTCGGGCTCGGGGCGGCCCCCACCGTGATGCGAGCCCAACTACGACAGTTACTCGACGTATCCCAGCAGGATTTCATCACGGTGCAAGTGCTGCCGTTCATCTGTACGGCAGATCCCGGTGTGAGTGAGACGTTCTGGATGCTGGAGATCGGGGCACCAGCAATCCTCAACACTGTGCTGATCACTCATCTCACTGGGCGGTTGAGCCTCGAGAACGAGGCACACCTCGTCCTCTATCGCAAGGCGTTCGATCGCTTGTGTGCCGTGGCCCTCCCAGAATCCGATTCCCAGGCACTGGTCCACCGCATAATCTCGGAACTATGAACGGATCGGATCTATCCCGAACTGTGTGGCGCAAGAGCAGTCACAGCGAAAGTCAGCAGGGTGCGTGCGTCGAGGTCGCCTTCGTGTGGCGTAAGAGCAGCCGCAGCGACAGCGGCGGAGGGGCATGCGTCGAGGTGGCTCGGGCCGATCGGCTGGTGGCCGTGCGCGACTCGAAGAACCCGAAGGGTCCCGTGCTCGCCTTCACCTCCGCCGAGTGGCTTGGGCTGCTCTCCGGCATCAAGGCCGGTATGGGGCCGGGCTGAACAGCACCGGACCTACCCTCCGCCGCGCCACCACGAGCCCCATAGTGACCAGCGGCGACAGCGTCGTCAGTGCAGCCACTGCCAGCGGTTCTCGCCTGATGCGGCCGACGTAGTCCGGGTGGCGCCGTCGCACTTCACCCAGCAGTCTCCCGTCCTCGGTGAGGCTGAAGATCCGGTCGCACAGCTCTTCGATCCTGGGGAGCAGTGGCAGATCCCGCGGCTCGGCCAGGCGTACGGCGTCTGTCACCCGGTGATCGTGCGGCTGGAACCGGCGAACGGCCCACGGGTTTTCTGACCCTCCCGGATGAGGCGACGCCCCGCCGCAGCGGGCGGCGGGGCGTCGGCCCATCAGAGGTTGGAGCCACCGGTGGCGTCGAGGGTGGTGCCGGTGACCCAGCGGCCATCGTCAGAGGCCAGGAACGCGACCACGCCGGAGACGTCCTGGGCCAGGCCGACCCGGCCGAGCGCGGCCAGCCCGGCGGCGTACGCCTCCGCGTCGGCGTTGCCGCGCAGCCATCCGGCGTTGACGTCGGTGTCAATGATGCCGGGGGCGACGTTGTTGACGGTGATCTGCCGCGGCCCTAGCTGCTTCGCCAGGGAGAGGGTGAAGGCGTCGATCGCACCTTTGGTCATCGCATAGGCGATCCCCTCGGGGAAGGCGATCCGGGTGACGCCGGAGGTGATGTTGATGATGCGCCCGCCGTCTCGGAGGCGTGGCAGCGCCCGCTGGGTGACGAAGAACAGCGCACGGGTGTTGACCGCGAAGGTGCGATCGTAGTCGTCAGGGGTCTCCTGCTCGATGGGGCCCTTCGAGCTGATCCCGGCGTTGTTGACGAGGATGTCCAGCCCCAGGTCCGCACCATGCTCGCGCAGACCTTCGTCCAGCGCGGCGAACAGCGTCTCCACGTCACCGTCCACCCCCAGCTCCGCCCGGGCCGGGAAGGCCCTGCCGCCTGCCGCGGTGATGGCGTCCACGGTCTCCTTGGCGGCCGCCTCGTTGGTCGCGTAGTTCACCGCCACGAGGGCGCCATCGGCCGCCAGCCGCTCGGCGATCGCCCTGCCGATCCCCCTGCTCGCCCCAGTGACCAGTGCCGTCTTGCCCGCAAGGTCCGGCATCGCCGACCCACCTTTCTTAGTGATCGATACAAAAGGCACGCTACCACATCCTTAGCGATCGCTATACAATGACGTCATGAGCAAGCCGACGGGCCGACCACGTGGCTTCGACCGGGATGCCGCCCTGGAGCAGGCACTGGCAGAGTTCTGGCGTCATGGCTACGAGGCGACCTCGATCGCCGGTCTGACCCAGGCGATGAACATCCGGCCGCCAAGCCTTTACGCGGCCTTCGGTGACAAGCGGAAGCTGTTCACCGAAGCCCTGGAGCACTACCAGCGCACCCATGGAGCGTTCACCGTCCGCGCTCTCGCCGAAGAACCCACCGCCCGGCAGGCCATCGAGCGGCTCCTCCGCGAAGCGGCGGCGAACTATGCCGACCCGGCCCATCCACCTGGCTGCCTGGTCATCACCGCGACCGTCAACTACGGACCCGAGTCCGCCGAGGTCGCCGCCGAGCTACGCGGGATGCGCGAAGCGGGCAAGCACGCCATGGCAGTGCGCATGAAGGAGGACATCGGAACCGGCCGGCTCCCCGCCGACACCGATGTCGAGGCGCTCGCCACGTTCTACGCGGCCACCGTGCAGGGGATGTCGGCCCAAGCGCGTGACGGCGCGACCGTGGACGACCTCGACCAGGTCGCCACCCTGGCCATGCGGGCCTGGCCCGCCCCCGCCTGACCTGGCGCAACGGGCGGAATCTTCCTCTCCGAGTCTGTCTAAGTGACAAACAGCACTTTTGAGCACGACCCGCGAGCCACCTCTCCGTTCAGCATGCTCGGGGTCACCTGGACCGACGCCCACGCGGTGCTGCGCGGAAGCGTCCAGGTCCGTACCCGTTCCGCGGTGACCGGAGCGTGGACGTCCTGGCTGAC
>JAOPYO010000018.1 GCA_025964575.1 Actinomycetes bacterium
CGACGTTGCCTGCTCGCCACACTGCTCCCGTGCAATGCGCCACGCAAACGCTGCCTGCGCCTACATCGCCCAGACCACAGCCACCACCGCCGTCGACCAGGAGCCCTGGGCTACCTGGCGTCGAACGCTGGACTCGGTGCTCCACCCGCGTGAGCGACGGGAGGCGGCAAAGCGGCGCGCACCGGGCGAGTGAGCCTCCCGGTAGTCGTTCGACACGCGGCTCCAGCATCCAGCCGTAACAGGCTGCGGCAACCGTGTGGGTGCCAAGTATCGTGTCACCTCATGCGACCTGGGAGTATTCGTGCAGCAGGCCGCCGAGCCGGTCTCGCCGGATGACCTCGATATCGGCATCGATGGGGTCGGGAAGGGCTCGCAGTGGGCTGGCGTGGTTCAAGGCCCGGTGCGGACGGTGCCCGTTGAAATAGGTCTCGTACTCGGCGAGGACCTTGCGCAGGTGACGCTCGTTCACGATGAGGATCCGGTCAAGGATCTCGCGGCGTACGCTGCCCTCCCATCGTTCCATGATCGCGTTCATGCGGGGTGCCTGCGGAGCGGTGAGCACGATCCGGATGCCCTCGGCCCGGAACACCTCATCGAACAGCGCGGTGAATTTGCTTTCGCGGTCTCTGATCAGGAATCGGAAGTCGCTGGTTCGATCACCCAGGTCGAGCATCAGGTTGCGGGCCTGCTGGGTGACCCAGACGGCGGTTGGGTTCGCCGTGACTCCCAGTACGTGGATACGGCGGGTGGCGTGCTCGACCACGGAGAAGACGTACAACCGGGTGAGCGTGATCGTCTCGACGTGGAAGAAGTCGGCGGCCAGGATTCCTTCCGCCTGAGCCTTAAGGAACTGGGCCCAGGTCGGGTCGCTGCGACGGGGTGCCGGATCGAGTCCGGCTTTCTTGAGGATCGCCCATACGGTGGCGGGGGAGACTTTCCGGCCTAGGCCGGCGATCTCGCCGGCGATGCGCCTGTAGCCCGAGGTCGGATTCTCGGCTGCCAGGCGCAGTATCAGGGCTCGGATGGTGGGCCGGGTCGGTGGTCGTCCCGGCCTGCGCTTGGGGTAGGTCCACCGTCGCCTCACCAGATCGGCGTGCCAGCGCAATAGCGTCCGCGGTGTAACGAACAGATGGTGCCGGTGGCTTCGGGGCAGGAGTCGCGCCAGCGCGGACAAGATCGCCCTATCCGCCCACGACGGCCGGGGGGCGGTGACCTGGCGGCGGAGCACCGCGAGTTGATGGCGCAGCACGAGGATCTCCGCGTCCTTCGATGTCTGCGATCGAGCGAGCAGCGCGATCCAGCCGAACACCCGCAAGACGATCAGGTACAGCAGCTGCAAAGGCATCCTACGATCCTGCCGGAGTCGATCCACCGAGCACGGCAAAACACCAGATCAAGCCCTGCGACACGATTCTCGGCACGCACAGTCCGCGAGTTCGAGCTGGCGCTCTTCATTCAATTCATTCAATGTACGACAAGGCATCCCTCCAAACCGAAGCTGCTTTGCGCGATTTTGGAGCAACACGGGCTGAGGCGGAACCTCTAAATCCCCACCGGGGTGCCTTCTATGGTTGGGGAACCGAAGATGACCCGGTAGCCGTCGCCCTCCAACTCCTCGCGTGTCTGCCCCCACGTCGCGAGGAAGAAGCGGATTACGTCTCTGCTGATCGTCGTGGAACCGTGCGCAGGGAAAATCCTAAGGTCGGCCCGGACGGTTCGTGACTCGAACCGCATATTGAGAGTCTGCCCAACACCGCATCGTGAACACCTAACAGTGACCTTCTATGATGATGCGGTACGACTGGGCGAGCCTGTCCAATCGTGATCCCGGAAGCCGCACTCTCTGGGCATTGTTTGCTCTCCTCTCTGATCGGGATGGCATTCAAGGCTGAGCGCTAGTGCTTAGCTCTTTGGTGGTAAGACGCAATAGCAAGGCATCAGATTTGTGCCTTCGCAGCGATAGGAGCGCGGGGACCTATTACTCTGATTGGCCATCTCATTCGTTCCTCTCTTGGCTCGCCGTACTCCGCAGGATTGGCTCCTCCCTAAATGCCCAGGGTTGAGTCTGGATCTGGGCCAGTCAAATTGACCTAGGTGACAGGATGGATTTTAAGGAGCCTTCGGCCCCAGCGGGATCACCAGACTGCTCTTCTCGACTTTCTTGATCCGGGCGCCGTTCCCGTCTATGGATTCCACCTCTCTCTCTACGTGAAGAACAGCTTGTCCCATCAAGTCATTCTCCCCCTTTCCTCGAAAGTGATGGCTGATGGCATCAGCGATCAGACCGGTCGTGATACCAGCAGGGAAGCTGAGGGCGAACATAATAAGATCGGTTGTGCCAAGCCCTTTTGTCCTGCTGATCCCGCGGTAGCGAAGCAAGATCCCTTCGCCGATCTCGACTTCGGTACCCCTCGCGGCTTCGGTACCGACGATGGCGGCGGCTACGGTCGCGGCATCTTTCGCTTCTATCTCAAGAGAAACCTTCATTCGTCCTCTTCCTATTCAGAGACGGCTCTCCGTAGATATCCGGTTGCAGCGCTAGCCTCCAGGACGGCGCGTGGGTCGCCCAGCACGAACCAGGGAGACCACCACCGAGGGCTCTCTGGTTCAAGGCAAGCGGTGGGATCTGCGACGAGCGGCTCAACCTGTGTTTCGTCGAGGGTTCGGAGGGTTTGCCGTGCCCAGGAGCAAGCCGCCCCCACCGCCTGGGGCTTCGCCGGAGCCTTCCGAGGCCGGCCAGGGTTGTGGCCGGTAAGCGCGGAGATGATCAGATCGGCGAAGACCGGCGCGGCGGCATCCGGAACCGGCGCAACGCTGATAACGGCGGCGCGAGCTTGAGTCACCACCATGAGCTGCCGGACAATCCCGAGGAACTCATTGTTCTCGCGTTCAGAGAAGTCGCCCGCATAACAGCCCGTCAACAATATCAGATCCGCTTTGAACGTTCGGCCCGGCAAGTTCAGTAGATCGACCGGTGTTGTCCAGGTTCCGTCGGTCGATAGAAGGAGGCCATGACGCTCGGCATGGCAAGAAAGGTGGAGGAGCCGCACGCTGCAGCCCACCTCGAGGAATCTATGACATTCGGAGGTGACGAGACAGTTCGAACTTGGGGCATCAGCGAAGTAATCATGAGCGATGGTTGCTACTTCGTCGTCTGGGCAGCGGAGTGGGTCATCACCGCCGCCGTCGCACGCCACGCCAAGGTATGCCGCTTCCGGACCGGTAGAACGCCTTTCTTCAGTGCGGAGCTGATGCAGCATGCCCGCAGCCGGCACCACCGCCACCGTGTAACGGTCGCCGAGGGTCAGATCCGGTTCGATAGCCCCGGGGAGCGGAATCAGATGCCACGGCACGCCGACCAGCAACGCGTCTGGGGCGATGATCAGGGTGTCGATCTCAGGTGGCAGAGGCCCAAGGAGCCGCACAGCGCCTTGTGGATCGGTATCCGTGAGCGACTCACCCCGCCGGGCCGCCTCGGTAAGCTGCCGCGTGTACGTCGCTGAGATCCCGTCCGCGACCGTGATGGAGAAGGTCGTTGGCGTGATCAGGGTACGCAAAGGCGCACCGTCATTCCACAGGTAGTCGAGATAGGCCTCGCCTGGATGTAGGCATGCTGCCAACTCTTCGGGGGAAACGAGCGCGACACCCGCTAGCTCCAGCTGCACGGGTTGGGCACGAGCCAGTTCCCGAAGCCTCGCGTTAACCTGCCGCTCGGCCTCCTTCAGATCCTGCTCAACCTCCTGACGCCGGTCCGCTTGCTTGCGAACCTTCGCATCGATCTGTTGGATGAACAGAGCCCGGTTGATCTTGCGGCTCAGCTCGTCCCGTATCCTTGTCATGTCCTCAACGCGCTTGACCTGGCTGCGCAAGACCTGATCGCTGGCGGCGAGACTGCTCCAAAGCTCGTCTTGCAGTCGCTGCTCCATGAAGGTGCGAGCTTTGGCTGTTTGACCTAGCAGCCACACCAACTCCACCCAGGTTGGACTGTCGCTCATGGCAGCGGCCGTCTGCTGGGCTCCGCTGGTGAGAATCCTTAGCGCGTAGGCGACATGTTCGTCGTTGCGCCGCCGGTCATACGGCATCTGCAAGCTAGGCCGAGCAAGATCGTAGCTGCGCAGGCCAGCAATCGCGATCGGGGCCCACACTGGCAGCTCGCTGACCGTGCTCAACTGCAGTGCCACCGTCAGCATGCTCACCGCTGACTCCACAGGACGTCCAGCCCGCGCAAACGACTGGACTGACCGACGCAACATCGGCACGCTGCGCGGGTCCAGCGGGCTACTGGGATCGTCCTTACGCAGTGCCTGGCCAGCCAGATACTCGGCACATCCCTTGCCCCACTGATCGTCCACGGCCTCGAACCGGTCTGCGGCCACCTCGCACGTGCTATAGCACTGCTCGCGGTATTCGGGCTCAAGCAGGCCGAGGAGGTTGTAGGCCAGTGCAGCCCGGTACCAGGACTGCCCGGCCTCTTCGAGAGCGTCGCACTCATCAAACAGTCTTGCTGCCTTGACGTACTCGCTGACGTAGTCCCTCCGATCGGCATCCCGGACGCGTTCCAGAAGCTGAGCGCGCTGATACCGGCACAGCGCTTCCATGCGAGCGTTACCCTCAGTGGCGTAGCGCTGGGCAAGCTCTCGGAACCGGGCCTCGCCTACTCGGGGAGCATCCCGCAGGACCGTCCCGAGCCCCTCGAGTGCCTGCGCCTCCAGCTCAGCCATAACCGTCTTACCGCGGGTCAGCGCAATGATCCGTTCATAGGTTGAAATGGCCTGTTCGTATTGCTTGGTTTGGTGCAAGCTGCGGCCCACCATCAGCCAAAAGGCGGCTACATCCTCCAGTTCACCCAGCTCGCGCGCCATGTTGGCACCTTCCGTCGCCACGCCGATGGCGGCGGCGTAGTCGGACCGAGCAAGCACTGCAAGGGCTTTGTAGCGCAGCGCCACCAAGCGAGACACCTGCAATATCTGGACGCCCCCGCTGCCAGTGCGTTCGAGGACCCACTCCGCCCGGTCAGTCGCTGTCCACCGCTTCAGTTGCATCAGCGTTTCGAGCAGGCCAGCCGTGGCTTCGACCTCGCCAGCTGCATCACGGCACTGCTCAAACACGCCGATGGCTTCCTCAAACGCCGCCAGACTCTGTTCGTGCCGCCCCTGAACGTCAAGAGCATGGGCGCAACCAAGGAGCGCGTGGCCGGCTTGGTGGGGATCAGTAGCCCGAAACAGCTCAACGACCCGACGGAAGTCATCAAGTCCAGCATCCCCCTGCTCCAGCATCAGTAGCTGCGACGCGAGCTCGAGGCGCGTACGAGCTTCGAGCGCAAGATTGCCAACCTTGGCAAACGCGTTTGCAGCAGCGCGCAGCGCCGCCAAGCGCCGCTCGGTCACCTGCCCGCTCTCACTCACGACGCTCATCTCCGGCACTGGCGTCCTGCTCGGCAAGTAGCTGGGCCAAGGCGGCCTGGCTGATGCCCTCCGTTTCGAAGTCGCCCCGTTCTGCGGCTTCCTCGGCCAACAACTCAGCCATCCGGATCAGCTGCTCGTATGGCACCACTCGGCCTGACGTCACAGCGTTCAAGGCCACAAGCAGTTTCGCCCGGGCCTGCGCTTCCTTCTGTCGATCGCCCAAGCTCTGAAACAGCCGGGCGCCCGCCTCTAGCGCGGGCACTGCCTCCGCACTTCGCCCGAGCTTAAGCAGCAGCTCACCGTGAATCATGGTGATCTCCGCTGCCCTAGCCGGCTCGTCACAGCCAAGAGCCAGCACTGCCGCCCGCTCAAGGTGCGGCAACGCTTCCTCGCCTCGGCCTTGAATGACCAGCAGGGTCCCCAGGCCCTGGCGAACAAGACACTCCCCGAACACGTCCTGCAAAGCTACAAACAGCTCGATCGCCCGCTCATGCGCCGCCAGCGACGCTTGAATGTCTCCACAAACCCTTAGAGCATCCGCCGCCGTCATCCACGCCATCGCGGCCAACGCTGTGCCCGGAGCCAGCTCAGCCGCCCTGCCAAGATGCGGCAGGCTCTCCCGCTCCCGACCATCCAAGAGGTACAGCGACTCACCGCAGCCCAGCTCAGCATCTGCCTCAATCTCGCGGTCCCCGCTCTCCCGGGCTACCGCAGCGGCCCGCCGGAACAAAGGCAATGCCTTCCCCGGCTGCCGCCCCTGCACCAGCTCCCGCGCGGATGCCAGGTCTGCTCGCGCCTGCTTCAACCCCGTCACACATAGCTCCTCTAAAGCCGCCAGGAGTAGGCTTTATGCGCACAACTCCCGGAGCCATTAAGGACATACAAAAAACCGGACATAAAATAGATTCAAACTCACGGCTTGGTCTGCCTACCAAACCCCCGGGACTAAGGCCAGTAAACAAGAGCTACGACTGGAACACAACAATACAAACCGGTACGATCCTCATACCTTTTTACGATCTTGCAACGGCAAGCCTGGGCTTGGTGACGGAACGGCAAGCACGAGATCCCAGCCTCGACTGGCCTCTCTTGAGGGACGGACCTGCAAACCGAGCGAGATTTTCTGGAATCGGCAAAGTTCCAAGCCTACCGCGACCTGAATCGGCAACTCCCACAGCGGCACTCCAGTGGTCAACCGTCGGGCTCTTCAGGATTGGTTACGGCAACAAGCGGCTCATTCCATAGTATGAGCGGTCTTCTGTACCGCCTGGCATACCACTGATCTGACCGACCATCAGGTTCCCAGCCACGTTTGGCGAGAAGCCATTCGAGGTGAGTGAGAGCTTCTGTCGCCATATCACGATTCCAGGCAAGGTTGTATTGGTCAACGGAAGCCAATGCTGGATCAAGGTTATCGATCGTGATGTTATGCCTCGCTTCGTGAAGAAACTCAACCGACGAAACTATCTCCGGTACCCCACTGCTCGCATCCTCACTGACCGCAAAGAATGTGTAGCGCACGATCGCACCAGCCCCCGTGAGCCTGGCAATGGCCATCCTTCGCCAGGCAAATCCACCCATTTCTACTTTGACTTCACAGTTCTCTACGTCTGTCGGGCTGACCGGGAACCATTGGCCCGATGCTTGATCCTGCCATCGTTGGCAATCTTCTGAATATTCCCCAAATCCCACAGTCTCGTCCGGCTCTGGTCGACCAGTTCTCGTGAGCGCAGCAACGCCAGCCAAAAGCGAGCAGATCAGGAACAGCCCTATCCACCAGATAGCCCTGAGGAAGAACCAAGTGATCCTCGCGGCAAGCACGAGTATTCCACCGATCACCCATCCGAGGAACTCGCCCATGTCCTATGCCCCTGTCAGGCCGTACCTGCCGGCGCTCTCGGTGGGTTCGTCACAGACACCACCGCCCCGTTAACGGCAAGTATGAACCAGGTTGTACGGATTGACTAGAGACGAAGAAGGCCAGGCGGAACGGGTCTAGATCACTTCTTTCGGATCTCTTCGTATCTACCAGGCCACAAAACTGGATGCGCACCGACCCAAACAGAAGACTGGCACTACTTTGCACGGAAATCTACCTGTTCTAGCTGCGGTTATGCCGCAGCACTGCGTCAAGAAAGCGATCACTTCGTTCATTCCGAGCAGTATTCGGTTTATCGGGGATCTTCGCGGCTTCCACAGAAAGGATCACGCGCCTACCGAGGTTGAAAGGGTATCCTTACGGTGGCTGGCCGGGCGTGTCAGTCGCTCCCATGTCAAGCGCCCACACAGAAGCTGTTGAGGCGCTTCTCGCCGATGCGCTGCTGGCGGCCATCCACCAGTACCGGGACGACGTCCCCGACCAGGAAGCCGTGCTGGCCACGGCCGGTCAGATCACCTCCGAACTCGACCAGCAACAGCCAGACACCCCACGCATTCACCGGCCCGCGCTGGCCACCGCGGCCGGGCCCATCACCGCGATCACCACAGCAGTGACCGCACTCCAGAAGGCCATCACCGGACCAACGGCAGGAGGTAGAGCGTTTGGTGTGGTGTTCTGCCTGATCGGTTGGGGTGTCTAGCCGAGCAGGCGGCCGTTGCGATCTTCGAGTGGATGATCTTAGCGGTGGGGCTCGGGTGGGGTTGCTGGCGCATGCGCTGGCGGTGCCGCGGGAGTTGGCCGAGGCGGCGGTGGACGCCGAGGGGGTCCGGGAGCAGAAGACGCGTGCGTTGCCGAGCGTGTTGGTGGTCTATCTGAATCTGGTGTTGTGGTTGTTCCCCGAGCAGGGCATGGGGCAGTGCCTGCGGGAGCTGGCGGCGGGGATGCCGCAGCTGGTCCGGGATGCCGCTACCTGGCGGAACGTCGCGTCCACCTCGATCAGCCAGGCGCAGGAGCGGGTCGGCCCCGCAGGGTGGATTTGCCGGTGCCGTTGGGGCCCATGGTCGTCGGCGTGCCGGACCGCGACCCACCGGACCGCCTCCTCATCCCCCGCCGAGGCCCAGCAGCGACAGCAGTCCGTCCAGGCGGCAGTCCCATCGCCTACGCGGTGTAGGCGCCGAGGGCCAACCGCTCCCGGCCTGCGGCCTGCACAGCACCGCGTACTCCTCCTCCGACAGCAGGAGCTTCACCACCCGCCTGCGAGCAGGATCCTGGTTCGAACGGCGACGCCGCTGTCTCCTCAACGCCGAGCTTGCAGTGAACTCCTCCTGCGCCTCCATGGAATACCCCTTCACGGACCGCGCCCGGTCCAACTGTTGACCGATACCGCCACCCCCGAACCAGGTGGCGGCGTCGATGAACAGTTTGCGTTCTGGACCGCGCCCGCCCAGAACATCGAAGGTAACCTTTTCCATTTCTTGCTCCGCGCAAGCGAGGACAATCATGTAACTGCCGTAGAGGCTGCAGCTTATCGTGCCGTCAAGTATCAGCGAATATCGCTTAGCCCGTCTCGATGACTCCTAGCGCCGATGCATCCATTCTCTTGGACATCTGACGGTGGTCTCCGGAATACTGGACGGTCGCGGGGGCCCGGCGTGTCACTCTGCCTGCATGGAGCACATCACTGCCGTCATATCGAACATGAGCCCGCAACAACCACCCGTCAATGGCGGCCGCGGGCTCCGTCGCGCCATTGGGTGGAGCCAGGAAGGCCTCCGTCGGAGCCCGTCACCGGAAGGCGGGCGCCGGTTCCTGTAGCCAGAGCCAGGATGCCGTCGATGGAGGCGAGGGACCGACTCATGTCCGTTAGTAGCCGTGGGGGCCGCAAAGCGTCATCATTCGTGACATGCGGTCGCGGCGGAATGTGATCAGGCGAAGGGTGGCCACCCTCCTCGTCCTCTCCACCCTTCTAGGGACAGGTTCGTTTTTGGCCCTGGCTTTCGGTGTTCCCGGCATCACGTCGGGCCTGTCCGTCGGGATCGATCCGGTGGGTGTCACCGTTGTCCTCGTCTCGGCGGGGGTCGCGCTCGTAACCGGTCTGCTGTCCTTCTGGGTCCTGCGGCTTTATGACTTGCGCCTCGAGGCGAGAACCTCGACGCTGGCGCATTCGGTGGCCGCGACCGAGCAGGACGTGCTCATTCAGAAGCTGCGGGGTGACCGGCCGTTCGACCTCAGTCTCACCATCCGGCCCGGATCAGCGAGCGGCCAGGCGGTCGGCGCCATCCCGCACAGCCGGTTGTCCGATGTGGCGCGTTACTGGGTCGACCAGCGTCCGCAAAGGTTGATGATCACCGGTTCGCCTGGCGTGGGAAAGTCCGTCCGTGCCATTGATCTGGTCCTGAAACTCCTGGCCGAACGTGGGGCGAAAGATCCGGTGCCCGTACGGATAGTTCCGATGGCCGCTCCTGCCGGTGATCTCGATGCGTGGATCGTCGCGCGTCTTACCGAGACGTATGGCCTGACCTCCGGGCAGGCGGCCGCGATGGTCAGTGAGGGGCTGGTGTTCCCCGTGGTCGACGGCCTCGACGAGAGCCGAGATCTCGACAGGCTCCTCGCCGACCTCGGCACCTTCCAGCGCAGCCACGCGGATCTGCCGGTGATCGCGACCTGCCGTCTGGGTGAGTTCGAGACCGTGGAGTCGCTACAAACCTGGTCAGAGAGTGCCGTCGTGATCGAGATCCGACCCGAGGACGTGAGCACTCAGCGCCCCTACATCGAGCGTCGCACCTCCGACCCCGGCCGCTGGGATCCCGTCCTGGAGATGATCAGGCGGGCGCCGTACGGCCCGCTGGCGGAGGCGTTGTCCCGACCTTGGCGGTTCGCCCAGGCGGTGGACGTCTACGAGGAACGGGATCCGTGGACCAGAGACCATCTCCGGGATCCGGCGGAGTTGCTGGATTTCGCCGGTTCGGACGAGATCCAATCTCGTCTCGACGCTCTGTCGCCGTCGACGGAGGCCGACACCTCGCTCCAATACGCCCGGGACGAGCAGGCGGTCCGCGCGTACACCGAGCAGTGCCTGCTGAACGACATCCGGGTCAAGGGGTATGTCGAGCGTGGGCACGTGCAGGCCGATGCAGTGCTAGACGGGATCTCGCCACTGCATCTCACCCAGGCGGCGCGCAACCTGGACACCTACCGGGCCCGGTTGTCCACACAGACGGAACTCGCCGCCATCCAGGCCGATCTGTCGGGCCTCCGGCGCAGGGAGGCCACCATCCCGCGGCTCTGGTGGGTGACGGGAGCGGGCACCGTCACCGTGATCGGTGCCCTCCTGGTGTTCGACCCGCAACGCCCGTCTCTGGTCCTTGTCATCTCCGCGATGCTCTTGTTCATCCCCGGTGCGGCACTTCTTCAGCGCAGACTACGCAGGGGCTTCGCCTTCATCGGACTCGGGCTTGCCGCTTCCGCCTCGGCGCTGTGGACATCGACTAGCCCGTCCGCAGTCCTGACCTCAATGACCTCAATGCTGGCCACCATGGCCTTTGGCAGCAGACGCGCCGGCTCTGAAGATCTCCAGGATCGTCCGCACCCACTGGCGCGCCGGTACTGGTTCGTCTACCTGCTCATAGGCACCGACTCGTACGAGCAACGGGCCAAGGTCGCGGAATCGCGCTGGCTGGAAGCCGCCAAAGAACCTGTGGTCATGCCTGAGCTCACGCAGGCGATCAACAGACTGCTGGGCGACGACTATGACAAGTACCTCGTCGAACAGGACGCCGAGGGACTGAAGCGCCTGCACGACAGCACGCTCCTGGTGCCCACGCGGACGAAGGCCCGCGTCGACGAAACGCTGCTCCGCGCCGACGGAGCGAGTATCGCGATCTCCGGCCCTCGGGGTGCGGGCAAGTCCACGCTCCTGCGCTCCCTGACCGAGTCCAACGCGGGCTTCTCCCTGTCGATCTCCGCCCCCTCCGACTACGTCCCCAAGGATTTCCTGGTCGAACTGTTCCAGCAGCTGTGCCAGAAACAGATCAAGGAGTACGGCAACGCCAAGGAGCCGTTCCACGGCACAACATTCCGCGCCAGGAGACGCTTCGTCCGCGTCGTCTGGAACTGGTCGGGCTTCACTGTGAGAGCGACCCTGGCCTTGGCCCTACTCGGTCTGGCGATATGGTCCGCCTACCCGGACATCTCACCCCCGGCGGTCCACTCCTACGACTTTCTCGAAGGCAAGGCCGCGCCGGCCTTCAGCCGGGCCCACGACCTCTGGAAGGACCATCGCTGGCAGTTCGCACTCGCGCTGTGCGTACCGGCCATACTGCTGTTCCCCAAACGCCGAAGGTGGCGTGGTCTCAGGAAACGTCGCGAATCACGGCTGGTAGGCCAGGCCAGACAGCACCTGGCTCTCCTCCAGGTGGAGCGGACCACGACCTGGGGCGTCAATGCCAGTGTCCCGGGCGGCCAAGGCTCCCTGAGCAAGGGCGAGTCCCTCAAGCACCTGCAGGCCACGATGCCGGGTCTCGTCGGCCAGCTGCGCGACTACCTGGAAGCGATCGCCAAGGCCCAAAAGGGTCCGGTCCTCATCGCGATCGACGAGGTCGACCGCATCGGCACCGTCGATCAGGCGGCCCGCTTCGTCAGCGAAATCAAGGCGATCTTCGGGATCGAGAACTGCTTCTTCCTCGTCTCGGTCGCGGAAGAGGTCGGCTCGCTGTTCGCCCGCCGTGCCATCTCCGGCCGATCCGTGTTCGAGAACGCCTTCGACGAGATCGTCTCCGTGGACGCGCTGAGCCTCACCGAATCCCAGGAGCTGCTGCAGAAGCGGGTACTGGGCATGACCGACCCGTTCGTGTACCTGACGTACGCGCTGTCCGGCGGGCTGCCCCGTGAGCTGATCCGCGTCACCCGGAGACTGATCGAGGTCAACAACGAGCGGGAGCACAAACCCCGGCTGACCGACCTCGCCAACCACCTGGTCCGCGAGGAACTCCACGACGCGGTCGGAGGCACCCGCAGCCAGCTGGCGCTGCTCATGCTGAGCGCGGAGTGGGGCGGGGTCTTCGACCGGCTCCGTACCTACATGGCGGATTTCGCGCCCGAAGCCGAGATCACCAGACTCGCCCCGGCACTCGAGGAACTGGCCGAACTGGACCTCGGCCCGTTGCCGGCGGACGAGGCCGCGCGCAAAGCGGTGGCGGACCTGTCCTCCTTCGCCCTGCTCGGCCACAGCATCGTGACCGCATTCGAGGAGAGCCGGTTCGACATTCGGAAGGTAAGGGACTCGACGATGTCCGGCTCACCTGCCGCCTACACCGAGTTGGCCGCCGCCCGCCGCGAGCTGAGCATCTCCCAGCAGAGCTGCCGGGAAACGCTCGGCCGCTTCCGTACCGCCCTCCAACTGTCCTGAGGTCGGATCCACCTGGTTTTACCAGACCTGGTTCCGATGGGAACATGGCCTGACCTGAAGACTCCGGTGACGTGGTCACCGGGGTCTTCGCAGGTGGGCCGTGGGGCAATCCGACGAGCAGGAACCGGTCCGTCGGCGTGAACGCCGCCTTGACCAGCTACCGGTGCAAGACCGATAACTGGTGCGCAGCGGCACAGTCCTCGCTAGCCGCCAGATCCAGGCACGTAATCGTTGATCAACCCCGTGGCCTGCACGGATGAATTATCGGCACCCCTGATCCGGATGAGTCGGTCAGCCACGGCTGGCGTCTCTCAGCCATTCGTCGCGATCGTCCTCGGAGAGGTTCAGCTTGACCTACCCTTCCGCACTCGACTTCGCAGCGATCACGCGTCAGGTATGACGGGACGACTGGCAAATGCGTCAGATCACCGGGACGTACGTCAACTACAACGGGACGGAACACTCGCCGTGGTGGCCGTCACGTCTGTCGCCGCCATCATGGGGCCAACTCTCGCTGAAGCATGGATCTGCCTGGTGGGGGTGGGGCCCCTGTCCCGAAGGCTCGGGGCACTTCACCCCCAGTTGCTCGATCAGTACGCCAAACCACTACGCGGATGGCGTCCCGACGATCCACGCCGCTCAACAAACCGTCGCAAGAAAGCCACATGATTGACGACCACCCCGGCCGCAGCGTTGGCGGGCACGAGGCCGCCGGCAGTGCTTTGGCTCCGGGCGTTCACTCTGGAGGTCGACGCTGGCGCTCGGCCTGATCGCCAAGAACGGCGCCAGCCCGAACGGGCTCGCTCGGGGAACGCTGCCTACGGCGTGCCGGGAAGCCGGACCGTGACCAGGAGACCGCCGTTGGGGCCGGGGCCGAGGTCAAGGGTCCCGTCGTGGGCTCGGACGATGCTGTGCACGATGGCCAGGCCGAGGCCGACGCCGGCGTGCTCGTCGGTGCGTACGCGTTCCGTTCCGCGCTGGAAGGGTTCGGTGAGGGTCGATACCAGTTCCGGTGGGAGCCGACTGCCCGTGTTCTCGACCCGCAGCACGCTCGTGTCGCCGTGCGCCTCGGTGTAGATCGTCATGGTGCCGTCGGCGGGGAGGTTGTGGACGATGGCGTTCTGGACGAGGTTCGTCACCATCCGCAACAGGAGCTCCGCGGAGCCGCTGGTCCGAGCCGCCCCGCCGGTGACGTCGATCGTGATCCGGCGCTGTTCGGCGAGGGGAAGCAGCGTTTCGGCGGCTTCTTCGGCGATGAGGGAGAGGTCGACGCTCTCGCGGGTGAAGGTTCCGCGGTCGCCGCGGCTGAGCAGCAGGAGGGCCTCGGTGAGGTCGATCGCCCGCGTATTGACAGCGTGCAGGCGTTCGATGAGTTCGTCCCGGCCTCGCGTGGGGTCCTTGCGGGCGACGTCGAGGATCGTCCGCGAGATCGCCAGGGGGGTGCGCAGTTCGTGGGAGGCGTTCGCGGCGAACCTCTGCTGCTCGGCGACGTGGGACTCGAGTTGTTCGAGCATCGAGTCGAACGCGTCGGAGAGTTCACGGAATTCGTCCTGGTGGCCCTTCATGTGGATTCGGTGGGACAGCGATCCGTTCCCGGCCATCCGTGCCGCATCCGTGATCTGGGTGAGTGGTGCGAGCATCCGGCCGGCGAGGATCCACCCTCCGGCGAGGCCGAACGCCAGCAGGAATGCCAACACTGCGGCGGCCCTCGGAGCGAAAACGTGCAGGAGGTTGGACCGGATGGGAAAGACACTATTGATGGGGGTGCCGGTGGAGCCGGGGACGATGAGCGCACGGTCGGGGACGTAACGCAGGAGGAACACCCACACCGTCGCGAGCAGCAGGGCGCCGGCAAGCATGAGGAATCCGGCATAGCTGAGGGTGAGTTTGACGCGAACGCTCAATCCGGGTGCCCTATCCACGCTCGCCTCCCTCGTGTCCGGCCTCTGGTTGCGTGTCGATGCGGTAGCCGACGCCTGGCACGGTGGCGATGATCCATGGTTGCCGAGCCGTTTGCGCAGTGCGGAGACGGTGATGCGCACGGCGTTGGTAAGCGGGTCGGCGTTCTCGTCCCAGGCCCGTTCCAGCAGCTCTTCGGCGCCGACGACCCCGCCCTCGGCGGCGACGAGAACTTCCAGCACAGCGAACTGCTTGCGGGTGAGCGCGACGTAGCGTCCGTCGCGGAAGACCTCCCGGCGGAAGGGGTCCAGCCGCAGGCCCGCGATCTCTCTGACCGGGGGCCGGGCGTGCCCGCGTCTGCGGTCGAGCGCCCTCAGCCGCAGGACGAGCTCTCGAAGCTCGAACGGTTTGGTGAGGTAGTCATCGGCGCCGAGCCCGAACCCGGAAGCCTTGTCGTCGATCCGGTCGGCAGCGGTGAGCATGAGGATCAGGATGCCGCTGCCGGAGGCGACGATGCGCCGGGCGACCTCGTCGCCGGAGGGGCCGGGGATGTCGCGGTCAAGGACCGCGAGGTCGTAGGAGTTGATGCTGAGCAGTTCCAGGGCGGAGTCGCCGTCACCGGCGATGTCGGCGGCAATCGCTTCCAGCCGGAGACCGTCACGGACGGCTTCGGCCAGGTAGGGCTCGTCCTCCACGATCAGTACGCGCATGCCTGAACCCTATGATCAGCACAAAATATCGTTGATACTTGCATACTGGACACGCGACTCAGTCCACCGGTGCCGGTGCGGGGCGAGGCTGGCCCGACGGCACCTCCGCCGCAGTGCTCCACCAGCGGCGCGACGTCAGCCCGGCCAGCACAGCGCCGGCGGCGTTGACCAGTACGTCATCCACGGACGACACCCTGTCCAGCCGGAAGACGTACTGTGCGATTTCGACCAGGACCGAGCAGCCTGCCCCGAGCGCCAGGATCCGCGGCACGGACGCCAGCGCCGTGAACCGGATCGGGGCGAAGAACCCCAGCGCCGCGAAGATCAGCAGGTTGCCGCCGATCCCGACCGGCCCCATCGTGACCAGGTCCCGCAGGGGGATCAGACTCACCCGGCCGGGGACGACGCCGGCCCCCGGGCCCGGTTGCAGGGTCAGCCACACCATCGGCACCGTCCCGTAGACCATGCCCACCTCGGCCAGCGACATCCGCCACGCCGACGTGACACCGCCGGCGCGCCGGAGGCTCGCCAGAGCCCACACCACCGACGCGGGCAACGGCAGCCCGACCAGCATCATCAGCAGCGGACCGTTGAACGTGTCGTAGCAGCCGTGCCACCGCCCGGCCATGCAGGCCGGAGCGGTCATCATGAGCGGCCGCTGCACGACGAACGCCACGCCCGCCAGGCCGAGGATCGCCAGGCCGCCGAGCAGGATCCGGCGCGTGCGGCGGGCCGGTGCTGACGGGGATGGGCTGTGGTTCATGTTCCCCACCTCAGCCGCCCGCCCCGCCAGAGGGCGCAGCGCCGGTGATGACCTGCGTCTCCTGCTCGAGGATGTCCACCAGGCTGTCGGAGTCGCGGTTGATGAGGGTGACGGCGACCCAGCCGGTGTTCGGGTAGATGCTCCAGTTGGCGCCGACACCGGGGTTTCCACCGGCACGCTGGTACTCCCACTGGCCATTGACGATGTCGATCGCGAGCCCGTACGCACCGAACGACGCCGGCCCGTGGGGGATCTTGGCCCCGAAGAGCACGTCGGCCCAGGGCCGGTCCAGTACCGTGCCGTCGCCCAGGGCGTGCGCGAACCGGACCAGATCCGGCGCGGTGGCGAAGCCACCGTCCCCGGGGGCATCGATGAAGGCGCGGCCCGGGTTCTTGCCTAGTACGTCCGGGTTCGGGCTGCCCTTGTCCAGGTTGCGGACGGCGTCCACCACGCTGCCGTCGGCCAGCGTCATGTACGGGTGCGCGATGTGCTCGTCGGTGAGCCACTGCGGCCTGGTGTAGAACGCCGAGCCGGTCATGCCGCAGCGCTTGAAGATGTTCTCCTGGACGTAGTCCCAGTACGTCGTGCCGGCCACGGCCTCCACGATCAGCGCGGAAATGGTGACCTCCGCCTCCGCGTGGGCGGTGTCGGGAGTGCCCGGGACGCCCACCAGTTTCGCCTGCCGGGCCCGCCGCTCGTAGTACTGGTGCACCTCGTCCCGGCTCTGGAAGACGCGTTGCACGTCCTCATCCGGGGAATCCAGCCCGGAGGTGCCGGACAGGAGGTGGTGGATGTTCACCTGATCGGCGATGTCCGTGGCGAAGCCGGTAAGGTGTTTACCCACCGTGTCCGACAGCTGCAGCTTGCCCTGCTGGGCCAGCTGCAGAATGGCCACCGCGTGGAACGGCTTGCCCGCCGAGCTGAGGCTGAACGCGGTGCCCTCGCGGTTGGGGATCCCCTTCTCCTGGTCGGCCATGCCGTAGCTGCGGGACAGCACCGTCCGGCCCCGGTGCGACAGCAGCACCACACCGGAGAACTTGCCCTCGGCGGCCAGCTGCGCCACGTACCGGTCGTAGGCTCCGCCGGGCAGGGTGTCCGGCGGGATTTGGTCGTGCCCGGACGAGTCGGTTGGGCCCGAGTCGGCGTGGCCGATCCCGGCGCTCACCAGCGGCACGCCGGCCGCCACCATACCGGCGGCCGCCATCCCGCCCCATCTGACCAGCCGCCGCCGGCTGATGCCACGTACCGAATCCGAGTCCATGATCAGGATCCTTTCCCGGTCGACAAATCTGGCGCTGACAGTGACGCGCTGTGGTTCATGCCTCCACTGAAGACGCAAGACTGTTGCGTTGGCGTATGCGATTTTCGATACGCCCGCGATACACGGAATCCCCTACCGCGATCACGGCCTGACGAGGTAGCGGCATGACCAGTCGCGTCGCTTGATCCAACACACTGATCTGCCGTATCCCGGGCGACGGTCGGCCGCCTGCCGGTAACCCGGCGTAGTCGACACGCGTCAAGCCCAGTGGCGCCGAACCCATAGGTGCGGGCATGCCCCTTCTCGCGGACAGGCGGATCTCCCATATGTCGGCACATGCCTGACTCGACGCTGGACCTCGTACGCCGAGGTGCGCCTCAAGAAACCGACACGATCTTGAGAATAGGGCTACGACAGCAACCTGAGATCGGAACTCATCACCCCTGCCCAGAACGCCGCAACGGCGGCATGGAGCGCGAGAGCCTACAAGTTTCTCTGGGTTTGTTGGAGGCTCGATCAGAAGGGAAGATCGAGTCCATGGCAGCCAAGTCCCCCTACTCCCCGGAGTTACGCCGGCTGGGCCCTGGACTACACGCCTGCAGACCTTCAGTTCGCAGCCCGCGCAGACCCCTTCCACGTCGCGGATACGGTCCAAGCCCGATGGCCCCACACGAGCCTGACCGCAGCGCCACCCTCCTCATCGGATCAAGGGGTCGACTGGAACCTTCACCTCCCGGGCGGCGCCACAATGCCCGGGGCGACGACGGCCGTGCAGATGCACCCCTCGGAGATCGGCCCGGACGGGCGGGTGTATCTCAAACCTGGCTGTTGTACCGACATAAGCACGAATACCTGCGACGGACCAACGAGTGCTACCCGGGCGGCCCGCTCGGACGGGCATTCTGCGTGCCCGAAAACGTCGTCACGGCCTCGCCCCCATACGAACGGATCCTGCTGTTCCTGGCTGTCGCACTGATGGAATCCTTCGGCACCCCGCACCTGGGTCTGCGTCGACCCCGCCTACTCCGATGTCGAGGGCTTCGCCCTCTCACAGTCACGGGAGGCGATCGTGGCGACCTGGGTCCGTGCGGACGGCATCTGGCATGTCGACACGACCGACCGCAAGCCGACCCTCCGCGAGTTCACCGACGCCGCTGGGCACGCGAGCAGCGCCTCGATCACCGAGGCCGCGAGCCCGGCCGAACGCCTTGTCCTGCTCGCCGACTACCTCGGCCTGGACATCGGCTGGCTGGCCCGGCGCTGCCGGGCGCTCGCCCGCGTCGGGTGGGATGACCTGGCCCGCCCTCACAGCCGACTGTTGTCCCTGGAGGGGCTTCACACTGCCTGTGCGTACGTCGGGCGGCTCGCCGTCCCGTCCCGGCTCGCGGGATAGGCTCGGGATCTCCGAAATGGTCTCGTCGTGGCCGCTTTCGGGGTCGGCCACGTCCCCGCTTCCTCCGTCGAGCCTCTCGAAGCCCTGGCCTCTCGAATCCCGGTCGTACTGACCTCTCGGACAGGGTCTGGTTCTGTGTTGCGGCGTACCTATGGCTTCTCTGGCTCCAAGAGCGATCTGCTCGGACGAGGGCTGATCTGCGGTGGCTTCCTCGACCCGTACAAGGCCCGCATCCTGTTGCGTCTGCTGTTGGCCACCGGCAGCGGGCACGACGAGATCGCGGTGGCCTTCGAGCGAGCATCCACACCGCAACTCGCAGGCTGAGCCCGTCTCGAAGCACGACCCGCACACTGAGCGAAGGGATCTGCATGCAGCGAGTTGACTATCGGCCGGACTTTCGGCGTTAACTTCGACCACGGCGACGACTTCTTCACTGCGCTCACCGACTTCTGCCGCGAGAACGGCGTGCCACAGGGCTACATCCCGATGTTCATCGCCGGCTTCGCCGAAGCTGAAATCGTCGGCACCTGCGAGAAGCTCGCCGACCCCCAGGCTCCGGTCTGGACCAAAGTCCACCTGACCAACGCCGAAGCCATGTGATGCCGCACCCTCGCCTACGACCCCGAAACCGAGACGATCCTTCCCCACATCCACACCAGCCTCGGCCTCAAGGAACGCTCCGCCGTCGGGCACACCAGCCACCTGCTCTCCGCCCGGATCCAGTTCCTCACCAAGATGCTCATCGTCGAGGTCACCGCACCGCAGATGACCCGGCCTCGGCAACCGGAGCTATACGATGTCCCGCTGCTCACCTTCTCCGAGTGACGGACTTACGCCCTTTCGAAACCGCGTGTCAGCGGACACCGGTCCGGTATGGGTAGCGTCAGCAAGGTGATCAAAGGCGTACTCATCGCGGAAAGCCTCCTCGTCGGAAGCGCATTGAGTGACCTGCCCCTGGTTGTCCCGGGGGCCCCGCGACCGACGCGACGGCTTGAGCAACCCCGCACCTGAACCCTCCTGCGCTTCACCTCCGACGACATCGACCCGGACTTGCTCGCGACGACGCCCGCCGACATCCTCGACTCATCCGGCTGGTACGCCACCGACGAAGTCGTAACGCGGGCACAGCTCGCGATTGCTTGGGCTCGTGCCGGTGCTGTCCGGCCGCGTCCGCGATGCCCGAGCTATCCGTCCCGGTCCCTGGGAGGATGGCGGAATGCTGACCGGAGGCGATGCCGAGGCGCAGTGTCCTCGGGTGCACCTGCTAGACCTGCTGGGGCAGATCCGGCCGTGGGACGAGCAGGAACTCCGGCATCGGGATCTGGCAGCGGACTGGCTTCGCAGCGGCGCCCCGCTGTACCGGGTCCGTGACGATGAGCCGCCGATGCATCTGGTGAGCTACTTCCTCGTGCTCGACGAGGCCACGGGCACGTTGCTGCTCGTCGAGCATCGTAAGGCCTCGCTCCTGCTACCCGCGGGTGGGCATGTCGAGGCCGGTGAGGATCCGTGGTCCACGGTGGTGCGCGAATGCCGCGAGGAGCTGTTCCTTGACGCCGTACCGTCGACGGCCACCGGAGCGCGGCCGTTCTTCATCACCGCCACACGTACCCGCGGCCGGCTGCCGCACACCGACGTGTCCCTGTGGTACGTGCTCAGAGCCGACGCCGAGACGATCACGGTCTACGACGAGCGGGAGTTCACCGGGATCAGGTGGCTGACCCCGCAGCAGGTCTTCAACGAACCGCTGGAGGGTTGCGATCCCCACCTGCACCGGGCCTGCCGGAAACTCCTGGCGGCGAGAACATCGTGATCGTCAGCCTCCCACCGGCCGAGCCCTGAGCTGGTGTCACCATCTCGATCGGCATGGCCTGAGGTGATCAACGATGGCATCGGGGCTCCCTGACGCGCTCGCGGCTTTCGCGTCCGCCTCCGTCGGAGAGGTCGTTGGTGTGGTGGATCGTTCGTGGGCGCGGGAGAACTCGGCGGTCTGGGAGTTGACGACCGCCTCTGCCGGCCGGTTCTTCCTCAAGCGGCATCCGTCGTCGAAGTTTCATGAGCGGGAGGTCACTGCTCTGCGGCAGTTGATGCCCTGTCTGGAGCGAGACCGGGCACCGGAGCTGGTCGCCGCCGACCGTGGGTTGCTGGCCGTGGTGGTCACCGCGCTGCCCGGGGAGGTCGCCTTGGGGGCGGCGTTGCCGGTGGCCGAGGAGCGGGAGCTGTATCTGCAGGCCGGCCTGTTGGCGAGCAGGATCCACAGCCTGGGGATCGAGGTCTCTGGCGCTCAGGGGTTCGAGGGGGTCGTGGGCCGGTGCGAGGAGCACCTGCGCGAGGCCGACGGTCTGCTCGCTTCGCAGGAGGTTGCGCTGGTGCGCGAGTGCGCCGCCCGGTTGGCGGTGGTGGCGCCGTCGTTGCCGGTCAATGCCACACACGGCGACTTCCAGCCCCGCAACTTCCTGTGGGACCGCAACCAGCGGCGTCTGGCGTTGATCGACTTTGAACGGGCTGAACTCGGCCCGCCCATACGGGACCTGGTACGCCTGGAATCAGGCCCGTGGGACGGGCGGCCGGATCTCCGTGAGGCGTTCCTGAACGGGTACGGGCGGCAGCTCACCGCCAGGGAGCGTGCGGCGTTGCTCTGCATGGAGGCGCTGGATACCCTCAGCGGCCTGCTGTGGAGCACCGAGCATGGCGACGTTGAGGTCGCCCAGCGGGCTCGCGCGAGCTTCGCCCGCCTGCTGCGCTGAGCCTGCGAAAATCCCACAGGAAGGTCATCGCCGAGTAGCGCGGAGACGGGATGATCGAGAAAGGTGATGCTTGATTCATGCCTGCCCGGGCAGCATCGAATGTGCTGCGCTCGCTCTCGTTCGCTCTCGTTTGCTTCGGAGGTCTCGTGCCTGGCGAGTCCGCTGATCCCGACAGCGCGGAGGTTGTGATGTTCGGCCAGTTCAGCGCAACGTCGGCGGCGTATGACCAGGACGGTCACGGGTGAGAAGACGCGGCGGACGGTGCCGAGCTGCCGTTAGAACAAGAACGGCATGGGTTCGCTCATCCGGCGTTCGTGCTGGTCGTAGCGTCGGATGTGGGCGCCTATGGCCTCCATGGCGTCACGCGGATCATCCCCAACCGCGATGCCTCTCTGCCGCCGACATGTCCACACACACTCCGTGACCAACGGCCTGGGGGTATCGCCAGGGACTGATCCCTGTCACCTGAGGCCGGGAAATCTTGGTGCCAAACGGGTGCCAAACGATCTAGGGCCTGACCGGTATGATCACCGATCAAGCCCCTGACCTGGGTAAACTTCCCACTCCATGGTTGAGATGAGGGGATTCGAACCCCTGACCCCTTCGATGCGAAGGGGTGGGCGCACCCGGCAATGATCGCCAGGAGCACCAGACCGTGCCGCAGGCTACTGGCCAGTCCTGTTGAGAAATCGTTGACAAATGATCTAGAGCCGGGCTTCCCGACTATGGGAACCCGGCTCTGACCTGCATAAACCCGGTGGGCGATACTGGGATCGAACCAGTGACCTCTTCGGTGTGAATTATCGGCGCTTGATTTTAGACGGCTGTGCTTCTATGCCCACACCAGCAATCCGGTCCGCGGACGTCCTACACGGTCCTGTGTTGCCTGCAGCGGTTGCTGTACTTCGCGGCTGTACTCGATGCGCCTTGCAAACTGGCCTCAGGCGAGTCATCCCCAGTTCACCTCAGCGATAGCCTTCGTCCTCAGGGAGGATCTTCGGACAGTCGAGGAACCCCATCCTCGTAGGGTGGATCACCTCCAGCCACTCAATTCCATGCGAAACAGTGGCAGCAGGCTCCGCCTTGGTCGCCACTCTCGCCTGGTGACACAGGTTCCGTGACTGACGAGATCAGCTGACACAGTGGTACGAGTCGTATTAGATACCAAAGAAAACTGATAGTTCCTCCGATTGGGTTCCGAATGATGCGCGCGCAACAGGTGGCCAGGATTTTCACGGGTGCAGCAGCCACGATCACTGTCGGCGTCGCGATCAACCAGGTGCTCAACAACAATAAGATCAGCTGGAACTGGTCGCTTGCCGCTCTATGTGTGACCGTGCTATCGGCGGTGTACGGCGAGGTACTCAGCCCCCAAGCGGCCGCATCCCGGTCCAGCAGGACGGATGCCGAGCCCAGGCGTATTCGCCGGGCCTACCTTCGGCAACTGCGGGCGTCCGTCGCGAACATGGAGACGCTGGGCATCGCCACCCAGAGTGAATATGCGCTCAGGATGCAGCAGGTCTACGTGGACGTCAGCTTGATGCCGCAACCGCGCCATTTGACGGCCGATGAACCGTACCTCGGCCAGGTGTTCCCCGCGCCTCCGGAGCGGCAGACGCTCAGTTCTTTCCTGGGCGCCGATGCGAGCCAGGTCATTGCAGTGATCGGCGGCCCTGGGTCTGGCAAAACGACCCTGGT
>JAOPYO010000065.1 GCA_025964575.1 Actinomycetes bacterium
TGCTCATACTGACGCTCTCGTTTCTTGTTCCACGCCTTCTGCGGCATCCTCACCCTCCCCGACCAGTGCCTTCTCATGAAAGGTCCTCAAGTTGCGCCTTCCCCATAAGCGGAATCGAAACCTCTCCCCGGGTGGCCCAATACTCCTGACCGGCTAGTTGGTCATCGGCCCGTGGCCCGCAGCAGCCACGTCCAAGGGTCCGCCCTGGGTAGGCCGAAAACGGTGTCGTACATGGTGGCCAGGGCCCTCACGACGTCCTCGGCCGACCAGTAGCGCGGCCGGGTCGGCGGCTGCGTTCAGATAGTGGCGTAGTTCTCGGCCGGTCCAGTCGAGCGCCTCTGGCCAGGGCGCGATCGCGTTCGCCCAGCCCATCATCACTCTGGGCCGGACGGTCCGCCTCTATCAGAAACAGATCTTCGGGCCGCTCATGACCCAGGTCGCCGAGCCTCCTGAGAACCTCGCACACCGTCAGGATCTCAAGGACGCTTTCGAGACCTACAAGTATTTCAAGGCGCTGCGAACACTTCCGATCAAGTCATGGGCGATCACGCAGTACGTGGCCGGGATCGTCGCATCCCTGGTCGTGTACTTCGTGCAGCAGGGGGTCAAGTAACAAGACGTCGCTTGACCCGGGCGTTCTTGTCGGTGTCGTGGAAATGGAACACGCGGCAGCCGCGGAGCGGCTCTACCATCCGACAGGAGGCGCTCTCGGATCCCCGTTGCTCGATCTCATCGTGCAGCCGGGTCTCACGGTGTCCTCGCCCGAGCCGAGCTTCCTCTCTGTCGGCGCCGTCACGGAAGACTCGTTCATGGGAGAAGACAAAGCTCGTCGTGTGCGGTTGGCAGCAACGTGACCTCATAGCGGTTCGGGCCGGCGTCTCGTCGTAAGGGATCCATTGCGATCTCAAAGCTTCGGGATGCATGCTCCGCACCTCGGCCAGATAGTCGGCAGGGCTGCGCTTGTTGAGATTGTGGCTGGTGTCCGCGTTGAGGAAGCAGAAGTTCGCGATGGCGTTGACCTCATACCGCCCGTAGGATCTTAACCGCCATTATATTATACGCGTGATGACCGATTTTAAATTTGTGGATACACACGTCCACTATTGGCAGCCCAGCGTCAACGACTGGTATCCGGCGCTCCGATCCCGGCCCATCTACCGAGACATCCTGCCCGGAGATTTCCCGCCGAGCGCCGGGCACGTGCACGTCTCAGCGGTGACGGCACCGGGGTCGGTCCTCGAGGAGACTCGATGGCTCGACCGGCTGCGCGGTGAGACCGGGTTCCCCTCCGCCATCATCGGCACGATCGACCCGGCGGCCTCCTTCGCGGTGATCGAGGAAAATGTCCTGGCCCAGGCCCGAAGCTCGGCGTTCCGCGGCATCCGAGTCTTCTCCGGCTTCGACCCTGCCAAGGACACGACGAAGAAGCTCTTCCGACTCCTGGCCGAAAACGATTGGATCTTCGATCTCATCACTCATCCGGCCGACATCCCCTCCTACCTGCCGGCCATTGGTGAATCGCCCGACACCACGTTCGTCCTGGAACATGCCGGGTGGCCGGACGGCGAGGAGTCCGAACAGTTCCGCCAGTGGCGCGAAGCAATTGCCCGCCTCGCTGCATTCGAGAACGTCGACTGCAAGATCTCCGGGCTCGGCATGGTCCTGAGAACCACCGATCCGGAGCGCCTCCGGCCCTGGGTCGAGACCTGCCTCGAACTGTTCGGCGTCGACCGCTGCTTCTTTGGCAGCAACTTCCCCGTGGACAGCGTCGCCGGAACCTACACCGACCTCATCGCCGCCTATCGCGAGATCATCGCGCCTCTCGGCAGCGAAGACCAGGACAAACTCTTCGCCGCGAACGCCCGCCGCCGCTACCGCCTCACTGACTGACGACCATCGTCCCTACGGCGCCCCAGAGGAGGTGACTCGGACAACGGCAGCCGTCCCGAACACGCCAGAGAGAATCGGGATCGGCTTCACTGCCGACGGCCCTGGCCACTACGGTCGAGCCGGAACACCGCTACCTCGACAGGCTCGTCGCCAGCCAGGGCATCCACGACGGCATCACCGGCGGCAGCTGGACCGTCATGTGGAACAGTCCACCAAGGTGACGGCGAACGAAGGGTGGCCCGCCACCGCACCCGGCGAACGTTCATGCCACCGAACTGGCCTCCTGGCCGTATCGCGCACGCCAGCGCGATCTTGATCACCGGTGTGCCACTCGTATTGCCGGCACGGGTTGTGGTTCTGTCCCTATCTGGGCGTCGTAGGCCTGCCGGGCGGTGAGGATCTCCTGTACGTGCTCCACGGACCATTCCGCGATGGCCGTGGTCAGCCGGCCGACGTCCACCCCGAGTTCGGTCAGCCCGTATTCCACCCGGGGTGGGACGGTCGGATAGACGGTACGGCTGACCAGGCCGTCTCGCTCCAGCACTCGGAGGGTCTGGGTCAGCATCTTCTGCGTGATCCCGTCCAGCAGTCGTCGGAGTTCGCTGAACCGCATCGGCTGTTCGTGCCGCCGCAGGCCCCCCAGGACGTACAGCGCCCACTTGTTGGCGAGGACCTCGACCACGGTCCGAGACGGACAGTCGCGGCGGAACATCGCCCACTCCGCCGAGAGCTCCTGCTTGGTATCCATAAGGTACCTAGATATCAGGCGGGTGCCTTCTTCACAACAGGTACCGGCCTCTACCAGGATGGTGATCGCTGTTCCGAGCGATCATGTTCGTCCGAGGGAGCGTCGAGATGTCTGTTCAGATGCGCGCGATCAGTCAGCGCCGCTATGGCGGCCCGGAGGTATTGGAAGTCGTCGAGATCGACCGGCCGACCCCGGGGCCAGGGGAGGCGCTGGTACGTGTCCGCGCCGCCGGGGTGAATCCGGCGGACTGGAAGATCCGCTCCGGAGCCGTACGCAGATTCGGTGAGCCGCCGTTCGTGCTGGGGCTCGACCTGGCCGGGGTGGTGGAGGAGGTCGGTGAGCAGAGGACCCGCTTCCGGCCGGGAGATGAGGTCTTCGGCTGCGCGTTCCCGCCCAACGGGGCCTATGCCGAGTACGCGGCCGTACCAGAGACCGCGCTGGCGCCCGCGCCGCCAAGCCTCGACTGCGTCGCCGCCGCCGCCCTGCCGGTGGCGGCGCTCACCGCCTGGCAGCCGCTGGTGCACGTCGCCGGCCTGGGCGCGGGCCAACGCGTGCTCATTCACGCGGCGGCCGGCGGAATCGGCCACCTCGCCGTCCAGATCGCCAAGGCACGGGGCGCCTACGTCATCGGTACGGCCCGCCCGGACAAGCACGCTTTCCTCCGTGGCCTGGGCGTCGACGAGCTCATCGACTACACCACGACCGACTTCACGACGGCGGCCCGTGACATCGACGTGGTGCTGGACCCGATCAGCGGCGACTACGGGCCACGATCACTGGACACGCTCGCCCCCGCCGGGATGCTCATCGACGTACGCGGCACCGGCCCCGACCGGACGGCCGTCCGCGAACAGGCCGCACTGCGCGGCCTGCAGTTTGTGGAGTTCGGTTTCTCACCGTCCGGCACCGACCTTAAGTCCATCACCGAGTTGGTGGAAAGCGGAAGCCTCCAGGCCACCGTCGACCAGGTCCTGCCACTCGACCAAGCGGCCAAGGCCCACGAACTGAGTGAGACCAACCGCGTGAAAGGAAAAATCGTTCTCACTCTCTAGCTAGGTCCTCGACGTAGCCGGCAGCGATGTCGTCGGGTGGGTTGGTGTAGAGCCGCAGGTAGCGATCGTTGGCATGACCGAGGCGCCGTTCGAGCTCAGCCCGATTGTGACCGGAAGTTTCCGAGAGCCGGTACCCGAAGGTGTGGCGAAGGTCGTGCGGCCTCAGGACCCCGAGCCGGCGTTCGCGGTCGGTGGACTCGGCGTCGTGGATGCGGCCGATCTCTCCGACGATGGTGTTGACCGACCGGGGCGACAGCCGCCCGCCCGGACGGCGGGCGCCGACCGAGGACGCGGCCAGGAACAGCGCGTCGCTCTGGTCATCGACGTCACCAGGTCGTTCGTGGTCGAGGTAGTCGGCGATGGCGTGGCGGGCGTCGCGGCCGAGAAAGACCATACGGCTCGTACGCCCCTTGCCGCGTACGCCGTTCAACTTGGCCTTCTTCACGGCATGGGTCGGTGGACTTCTGGAAGGGGTTCCCGTTCGGGATCGACGCGCGGCGGCGTCCGATCAACCTGGCGCTCGTCTGGTCGTCGCTGCTGGTCGGAGCCATCCCGCGCATGGGTAAGACGTTCGCCGCACGGTTGCCCGTTGTTGACCCCGGGCCTGTCCCGTAACCGGCGCCACGACATGCCGCTCGTCCTCATCGCGATCGACGAGGTTCAGCGCTACCTCGAGCACCCGATGCACGGGGAGACCATCGCTGATCTGCTCACGGAGCTGGTCAAGGTCGGACCGGCCGCCGGTTACATGCTGGTGCTGGCCACGCAGAAGCCGGATGCGAAGACGATCTTGCCGAAGTTGCGCGATAACACCGGGACCTGGTTCGCGCTGAAGGTCATGAACTATCAGTCATCTGACGCGGTGCTCGGTGCCGGGGTGTACTCCGATGGGGTTGGACATCCAAGCTGCAGCGTCGTCACAAGGGGGTTGGGATTCTGCTTGGTGATGATGTCGGGGATCTCGACGGGGAAGGCGGCTAGGTCGTGCGGACGTACCTGGTGGGCGGTCCGGCGCTGGCCGAGATCGTCGTGTGGGCCGGGAACTGCGCATCGCCGTGGGCATCTTGACCGGGGCGGCGGCTGGGGAGGAGGTCATCACCGAGAGGCCGGTCATCAACCTCCTCGACGACGTGTTCGCCGTGTTCGTCTCCGGCGAGACCCGGCTGTGGTCGGAGACCATCTGTGTCCGGCTGGCCGAGGCCAATCCCGACGCCTACGACGGGTGGGAACCGGCCACCTTGGCCAAGGCACTCAAGCCGCACGGCATCGAGACCAAGCAGATGGAGCTGCTCGACCCCGACGACCCGGACGGTAAGAGGCGCCGCAACCTCAAGGGCGTCACCCGAGAAGCCATCCTGCATGCCCTCACCGACCGCTGAAACCGGGTCTAGATCTAGAGCCCCGCGGTTCTAGATCTAGACCCACC
>JAOPYO010000082.1 GCA_025964575.1 Actinomycetes bacterium
GAATCAGGGCAAGTCTCCGTTCGCCCCGGACAAGCAGCACCTGCACCACCGGTTGCTCGAGCTCGGCCACTCCCATCGGAGGGCCGTGCTGATCATGTACTTCTGGGTCGGCCTGCTGGCGTCCCTCGTGATCGAGTTCGCACTCGCCAAGCCGATCGCCGAGGCGCTGCACGTGGCCACGGCGCTGACCGTCACGGTGTCGTTCGCCGCGACCTGCCTGGTCGGGGTCGCCGGAGTGGTCGCGATGATCGTGATACCGAGGCTGCACGGTCCGGTCCCCCTCGCCCCCGCGACCCCGGCGGAAAGGCCTCGCGAAGCCGTCTCGTAGAAGTGGCCACGGCCCCTCCAAGCACCGGCGAGATGGCCTTTCTACCTGCGCAAATGCCAGCCTACGTCGCAGGTAATTGTAATCCCTCAAGGGGCTTGTGATACGTTTCACGAACAAGCTTGAACACCAATAGTGACCAAACGGAGCCTACATGGAGTCCTCCGACGCCCGGATTCTCCGCGGCGCCGCGATCCCGACTGGTCTGGCCGGAGTGGCGGCCATCGTCATCGGGCTGCTGGTGGCCGGGTCCAAGGGTGCGCTGGGAGCAGCGATCGGCGTGGCTGTGGTGATCGTATTCTTCAGCATCAGCGTGTTCGTCGTGAACTACACGGCAAAAATTTCGCCGCAGACGATGATGATGGCAGGGCTGCTGAGCTATGCCGCGAAGTTCATCGTCGTGCTGGGCCTGGTGATCGCCCTCCATGACGTCACTTTCTGGAATCCGAAGGCGTTCGCCTGGACCGTCGTCGCGCTGACCCTCATCTGGGTCATGGCTGAGACGAGAGCGACTCTCCAGGTCAGAGTGATCGAGCTCGCGCCGGGTAAAGAGCCCGCAAAGTCCGCAGGTGGCTCGATCGACCCAGGTTCGTGATGGCAATGGACTACTCCAATATGACCACGCGGGAGGTGGCCTGCTATGGTCCGGTCAACGAAGTACGAAGACGGGCGTCTGCCCGACGAAGCAGAGAACCGCGCCTTCAACAACGCCGCGTCGGCGGCCCCGGCCAGCATCCTGGCGGGGATGCTGGTGTACGGCGGGGCGGGATGGCTGCTCAGTCGCTGGCTGCATGTCCCGGCGCTCCTCCCCATCGGGCTGGTGCTGGGCCTCGTCTTCGGCTTCTACCTGGTCTACGTCCGCTACGGCCGCTGAGCGCGCCGGGCGGGGCCGTAGCCCACCGAGACGACAGCAAGGTTGCCGCCTTGATGAGCTACGACTGCGAAAGGATCGCCGCGTGAGCGCGCCGCACGTCCTCGCCAAACAATTCGAAGGTCCCGGACTCGGACTGTTCGAGTGGAAGCCCCTGTTCCACGTCGGCTCGGTGACCGTGACCAAGCCGATGGTCCTCGTACTGGTCGTGATGGCCGTCGTCGTGGGCTTCTTCTGGTCCGCGTTCAGCAAGCCGAAGCTGGTGCCTCGCGGGGTCCAGAACGTCGGCGAAGTGGCCCTGCTGTTCGTCCGCGACCAGATCGCCCGGCCGATGCTCGGCAAGGATGGCGACAAGTGGATGCCGCTGCTGGTCCCGCTGTTCTTCTTCGTGTGGATCGGCAACATCATGTCGGTGGTCCCGATCGCACAGTTCCCGGTGAACTCGCGGATCGCCTTTCCCGCCGTGCTCGCGGCCGGCATCTGGCTGACCATGCTGTACCTGGGCATCAAGAACCAGGGCCCCATCGGCTATTTCAAGAACATCATGTTCCCGCCCGGGCTGCCGAAGTGGATCTACGTCCTGCTGGCGCCGATCGAGCTGGTCTCGACCGTGCTGGTGCGGCCGTTCACCCACGCGGTCCGGCTCTTCGCCAACATGTTCGCCGGCCACCTGCTGGTCGCGCTGTTCTCGCTGGTGGCCTTCCACTTCCTGTGGGAGCAGGTGACCCCGCTCGGCGTGCCCGTCGGCATCCTCGGGGTGATCTTCACCATCATCATGACCGCGTTCGAGCTCTTCGTGCAGGCCGTGCAGGCCTATGTCTTCACCCTGCTGGCCGCCTTCTACATCGGCAGTGGCCTGCACGCCGAGCACTGAGACCAGACCGAGTACCACCACGACCTGACCGGTGGGAATTCCATCGGCCGACTGAAAAGGAACAGGAATGTCGATCCTCGCTGCCGCAGTTGACCCGAACAGCGTCGGAGCACTCGCCGGCGGTCTCAAGTCCATCGCTTATGGCCTCGCCGCGATCGGCCCCGGCATCGGTGTCGGCATCGTCTTCGGTCAGGGCGTGAACGCCATGGCCCGCCAGCCCGAGATGACCAACGTGATCCGCCAGAACATGATCCTGGGCTTCGCCTTCAGCGAGGCGCTGGCGCTCATCGGTCTGGTCATGCCGTTCGTCTACACCTGATCGATCGCCCCCTCTGACGGAAGGGTGTCCACGCCATGATTCTGGCTGAACACGCTGTGGGGTTGCTGGCCACTGCGGAGACCAAGAACCCGAACCCGCTGTGGCCCGACCCGGCCGAAATGGTCTTCGGCATCTTCGCGTTCCTCGTCGTTCTCTTCGTGCTGGGCAAATTCCTGGTGCCGCGCATCCAGAAGCAGCTCGAAGAGCGCACCGAGGCGATCGAGGGCGGGCTGCGGCACGCCGAGGAAGCCCAGGCCGAGGCCAAGAAGGCGCTTGAGCAGTACCGGGCCAAGCTGGCCGAGGCCCGGCACGAGGCGTCCCGGCTGCGCGAGGAGGCTCGCGAGCAGGGCGCCCAGATCATCGCCGAGATGCGTGAGCAGGCCGAGGCCAACGCTCGTCGCATCGTCGAGTCCGCGCAGGCGCAGATCCAGGGCGAGCGCCAGCAGGCACTCACCCAGCTCCGCGCCGAGGTCGGCGCGCTGGCGGTCGAACTGGCCAGCCGTGTCGTGGGTGAGTCCCTCGAGGAGGAGGCCCGGCAGCGCCGTACCGTCGACCGGTTCCTCGCGGAGCTCGAGGAACGCGCTCGCACGGAGCAGGTCTCGTCATGAGCGGCGCTATCAGCAGGGCCTCGCTGGCCGAGGCACGGGAGCGGCTCGAAGCCATCCTTCCGTCGGCCGATGTGACCACGCTGGGCGCCGATCTGTTCGCGGTACTGCACCTGATCGATCGCGAGCACGGGCTGCGCCGCGCCCTCTCCGACCCCTCCCGGTCGGGCGAGGACAAGGCGCAGCTCATCCGGATCCTGCTCGAAGGCAAGATCTCCGCACCGGCCATCGAACTGGTCGCGGATGTCGTACGGCTGCGCTGGACGCGGCCGAGTGAGCTGACCGACGCGATCGAGAAGCTCGCGGTGGCCGCCGAGTCCGCGCGGGCCGAGGCGGACGGCCGGCTGGACGATCTGGAGGACGAGCTGTTCCGGTTCTCCCGGATCATCGAGAGGGAGCCACAGTTGCGTGGTGCCCTGGCCAGCCCGGGGATTCCCGCCGATCGTAAGAGCGGCTTGGTCACCGCCCTCCTCGAGGGCAAAGCGACCCCGTCCGCACTGCGGCTCATCACCGAAGTCGTCCTGTATCCGCGGGGACGTAGCCTGGAGCGAGGACTGGCCGAGTACGGGCGGCTCGTGGCGGAGCGGCGTAGCCGCCTCGTCGCGCTTGTACGGACCGCCATCGCTCTCTCCGAAGAGCAGCGCACCCGGCTGGCCGCGGCACTGTCCGCGACCTATGGGCACGACGTACACCTGAACATCGAACTCGATCCCACGGTCATAGGTGGCTTGTCCATCCAGATCGGGGACGAGGCAATTGACGGCACGATCGCCGGGCGGCTGGATGACGCCCGCCGGCGACTCGCGAGCTGAAAGTCGAAGAGAGGAATCATGGCGGAGCTGACGATCCGTCCGGATGAGATCCGGACCGCGCTGGAGCGCTTCGTCCAGTCGTACGAGCCCGAAGCGGCCGCGCGCGAGGAGGTCGGCACCGTTGTCGATTC
>JAOPYO010000097.1 GCA_025964575.1 Actinomycetes bacterium
GCCGACCCGCGCGAGGAAGTCGTCCCACGCGGCCAGCGGGTCGGCGTCCTCGGGCAGGTCGACTCCGGGCGGGCCGGGGTGGACGTAGCCCAGTACGTCGCGCCAGAAGGACGACAGCGCCCGCGGGTCGTGGGCGTCGAAGGTGACCTGGATGTGGCGGCTCATCGGGTTGCTCCGTTCGTAGCGGGTTTCGTGTGCAGGTAGAGGTCGCGCAGCAGGCAGACCTCGGACAGGTGGTGGATCAGCTCGCGGTGGATGTGCAGCACCAGATCGGCCATGGGCGCCTCGGGGAAGGGCTCCTTCGCGCCGATCGGGGCCCGGAGCCCGGCGTCGCCGAGGCCGGGCACTCCGGCCAGCCAGATGTCGAGCTGGGCCTTGAGCTGGTCGAGCGCGGTGGCCGCGTTGCCGGCGTACTCCCAGGTCTCGTACGACGCCGCCGGCGCGCCGAAGTGCGCCGCGTTGCGCGCGGCGAGCACGCCGACGATGACGTGACCGAGTCGCCAGGCGATCGTGGTGAAGGCCGCGACCGGCTGGGGGAAGGCGTAGTCCACCGTGAAGTCCCCGGCACCGAATTGCACGGGCGCCGTCGAGCTGCCGCGCGGCCGCACGCTCCAGGCGTCCGGCACCGGCGACCAGAAGTACTCGTCGTCGGTGAGGCCGTCGAGCCGGGCTCGGAGCTGATGGTTCCAGTGGAACTCCCACTGCTCGCGCAGCGTCCGGTTCCAGTCGAGTTCGTCTGCATCCATGGAGCCACCCTGACACCCCTAGCGGACAGAATCGGTCCGCTATCTCTGGCAGGGTGGGCGACATGGACGTGGCAAGCGGTGACGAGCGGGGTACGACGGAGCGGGTGCTCACCCTGCTCGGGCTGCTGCAGCAGCGCCAGGTCTGGACCGGCCCCGAGCTCGCCGACCGGCTCGGGGTCACGCCGCGCACGGTACGGCGTGATGTCGAGCGGCTGCGCACGCTCGGCTATCTGGTGCATGCCAGCCAGGGTGTCGGCGGCGGCTACCAGCTCGGCCCGGGGCAGGACCTGCCGCCGCTGCTTCTCGACGACGAGGAGGCGATCGCCACCGCGGTCTCGCTGCTCGCCGGCGCGGGTGGCGCGGTCGCCAGCGCCGGCGACGCCGCACTCCGGGCGCTGACCAAGCTCGACCGGCTGCTGCCCACCCGGCTGCGGCACGAGGTGCGCGCGCTCTCCGGCTCGGTGGAGTCCTTCGGCGGAGGCCGCACGCCGGTCGACCCCAAGGTGCTCATGACGCTGGCCAGAGCCTGCCGCGACGAGGTCGAGGCCGGCTTCGACTACCCGTCCGGTAGCGAGGTGCGACGACGGCGGGTCGAGCCCTACCGCCTGGTCGCCTCCGACCGGCGCTGGTACCTCCTCGCCTACGACCTCGATCGCGACGACTGGCGCAGCTTCCGCGTCGATCGGATGACCGATGTGTCTGCACGGACCAGGCGCTTCCGCCCGCGCGCGGCGCCCGACGCGGCGACGTACGTGCAGGAGGGGGTGGCGAGTCGGGTCTACCCGCACCAGGCGCGCTTCCTCGTGCACGCGTCGGCCGACACGGTGCGCGCGCAGATTCGGCGTCGGCGGCCGTCGTACGACGGCGAGGGAACAAGCTCTGTGAGGTGCTCAGTGGCGCCGGCAGCCTCGACTTCGTGCTCATGCACGTGCTCCTGCTGGGGCACGACTTCGAGGTACTCGACCCTCCGGAGCTCGGGAGGCGCTGTCACGCGCTGGCGGAGAGACTCCTGTCGGCCGGTGCAACGATCTCACCGGTGCCGGACATGGAGGAGTCATGAGCCGCGACCACGCCAGCGCCGAGGAGTGCTTCCGCTGCCTCTATGCCGAGCACGTCGACCCGGTCCTCGGCTTCGCCATGCGCCGGGCCGACCAGGCCGACGACGCCGCAGACATCATCGCGGAGACCTTCCTGGTGGCCTGGCGACGGATCGACGAGGTACCGGGCCCGGGTCGATCGCGTCCAGCGCCAGCCCGGGGACCCCGCCCATGACGACGATCGCGACCAGGAGCGGGACGAGGAAGAGCAGTTCGCGCGGACGGGCGTCGTCGACGGTGTCCGCGACCGCCGCCGGGGTGTGCCCGGTGAACATCCGCTGGTACGTCCACAGCACGTCAGATCAGAGGCAGGTTCGTTGGATTTTCCGCGATTGCTACCGGGACCACTTGAAGTCCCAGAGTTCGTGCGAACTGAAGGGGCTTCAGCGGGAACCCAGGAGTCTTCACGGTCTATAGGCTGTTTCGACCCTTGGGTTCGGCGGAACTTGGGCGGTGGGGGTGGCTAGATGTCGGCGATGAGGGCGTACCGTTCGTCGTCGATCGGGCGGCCCCAGAGATCGGGCTCGTCCAGTGACTCGGTCCGCAGGTCGCGAACCAGTGGGCGGACGGCGTCGGAAAGGTGCTCCGCGGTCACTCCGCCGTTCCAGGGCAAGGGCGGCGTTTGGGTTGTGTAGGGAGCATCGTCGGTGGAGGTTCCCCAGCGGCCTTCGATGAGGATCAGTCGTCCGCCCGGCCGGATCAGCCTCGTCCAGCGGCGCAACGCGGCGTGCGGATCGGGCAATGTCCAGAGCAGATGCCGGGTGAGGACAACGTCGAAGGAGTCTCCGACCTGGGAAGGGGGATTGCCGGCGTCCCCCACCAGCAGCGGAACGTGCCGTCCCTGCCGGTTCATCTTGTCCTGGGCGATCTTGATCATGCGGGGGGACAAGTCCACCCCGACCGGGATATGTCCGTGCTCGGCTAGCAGCAGGGAAACCGACCCTGTCCCGCAGCCCAGATCCAGGATCCGGGCCGGCGCGGCGGGCATCCACGAACGCAGGCGGTTTGCCCAGGCGGCCCGGACTCGCGAGTCGCGCAAGCCGTGATCGGCTTCCTGGTCGAAGGAACCGGCGGCCGCGTCCCAGAAGGTGGAGATCGATCCAAGATCATGCATTGAAGCATCGTGCCATCGAGCACCGACAATCGGCCGGTTCATGACTCGGAGTGCTCCTCGGCGGCGGTCGTCAGGAGTGCTTTGGCGTTCTCGGCGTAGCGGATCGCGGTCTTGGGGTCGAGTCCGAACACTGCCGTCAGGTGCAGCGGGTCGGGCCCGTGGGCGAGGGCTTCTCGAGTTGCCGGTCAACGCGCAGCCGTTCGAGGGTTGCGGGGTGGCCGCGGAGTTTCTGCTGGGCGAAGAAGAACCGGCTGACGGGGTAGGTGCTCAGCGCGGACCGCTGGTTGATGAGCAGGTGCGGGTTGGCGGTGTTCGGCCAGCGGGTGCGCCGGTGGTCGAGCCATTCCAGCAATACCTGGTAGGTGAACTCGTCGATGGGGCGGACCCGTCCGGCGACGGTGAGGCGCCGGTTGCCGAGCTCGATGCCGCTATTTCGCCACGCCCCTCAGCAACAGCGTAGTCGGCGACCGTACCTTCGCCGTGAGGCGCGCAATCTCCTCTGGCGGTCTTTGGTCGTATGGGGTCATGGGCATGGGTATTTTCGGCCGGGGTGGTGTTCCGCGGCCGAGAGCCCATGGACACGTATTTCTTATTGCCGGTTTTCCGGTATGACCGTATGCCATTTTCCGGCGGGGGTCACCCAGACGAGCAGACCCGGCCAGGGTTGGAATAGGCGCCATTGTGGGTGCTGCTTGAGCCGGTGATGACGGCGGCACAAGGGCGACATATTGCATGGGCAGGTCGGTCCGCCCTGGTGCCATGCAATGGTGTGGTCGAGGTCGCATCGGGGGGCGGGGCGGTCGCAGGTCGGGAAGGCGCACACCTGATGGGTACGCTCGATCAGCCGCCGCATTCCGGCCGTCGGCCGGTAACCGTCATGGCCGTGGACACCGGTGCGCAGGTCTGCGCAGACCTGCCCGGTGGTGGTCTGGCACCAGCGTTCCTTCAACTCGGCCAGGGCGCTGGACATGGTCTGCATGGCGGCGGCGACGCGCAGCGCCAGGCCGGTGCGGCGGCCGGCCGTGCGGTGCCTGCCGGCCACTGAGGTCAGCCGCTCGTCGATGACCTTGGCCAGCGAGTCGGTGATCTGAGCTGCCGCGTCCGCCACTGTGTGCCCGCGGTCCCCGCCACTTCGGTCGGCTTCGCCGTGCCCAGCATCCTCACCGTGCCAAGCGGTCTCGCCGTGCCCAGCGGTCTCGCCGTGGTCTTGGGTTTCGCGTTGTTCAGCGGGCTTGTAGCGGCCATGGGCCCCGTCGTACCTGTCGGTCTTGCCGCGTTCTTGGGTTTCGGAAGTGGGGGTGGGTCCGGACGTACGCGGGCGGGCCGGTGCCCGCAGACCCGAGTCGTCATCCGGCCCGGTAGAACCCGCAGGCCCCTGGGGACCTTCCCGATCCGTCGGGGTGTTCGCACGGATCGCGTTCGGACGGTCGACGTTCTCGCCGTCTTCGTTGTGGCGCAGGTCGCGGGCGGCTTCGGGGAGCGGGGTGCCGCGCAGCAGTGCGACGCCCAGGTCATGGCGGATCGCATCGATCGGGCGGACATCACCATCGGCCCTCATCGCCTGCGCGACGGCATTGATCCGGTTATAGATCGCCTCGGCGTCCTCTTCGGACATCTCGCGGAACGCCAGCTCACAGGTGCCCGCGGCGGTCGCCCACTTCTCCAGGCTCCGCACCTTGCGGGCCCGCTGCCTGCGCTGCTCGGCAGCCTGCGGATCAACAGCCTTGATCGCCTCACGAAGATGGTGCCGTAACCGGCCCGCCGAGATCCGCTGCGCCTCACCGATCACCGCCGCCTCCACCAGCGCGGCCGTCTCCAGATCCACCCCGAGCAGCCCATCAGCGATCACCCGGGCGCGCGCCAGATCGATCCGGCCCTCCTCCAGCGCCTGGCGGGTCAGCTGCAACTGATCGGCCAGCTTGCACGCCAGCCCCGCCCACATCCCCGCCGCACCACCCGACAACCTCAACTCCAACGCGATCTCATCGGCGATGAACTCACCCACCTTCACCGCAGGAGCGCTCTGGTGCTGCTCCTCACGGCGGCGCGCTAACTCCGCCACCGCCGCCAGCTCCCTCGCCTGCGCCCAGGAGGTCACCCGCCGCCAAGCGGCCATCACCTCCACCAGCTCATCATCACAAAGCGCCGCGACATCCACCGCATCCAACGCGGCGGCCATACCCGGCCCCGGAACACCTTCCGGAACCACCGGACCCGCAATTACCGGACCGAATTCAACCGCCGCCACCGGCACCCCCAACACCCCCGCCCCAGAAACCCAGCGAACACCTTCATTAGAAAACACTAGCGAACACCTACGACGTTTTTCAGCCCTTTCATAAATGGATCATTGAAAAGCCAAGATCTGCTTAACTTCACAGCTTCCAGCGAGAATGACATCTCTTATAAAGTGCCGGAAATAGTGGGTTTATACCAATCCCTGCGGGTCAGCTGACCGCTGAGGCATCACGACCGGTGAGCGGAACGGGACGAATTTCCACTTTGGGCGGCCGGCGTCAGCTTCAAGCGTCGGATCAGCCGCTTAGAGGAATCGATCGACGCGATGCGGCGCTTGTGGACCGAGGAAGTGGTCTCGTTCAAGGGCAGGCACTTCGACTTTCACGACGTGACCATGGCGCCCAGACCTCCGCAGTCTGAAGGCCCATCTTGTCGAGGCCGCCGTTCCGCCAGGCCTCGAAGTGCGCCTGCGCGACCTGCTCGGGGGTCGTGCTCCGGTGCCTGCCGACGAGCAGGTACGCGCAGCCCCGCCGACCAGCGCGACGATCACCAACAGGAAGCCGCCCGCGCCAGAGCACTGACCTGGCTGGTGCACGAACTGCCCGCTGAGGTACGGAACCTGCTGCTGGCAGCCCGTGAGATGAATCAGGATCGCCGCGACCGAAGAGTCCTCGGTGGGCTGGCCGGCCGACCGCCCCGCTTCGAGTACGCTCACGCGCCGTACTCGAAGGAGCCGCTGCTGTGGCTCGCGGACACCGTGGTGAGCCGGACGGCGAAGCTGTTGGCCCTGGGGGAAGATCCGCAGTCCGGGGACTGGGCAGCGGTGGTCGAGTCAGTTGATTGCGAGGCGGAATGCTGAGCGCAACAGGCCATGGACATCGCGAAGGCCGGGCCACCACCTGCGGAGGTTAACCCGGCCCCGCTTCACGACCCCGAGTGGGCCGTGACCGAACGGTCCAAAGCGTCAACGGGTTTCGGCGCACGGTGAGTCCGGTTACCTCCCCGAGGACCGGCCATCCCCCAAACCCGACAGCACCTACGCCGCGCCGTGGCCTGTCCGCCCTGCGCTGGACACCAATGAACCTGTACGGCCGGTTCGAACTCACACCCACCTCAGCCTCGCTCTGGAGGCGAGCCTGACGGTTCAATAACCCGCGCCCGGGGCCGCCCGCCGTACAGCGGGCGGCCCCGGGTCTCAGCGGCCTGTCTGCGGATGGAGAAGTTCGATCTCGATGGCCAAGACGCCGAAAGCTTCCTTCTTGGGACCGTAGATGCGGCGGATGTTGGCGAGCTGCTGGTCGCGGGGCTGTCGGGGTTGACCCCGGCAGGGCCTTCGGTGTCGAGCATCTCCTCGAAGCTGCTGTAGTGAGCGACGCGTTTGACCCGGGTGAGGGCGTCGTCGCGGCCGCACACGAAGCGGATGTGGTCACCGGCCTTGAGGTTGCGCAGGTTGGGGTACTGGACGCGGACCTCGATCGTTTTACGGCCGGAAGCCACCAGGTCGAAGTAGCGGCGGTACAGGTTCATCTCACGGGCGCGTACGCCCGTGCTGGTGGTGCGCTGCACGGTCATGATCCGGAGTTCCTGGGTGTCTCGATCATCAGAGATCTAGTTCCCCTCCACGTATGCGGCCGGCGAGGTCGTGCCAGGCTTTGGGAGAGAAGGTGAGCTTGGGGCCGTGGGGGTTCTTGGAGTCGCGAATGGCCACGAGGATCGGGGTGGCTGCGATCTCGACGCAGGCTTCGCCGCCATTGGTACGGCTGCTGGTTCGCCACTGGGCATGGGACAGATCATGTTGCTGGGCCATCCCTGGCCTCCTCTGGGTGAGGGTCATCGGTCCTCTTTGACGATCTTCGCGATAAAGGCGCTGGACTGGCTGGGAGTGAGCGCCGTTGCCATGAGATTCCCGAACATCAGCGTATAACGGCGCAGCTCCTCGACATCTTCTGGTATCAGGCCGCTGCCCGCCTGTTCCAGGTACACCAGATCGGGGTCGTCACTCTCGGGGAACTCCAGGAAGTAGAACGGGCCGTCCATGGCCGCATGAGCCCCTGAGCCGAACGGCATGACTCTGATTTCGACATTCGGTAGCTTGCCGAGATCGATGAGCTTGCTGAGTTGCTCAGCCATGACCTCTGGACCCCCGACCTGGCGGCGAACTACCGCCTCGTCGAGCACAGCCACCAGACGTACGGGATCTTCTGACCTAGCGATCAGCTCTTGCCGCGCCATGCGGACGGACACCTTCTCGCTGATCTCTGCCGCAGAGGAGGTCATCCCGGTTGCCTCAATGATCGCTCGGGCGTACCTCTCGGTCTGGAGGAGTCCCGGGACGACCTGGGATTGGTAGGTGCGGACCACCGAGGCTTCGGACTCCAGGCCGATGTAGGAGTCAAAGCCGGGTTTGAGGGTCTCCCGATGACGGTGCCACCAGCCGCGCTTACGCGCGTCCTTGGCCAACTGGATGAGATCGTCACGGGCCGCACCGGATACCCCATAGGCCTCCAGCAGAGCCCCAACGTCGGAGGGCCTCGGCATGGTCAGGCCGGTCTCATACCGCCAGATGGTCGTGTCCGTGCTGCCGATCCGCTCGGCAACCTGAGCCCGAGACAACCCGCTCGCCGAGCGGAGCCGGTTGAGCTCCGCCATCAACCGACGGTGACGCGCTGACTTGGGAGTTCGTCGTTCCGCCAAAGCCCGTCAGCTCCTTGAGGTTCGCAATGAAGACCCTACCCGAAAGTAACTTAAAGAAACTAAATCTGAGGTATTGCAGTCTTCGCTATAACTGTTCACTGTGAGTGAGTGTGCCATCACCAAACAGGATCTGCATGCGAACGGACCTTCCCGAGAGCGAAACCGATCACAGGAGGAGACAAGCCGATGAGTCAGCCGCTTGGCGGGTCAACCACTCAGATCAATGACTCCCTCCGTCACCTGGAACTCCTCGCGGACGACCTACACGCCAGCGGATTACGGACCACCCTCGTCATTCCTAAAGATCGCTGGCCGTACCTGCACATCGTCAACCCGTACATGCGAGCGCTCAACGATGACGTGATCGCCGCTCCAGACGCCGTCGGCGAATGGTGGCTCTGGTGGAGCTGGGCGGAACGGATCACGCAGATCAGCGACCTTCCCCGGGCAGCAGCCCGGATACGGCAAGTGCTCGCCGCGACCGGCGAGCGATGACGTCCGTAGCGGCGAGGTGAGGGGAAGGCCCTCGCCGCTACGGACCAATCCCCAGGAGCGAGCCATGCCCGATCACCAGCAAGCAGTCAAAGACCTGATGGACCGCTTCCCCGGGTGGAAAGCCTGGTGGGGAAGCTCAACGCTGACCTGGTGGGCAATCGCGCCCACCGAACTGCGGATCACCCAGCTACTGCAGTCTCCGACACTGGGCGGCCTCGCCGTCCAGATCGCCCAGCACCAGCCATCCGCTCGACCCGTCGAAACCACTTCCGCAGGAGCCCGGTTCTGCCGGCGCCTTGATGAAGATCCTCACTCCGTACGGCTCGGCCGCCGCATGCTGGACGACGCGCTGGCCGCCTGGAACGCCGAGCACTGGCTGGACGACGCCCGGATCGTCACCTCCGAACTCGTCACCAACAGCGGTAAACACGGCGCTCCACCGATCTTCCTCGCCTTATCGATCGAGCCTGATCCGGAATCCGCCCGGCCTGCCCTGATGATCACGGTCACCGATGCCTCCACCGATATGCCAGTCGAACGCGAGCCCGGAGACGATGGCGGATTCGGCATGACCGTCCTGGGTGGCCTGGCGAAAGTAACCACCCATATCCACCCTGGCGGCAAGACCATCCGCGCCGTGATCCCCAAGCCGTAGAACTCAAAGACCACACACAACGCACTCACGGCCGCACTATGGATCAGCAGAACATGACCGGACGATCCCGACTTCTGCCCGGGCGGGTACGACGTCAGGAACGGCGGTCGAAGGCGAGGGTGACGACGACGGGGACCAGGAAGATCGAGAGGCCGAAGACGGCCAGCCGGGCGGTCCAGGTCGAGCAGAGCAGCCAGGCGAGGCTCTGCACGGCGAGGAACACCAGGAAGACCCCGCCGTTCTGGGCGCGGCGGCGCCGGGCCAGCACGCCGCCCTGGCGCCGATGACGGACCGGGGCCGGGACGAGACGGCGCAGCCGGTCGAGGAGTTCCCGCCGCTTGGCCGCACGTTCCAGCCGTACGGTCCGTACCTTCTCCGCACGGGCGGCCACGGCCTCGCGCTCGGCCCGCCGACGGGCCCTCTCCTTGCTCACCGGCAGCTCACCAGGCGGCTCGTCAGGCGGCTCATGAGAGCGTCGTGAGCCAGTTCTTGAGCAGCTCGGCGCCGGCGTCCCCGGACTTCTCCGGGTGGAACTGGGTCGCGCACAGCGGCCCGTTCTCGACCGCCGCGACGAACCTGTCGCCGTGCTCGGCCCAGGTCACCAGCGGCGGGACGAACCGGCCGGGTTCCAGTTCCCAGCGGCGCACGCCGTAGGAGTGCACGAAGTAGAACCGGGTCTCCGGGGCGATGCCACGGAACAGCACCGACTTGGCGGGAGCGTCGACGGTGTTCCATCCCATGTGCGGCAGCACCGGAGCCTCGAGCCGCTCCACCGTGCCGGGCCATTCGCCGCAGCCCTCGGTGACGACGCCGTGTTCGACGCCCTTCCCGAAGAGGATCTGCATGCCGACGCAGATGCCCAGCACCGGACGTCCCCCGGAGAGCCGGCGGTCGATCACCTGGTCACCACGGACCTTGAGCAGGCCCTCCATGCAGGCGGCGAACGCGCCGACCCCCGGCACCACGAGGCCGTCGGCGTTCAGCGCCGCGTCAAAGTCCGAGGTCACGGTGACGTCCGCGCCGGTCCGGGCCACCGCCCGTTCCGCCGACCGCAGGTTCCCCGACCCGTAGTCCAGCACAACGACCTTGGGGCTCACAATCTCAGCACTCCTCCGGCAATGGCCAGCGCGGCCAACAACAGTGCGATGAAAGCAAGGGTCTTGATGCCCTGCTTGAGCGCACTGTAGACCCCCGCCAGGCAGAAGACCCCCAGCGCGATCAGGAAGATCGACAGGGTCGAGAAGTGCTGCCCGAACAGGCTCATAGGGCCCCCTTGGTGGAGGGGATGCCGTGCACCTTCGGGTCGAAGGCGACCGCGTCGCGCAGTGCCCGGGCCAGCGCCTTGAACTGGGCCTCCACGATGTGGTGGGCGTTTCGGCCGTACGGCACGTGCACGTGCAGGGCGATCTGGGCGTTGCCGACGAACGACTCCAGGATGTGCCGGGTCAGCGTCGTGTCGTAGTCCGGGCCGATCATCGGCGCCATGCCCTCGGGCTCGCTGTGCACGAGGTAGGGGCGGCCGGACACGTCCACGGTCACCTGGGCGAGGGCCTCGTCCAGCGGGATGGAGGCATTAGCGAAACGACGGATCCCCGCTTTGTCCCCCAAGGCCTCGCGGAACGCCTGGCCGAGCGCGATGGCGGTGTCCTCGATCGTGTGGTGGCTGTCGATGTGCAGGTCACCCTGCGTCTTGACGGTGAGGTCGAAGGAACCGTGCTTGCCGAGCTGGGCCAGCATGTGGTCGAAGAACCCGACCCCGGTCGCGATGTCCACCTCACCGGTGCCGTCAAGGTCGATCTCGACGAGGACCGAGGTCTCCTTGGTCCCGCGCTCGACCCTGCCGCAGCGCTTGCTGGGCGTGCCTTCGGCAAGACGATTCACAGACTCTCCCTCAAAGCGGTACGGAACGCGGCCATCTCCTCCGGGGTGCCGACGGACACCCGCAGCCACTCCGGCGGTCCGACCTCCCGGATCAGCACACCGCGGTCCAGCATCCCCTGCCAGACGGCGTGCCGTTCCGTGAACATGCCGAAGAGAACGAAGTTGGCGTCGGAGTCGGCCACCGTGAGCCCTTCACCCCGCAGCCACTCCACCAGGGCGTCACGCTCGTGCCGGAGCGTGTCCACCGCGCCGAGCAGTTCCTCACCGTAGGCGATGGCCGTGCGCGCGACCGCCTGGGTGACCGCGGACAGGTGGTAAGGCAGCCGGACCAGCAGCAGCGCGTCGACCACGGCCGGATCCGCGGCGAGGTAGCCGAGCCGGGTCCCCGCCATGGCGAACGCCTTGGACATGGTCCGGGTCACGATGAGCCGGGGGTTTCCCGGCAGCAGCTCCAGTGCGGACGGCGTCCCCTCACGGCGGAACTCGCCGTACGCCTCGTCGACGACCACCATGCCCGTCGCGACCTCGAGGACCGCCTTGATCGCTTCCAGGGGCAGTGCGGTGCCGGTCGGGTTGTTCGGCGAGGTCAGGAAGACGATGTCGGGCCGGTGCTCCTCGATCGTGGCGATCGCGCGCTCCGGCGGCAGGCCGAAATCCTCGTCCCGGTGGGCGTTGATCCACGCTGTCCCGGTCACGTGCGTGATGATCGGGTGCATCGAGTACGACGGTTCGAAACCCAGCGCGGTCCGGCCGGGTCCGCCGAACGCCTGCAGGATCTGCTGGATGATCTCGTTGGAGCCGTTGGCCGCCCACACCTGCCGCGCGGTGAGCCCCGCCCCCGGCGTGTCGGCGTTGAGAAAGGCCGCCAGGTCCTCGCGCAGGGCGATCGCGTCCCGGTCCGGGTAGCGGTTCAGTGTCCCGGCCACCTCGGCGACCGCCTCACCGAGCGCCTTCACCAGGTGCGGTGACGGCGGATAGGGGTTCTCGTTGGTGTTGAGCTGCACGGGCACGTCGAGCTGGGGTGCTCCGTAAGGATCCCGGCCCCTGAGATCGTCCCGGATCGGGAGATCATTGAGCGACGTCACGAGGGGATCTCCCATTCAAAGCGGGCCTTGAGGGCGGCGCCGTGGGCGGGCAGGTCCTCGGCCTCGGCCAGGGCGACGACCCTGGCCGTCGCCTCGGCCAGGGCGGCCTGGTCGTACTCCACGACGTGGACGCCGCGCAGGAAGGTCTGCACCGACAGGCCGGAGGAGTGACAGGCGCAACCGCCGGTGGGCAGCACGTGGTTGGATCCGGCGAGGTAGTCGCCGAGGGAGACGGGCGCGTGCGGTCCGATGAAGATGGCGCCCGCGTTGCGGACCCGGGCCGCGAGCTGGCGGGCGTCGGCGGTCTGGATCTCCAGGTGCTCGGCCGCATACGCGTCGACGACCTTGAGGCCCGCCTCGAGGTCGTCGACCAGCACGATGCCGGACTGGCGCCCGGCCAGTGCCGCGGTGATCCGCTCGACGTGCTTGGTCCGGGCGAGCTGCTGCTTCAGCTCGTGCGCCACCTGGTCGGCCAGCTCTTCGGAATCGGTGACCAGCACGGCGGCGGCGAGCGTGTCGTGCTCGGCCTGGCTGATCAGGTCGGCGGCCACGTGGACGGGATCGGCCGTCTCATCGGCCAGGATCGCGATCTCGGTCGGGCCGGCCTCGGAGTCGATGCCGATGACACCCTTGAGCAGCCTCTTGCTGGCCGCCACCCAGATGTTGCCGGGCCCGGTGACCAGGTTGACCGCGCGGCATTCCTCGGTGCCGTAGGCGAACATCGCGATCGCCTGGGCGCCGCCGACCGCGTACACCTCGTCGACGCCCAGCAGCGCGCAGGCGGCCAGGATCGCGGGATGCGGCAGACCGCCGTGCTCCTTCTGCGCTGGTGAGGTGACGGCGAGGGACTCGACCCCCGCCGCCTGCGCCGGGACGACGTTCATGACGACGCTGGACGGGTAGACGGCCTGACCGCCCGGGACGTACAGTCCGACGCGCTCGACGGGCACCCAGCGCTCGGTGACGGTGCCGCCGGGTACCACCTGGGTGGTCACGTCGGTACGGCGCTGGTCACGGTGGACCAGGCGGACGCGCCGGATGCACTCCTCGAGGGCGTCCCGTACGGCCGGATCGAGGGTGGCGAGAGCCTGGTGGATCTCGGCCACCGGAACCCGGGTGTTGTCCAGGTCGACGCCGTCGAACCTCTTGGTGTACTCCCGTACGGCCGCGGCCCCGCGATGGCGTACGTCCTCGCAGATCGGCCGCACCTTCTCCAGGGCGGCCTCGACGTCGAGTTCGGCGCGGGGCAGCACGGTGCGCAGGTCGCCAGGGAGCGAGCCGCGCAGATCAATACGAGATATCACCAGGCCAGTCTACGAAGAACGGCTGGCCACCCGCGCGTCATCTCGATGTGTGAGACACGCGGCTCACACTTTGAGGGTTCCGTCCAGGATCGTCATGGCCCGGCCGGCCAGGGTGACCCGGTCCCCGCGGACGGTCACGCGGACCGCTCCCCCGCGTTCGGAGGCCTGGTAGCCCGTGAGCTCGTCGCGGCCCAGCCGGTCCGACCAATAGGGCGCCAGCATGCAGTGCGCGGAGCCGGTCACCGGGTCCTCGCCCACCCCGACGGCCGCGCCGAAGAACCGTGACACGAAGTCGTACGGTCCGGAACCCGGAGCGGCCGGGGCAGCGACACAGATGCCACGGGCATCGATACGGGCCAGAGCAGCCATGTCCGGGGTGAGCTTCCGTACGGCCTCTTCATCGTCGAGAACCACGAGAAGATCGTTCTGAGCGTTGCGGCCGGCCCCGGTGACAGACACGTCCAGCGCCTCGGCAAGACCCGCCGGAACCTCCACCGGTTGTGCGGGCATGGTCGGGAAGTCCATCTCCAGCAGGCCACCGGAGCCGGTGGCCACAGTGAGGACCCCGCTCCTGCGGGTCTGGAAGCGGATGGGCCGGTCGGCGGGGACCGTGCCGGTCTCGTACAGGGCATGAGCGGTGGCCAGGGTCGCGTGCCCGCACAGGGCCACCTCGACGACGGGGGTGAACCAGCGCAGCTCGTAGTCGGCGTCCGGGACGTCCAGGGGGCGGACGAAGGCGGTCTCGGAGTGCCGCATCTCGGTGGCGACCGCCTGCATCCAGGCGTCGTCCGCGGGGCTCTCCAGCAGGCAGACCCCCGCCGGGTTCCCGGCGAAGGCCCTGTCGGTGAAGGCATCGACCACGAGGATCCTCATACCGGGACTCTAGAGGCTCTTCGCGAAAAGGTCAGGTGCGGGTCGTCAGCGGCGAGGAGAGCGGCGTCAGGTCCTCCTCGGGCCGGGCGGGGAAGCTTTCGGCGTTATCCGACACATAGCGGTCCCAGCGCCGTGGACGGGCCATGACCCAGCCCAGAACGAACCCGACGAAAAGGCTTGCGAAGCCCATGATGAACACGTTCAGCCACATGATGGCGGCCTCCGGAAGAGGAACCGGTGAGTAATGTCACCGGCCCGCGGCCGCCCCGTGAGGGACGCCTTGGGTTCGCCCGAGGGTAAACCTGCATACCGTCACGACGTGGGGCATCTGCCGGAATTAGCTAGTGCTGACCACACCCGCATGCCCCGTTCGGGTGGGCTCACTACGTACCCGTAGGAAACATTGCTACCAACCCGTAGGACAGGCTTCCCTAACGCTCGGTACCGCGTGCGACCTCGGCCTGAAACCTGCCCGGCGCCTTTACATTGTAGATCACATACGACGGAAATTGGCGGCGTAGCCTGACATTGTGATCCAACAGCTGCCCCTCTTTCCGCTGGGGACCGTGCTGTTCCCCGGTCTGGTGCTTCCGCTGCATGTCTTCGAGGAGCGCTATCGCCTGCTGATCCTTGACCTGCTCCAAAGTCCGGAACCACGCCGGTTCGGAATCGTCGCCATCGAACTCGGCCATGCGGTCGGGGACGGGCGCACCTCGGAGTGCCGGAACGAACCCGACATGGGCACCGGGGCCTCCTGGCAGCTGGCCACGGTGGGGTGCACCGCCGAGATACACGGCGTCGTCCCGCACGAGGACGGCAGGTTCGACATCGTCACCGTCGGCGGCCGCCGGTTCGACATCACCGGCGTGAACGACTCCCTGCCCTACCTGCGCGCCGACGTGGAGTTCCGGCCGGACGACGCCGGACCGGACCCCGAACCCGCCGCCCGGCGGGTGACCCGGCTGTTCAGCCTCTACCGCGACCGGCTTGCGGGCGCCGGGGCGGAGGTCTCCCAGTCGATCGAGCTACCACCGGATCCGGTCCGGCTGTCGTATCTCATCGCCGCCGCGGTCGTGCTGGACCGGGGCGAGAAGCAGCGGCTGCTCGAGGCCGAGGACGCGACCGCCCGGCTACTGCTGGAGGAGGCTCTCCTGATCCGGGAGACCCGGCTGCTGGACGCCCTCCCGGCCGTCCCCGCCTCCCCGTTCCTCGACGACGGCGTCAACCCCAACTGACCCGCTCGACGTGAGGTGCCCGGCACAATGATCCCATGAGCAGAGCCAAGACGGCCGGAGGTAAGGGCACACCGGCGACCGTCGCAGCCACCCAGGCCGGGATCGAGTTCACCCTGCATCCGTACGAGGCCGACCCGGACGCCGATTCGTATGGCGAGGCGGCCGCGGACGCCCTCGGCATCCCGCACGACCAGATCTTCAAGACCCTGATCGCCGAGGTCGACGGCGCTCTCACCGTGGCGGTGGTGCCGGTCGCGGCCACCCTCGACCTGAAGTCGCTGGCCACCGCCGCGGGCGGCAAGAGGGCGCAGATGGCCGATCCGCACACTGCCGAGCGCAGCACCGGCTACGTGCTCGGCGGGATCAGCCCGCTGGGGCAGCGCAAGCGGCTGCCCACCGTCATCGACGGGTCGGTCTCAGGGCTGGTGACCGTCTACGTCTCGGCCGGTCGGCGCGGCCTGCAGATCGAGCTGTCCCCCGCCGACCTGATCCTGCTGACCGGGGGGCGGACCGCTGAGATCGCCCGTCGGCACTGACGTCCCCGGCTGATCGTGGACCGCCCGCTTGGCGATGTCGGTCACCTCCAGCAGCCAGTAGGTCACCAGTGCGACGAAGGGCCAGCACACCAGCACCCCTCTCGCGCTCAGGTCCGCAGGACCGTTGAACACCTTCCTCTGGTCACCGGCACGCACCATCCGCTGGAAGGTATCCAGCCCGATCAGATGCCCGACCCGCCAGGCGATGAGAGCGGCCACGACCCCGCCCACCGCCAGTCCCGCGACGAGCGCGAGGTCGTTGCCCCTGCCTCCGAGCAGATAGGCCACGAGCCCGCAGACCAGGCCGAGCCCCGCGGTGATCAGAGCGAACCTGCCGTCCGTTCCGATGACGGCGGGCGATTCGGGGTCGACCAGGAGAGCTCTGCCAGCAATCGAGACATACTTCACATGTGGGGAGATCGCCGCCCACAGCAACCCGGCGAGGGCACCGAGCACGGCCAATATGACAGCGGTCACCACTGCGATCCGCACCTGCCGGCCCAGTCCCGCCACAGCGTCCATCCCACTCCCCTTGACGGGGGGCCGTCCCCCACCCCGTCCCGCCTGCCTTCAGTCGTCTGTGATCGCAGCGTAACGCCCCCAGCCCCAAGATCGACGATCGCCCCCGGCGACCCCGCTCTGCGGCGAACGGCGCGGCTGACATGCGGCTGAGATAACGTGACCGGCATGTCTGGATTCAGCCCGGCATTCGATCGGCTCGGCGCGGCACTCGGCGCGGTCGTCCTGCAGCAGCAGGAGACCCTGGCGGAGTTCCTCCCCCGCGAGGATTGGAGTGCCGACCTCGCCGAGCGCACCTATACCAGTGGTGGCGTCACCGTCCGTGTATCGCTGCTCGGCAGTTATGCCGGGCGGGAGAAGACCTGGTTGTGGGGATGGGCGAACCCCCAGTTCGGCCCGGAGCACCCTGCGGTTCTGCCCACCCTGGCCGTGCGGGAGATGGGCGAGAGGCTGGGTGTCCCGGAGCTCACCACCCCGGAGGTCGATCTGTCCTGGTACGAAGGGCCTGCCGCCCACGGTGGTGAACTCGTGGCGATGACCGCCGCGGGGCTGCTCGGCGGGGGCGGCTACATCGGGGCCGGCTACGACGGCGGATCGGCGTACCTGCATGTCGATGATCCCGCGGTGCCCCTGGCCCACTGGGATCCGATCCCGGTGCCCCGGCTGATCATCAACGCCGTCGCCCTGTTCGCGGGCGATCCGCACCTGACCCTGGCCCGGTTCCTCAGCCACCACCGAGTGCCGTACCGCCAGTCCGCCGGGGTGACCGAGGCCCGGATGCCCGGGGGCGGGACCGCCCGCGCCATGTTCGACGACGAGGGCCGCTTCATCAACTGGGAAGCCAGTCTGACAGCCGTGTGACTCCCGTGTTCCGCACGGTCGCCCCCGCGAACGCCGTGATCTTGCGGTTCGTGTCGACGCGCAGAGCTCCGGCACGACGCGAAGATCACGGCGGGGTGGTCACCCCAAGAGGCAGGCGGGGCCGAGGAGCTGTTTGAGGTCGCCCATCAGCGCGGGCGAGGGAGTCACCCGGAGCTTGTCGTCCAGCCGGACGACGGTCGTACGGGGGCCGTTCTGGAGGTGCAGGTGCACCTCGCTGGAGCCGGGGTGGGTGACGAGGACCTCCTTCAGCCGTTCGACGACCGGCGGGGTGCAGCGGCCGATCGGCATCGCCACGGACAGCGGGCCCCCCACGTCACTGATGGTGAGGTCGGGCTGGGTCACCTCCATCGCGATGATCTTCGGCACGTCCTCCCGCTTGTCGATCCGGCCCCTCACGACCAGCACCGCGTCCTCGGCCAGCAGGGTGGAGCACAACTGGTAGGCCGAGGGGAAGGCCATCACCTCGATGGCGCCGCCGAGGTCCTCCAGCGAGAACATCGCCCAGGAGTTGCCCTGTTTGGTGACCTTGCGCTGCAGGCCGGACAGCAGCCCGCCGATGGCGACGATCTGGCCGTCCGGACGGTCCCCCTCCGTGGTGAGGGCAGAGAGGGAGCAGTCGGTCTCCTTGGCCAGGATGTGCTCGACGCCGAGGAGCGGGTGGTCGGAGACGTAGAGGCCGAGCATCTCCCGCTCGAAGGCGAGCAGCGTGGTCTTGTCCCATTCCCCTTCCGGGATCTCCACGGTGAACGCCGCGTCCGCCGTGCCGCCCTCGTCGATCGCGCCGAACAGCGAGTCCTGGCCGATCGCCTCGTTGCGCTTGACGTCGATGACCGAGTCGATGGCCTGTTCGTGCACCATGACCAGGGACTTGCGCTCATGCTTGAGATCGTCGAAGGACCCCGCCTTGATCAGGGACTCGACGACCCGCTTGTTGCACACGACGGGCGGGACCTTGCGCAGGAAGTCGTTGAAGTCGATGAACCGGCCCTTCTCCCCGCGGCCCTGGATGATGCCGTCGACGACGTTGTCGCCGACGTTGCGGATCGCCGACAGCCCGAAGCGGATCTCGGTGTCGCCGCGCGGGGTGAAGTCCGCGTCGGACTCGTTGACGTCGGGCGGGAGCACCGTGATGCCCATCCGGCGGCACTCGTTGAGGTAGAGGGCGCTCTTGTCCTTGTCGTCCTTGACCGAGGTGAGCAGTGCCGCCATGTACTCGGCGGGGAAGTTGGCCTTGAGAAAGCCGGTCCAGTAGGAGACCAGCCCATAGCCGGCGGTGTGCGCCTTGTTGAAGGCGTAGTCGGAGAACGGCAGCAGGATGTCCCACAGGGCCTTGATCGCGGCCGCTGAGAAGCCGTTGTCCTGCATGCCCTTTTCGAAGAACTCGAACTGCTTGTCCAGCTCGGACTTCTTCTTCTTGCCCATGGCGCGGCGGAGCAGGTCGGCGCCACCGAGTGAATAGCCGGCGACCTTCTGCGCGATGGCCATGACCTGCTCCTGATACACGATCAGGCCGTGGGTCGTGTCCAGGATCTCCCTGAGCGGCTCTTCCAGCTCCGGGTGGATCGGGGTGATCTCCTGCTGCTTGTTCTTGCGCAGCGCGTAGTTCGTGTGCGAGTTCGCGCCCATCGGGCCGGGCCGGTAGAGGGCCAGGACCGCGGAGATGTCCTCGAAGTTGTCGGGCCGCATCAGCCGCAGGAGACCCCGCATGGGGCCGCCGTCCAGCTGGAACACGCCCAGGGTGTCACCCCGGGAGAGCAGTTCGTAGGTCTTGGTGTCGTCCAGCGGCAAATCGAGCAGGTCGACCTTGATGCCCTTGTTGAGCTCGATCGCCTTGACCGCGTCGTCCATGATCGTGAGGTTGCGCAGGCCCAGGAAGTCCATCTTGAGCAGGCCGAGCGTCTCGCAGGTCGGATAGTCGAACTGCGTGATGATCACACCGTCGGCGTCCCTGCGCATGATCGGGATGTGATCGGTGAGCGTCTCGGCGCTCATGATGACGCCGGCGGCGTGTACGCCCGTCTGCCGGATCAGGCCCTCGAGACCCTGTGCCAGGTCCAGGACCTGCTTGACGTCGGTCTCTTCCTCGTACAGCTTGCGTAGTTCGCCGGCCTCGCTGTAGCGCGGGTCCTTCTCGTTGAAGATCCCCGAGAGCGAGATCTCCTTGCCCATCACCGCGGGCGGGAACGCCTTGGTGAGCCGGTCACCGAGGGCGTAGGGGAAGCCGAGAACCCGGGAGGCGTCCTTGATCGCAGCCTTGGCCTTGATGGTGCCGACGGTGGCGATCATGGCGACCTTGTCGGCCCCCCACTTCTCCGTGACATAGCGGATGACATCACCACGCCGGCGTTCGTCGAAGTCGATGTCGACGTCGGGCATGGAGACACGTTCGGGGTTGAGGAACCGCTCGAAGATCAGCCCGTGCGGCAGCGGGTCGAGGTCGGTGATGCCCATCGCGTAGGCCGCGAGCGAACCCGCCGCCGAGCCTCGGCCCGGGCCCACCGCGATCCCCTGCTTCTTCGCCCACATGATGAAGTCGGCGACCACGAGGAAGTACGAGGGGAATCCCATCTGCAGGACGACGCCGATCTCGTACTCGACCTGGCGCTGGTGTTCCTCGTCGATCCCACCCGGAAAGCGCCACTCCATGCCCCGCTGGACTTCCTTGCGGAACCAGCTCTCCTCGGTCTCGCCCTCCGGAACGGGGAAGAGCGGCATCAGGTTGCGGTACTCGAACATGCCCGCCGGGTCGACCCGTTCGGCGATCAGGAGCGTGTTACGGCAGCCCTCGGCCCAGATGTCGGAGCCGTCGATGGCCGCCATCTCGTCCGCGGACTTGAGGTAGTAGCCAGAGCCGTCGAACCGGAACCGGTCCGGGTCGGACAGCTGCTTGCCGACCTGGACACACAGCAGGGCGTCGTGGGCCGCGGCCTCGCTCTCACGGGTGTAGTGGCTGTCGTTGGTGACGACCGGGGGGATGCCGAGCTTCTTGCTGATCTCGATCAGGCCGTCACGGACCCGGCGCTCGATGTCGAGTCCGTGATCCATGATCTCGAGGAAGTAGTTCTCCTTGCCGAAGATCTCCTGATACTTCGCGGCCGCCTCGACGGCCTTGTCGAAGTGCCCGAGCCGCAGCCGGGTCTGCACTTCACCGGACGGGCAGCCGGTGGTGGCCATCAGCCCGTCGGCGTGCTGGGCGATGAGCTCGTCGTCCATCCGGGCGTACTTGAAGACGAAGCCCTCGGTGAATGATCGGGAGGTCAGCTTGAACAGGTTGTGCAGGCCGGCCTTGTTGCGGGCCCAGAGCGTCTTGTGGGTGTAGAGACCGCCACCGGAGATGTCGTCGCGCTTCTGGCTCGGCTCGCCCCACTGGACGCGCTTCTTGTGGAACCGCGACTCCGGCGCCACGTAGGCCTCGATGCCGATGACAGGAGTGACGCCCGCGTCCATGGCGTGCTTGTAGAAGCCGTAGGCGCCGTGCATGTTGCCGTGGTCGGTCATCGCGATCGCCGGCATCTTCTGCCGGTCGACCTCGGCGAACATCTGCTTGAGCCGGGCCGCGCCGTCCAGCATCGAGTACTCGGTGTGCACGTGCAGATGCACAAACGACTCAGACACAGGGCGACTCCTTCGGGATGGACGCGCGGCTCGCCTCAGAAGCCTAAGGCCGTCTCACAGGTGGCCGCGAGGGCAACGCCGCACGCTCACCCGCCGCCTGAACCCAGCCCGCGACGAGGAGCCATCGGACTCGGTCATGCGGGCAGGTTTCGTGCTCGGATTCTGGCGACCCTCCGGCCCAGGCCGCTCAGGCCGGGTCCCGCCGGCCCAGCGCGCCCTCTTGTTCCGCCACCTCGAGACCTGCCTCGATGACAGCGCTCATGATCCGCTCAAGCCGATCTCGGCCCAGCCGGGGTGCGCGCGCGGCCATGGCCTCGACCACCTGCCGTTCACGGCGCGGATCACGGCCGGCGAACCCACCGACCGGCTTGAGCCGCTGTACGACTCCGGCCAGTTCGGCGCGACGCTGCAGCAGCGCGGCGAGTTCGGCGTCGACAAGGTCGATGGCGGCGCGGGCCTCCTCCAGTGTGGTGATTTCCTGGCCCGTCAACTCTCCGGTCATCCCGGCCCTTCCTTCGCGGCGGCCATCCGCCCGTCGAAGGGCAACCGGCCGCGTCCTGGTGATCTGGACACACAAAAGGCAGAGCACCCAGCGTTTCCGCGGGTCTCTGCCTTCGCCGGCTCCGGGGTCATCGCTCAGGTCGAGTCGACCGGCTCACCCGGAGCCGGCTGCGTAAACCCGAAATAGCGATGATCCACGTACGTCACTCTACGTGACCTCAGCCGACGGTCGCCACTCCCTGGATCGGTCGTCTCACGTGACGAGACGAATTGGCTAGGCTGACGGCGTACCCGCCTAACTTGGGAGACATCGTGACAGAGCCCGTGCAGAAACTCATCGTTATCGGGTTCGACGAGCCGCTGAAGGCCAGCGAGTTCCTGCTCGCCGCCGTGCGCATGCAGGGACATGAGCAGCTCAAGGTGCATGACGCGGTCTTCATCGAGCGGTCCCAGGACGGGCGATCGGCCGTCCGTGAGACCCAGGATCTGACCCCGGGCAAGGGCGCGCTCGGCGGCGCGATGTGGGGCCTGCTCATCGGCACCCTGTTCGGCGGGCCGATCGGCGGCATCATCGGCGGCGCGGCGTCCGCGGGCGGAGGCGCACTGCTCGGCAAGCTCATCGACACCGGCATCAAGGACGACAAGATCAAGGCCCTGCGCGACGCGGTGCCTCCCGGCACCACCGCCCTGGCCCTGCTGGTCAGCCATCTCTCCCTGGGCGACCTCCAGCGCGAGCTCGAGCGCTTCCCCGGCGCGACGCTGGTCCAGTCCGACCTGCCCGACGCCGCAGTCCACGCCGTACGGGTCGCGCTGGGCGAGATCGAGGGCTGAATCATGTGAATGGGAGGGCCGGGCGGGCCTCACGCGCCGCTCGTCCCTCCCGCTCACGACCGGAGCCGTCCGCACCTACCATGTCAGGTGTGAGTGGCGAAGTCGCACATTACTGGCGGCATCCGGGACTGCCGGACGTCGATCTGCTCCGGGCCCGGTTCGTCACGCACCGCTTCGGCAGGCATGCCCATCGGGGCTACACGATCGGCCTGATCGAATCCGGCGTCGAAGAGTTCCACGACGGGCGGACACTGTTGCGAGCCGGCCCGGGGTCGCTGGCCATCGTCAATCCGGAGGTCGTGCACACCGGCCACGCGGGCGTTCCGGAGGGCTGGTCGTACCGTGCGACCTATCCGTCGGTGGGTGTCGTCACCGAGATCGCCGCTGAGCTGGGCGCGGTTCACGGCACCCCGCACTTCCCCGAAAGCGTCATCGACGATCCGGAGAGCGCCCGCCTGCTGGGGGCCGCGCATCGGGCCGCCGAGCGCGGTGACTCGCTGGCCGCCTCGTCCCTGCAGCGCACCGCGCTCTCCACGCTCCTGCGACGGCACACAGCCTCCCGCTCCAGCAGGACGCCCCGCCCCGCCGACCCGCGGGCCGTCCGGACCGCACGCGAGATCCTGCACGAGAACCTCATCGATCCGCCGTCCCTGGACGAGCTCGCGGCCACCGTGGACGCGACGCCCTTCGCGCTGCTGCGGGCCTTCCGTGCCGCGACCGGGCTGCCGCCGCACGCCTACCTCAACCAGGTACGGGTCCATCGCGCCCGCGAACTGCTGGACGCCGGTCTGCGCGCGGCCGAGGTGGCCGCGCGGACCGGGTTCGCCGACCAGGCGCACCTGACCCGTCACTTCAAACGGGCGGTCGGCGTCCCACCGCGCGCCTACCAACTAGGCCGGGACGTCGAACAGAGCTGAGGCCTCGCCCGCAATAACGTTCAAGACCGGCCCGCGACCGCACGCCTATCGTCACGGTCATGCCCCTGGCCCATGACGAGCACACCCGTGATCAACACGCCCGTGATCAACACGCCCGTGATCAACACGCCGACGGGGTGACCACCACAGGCGGACACACCGCAGCCGGTTCGGGACGATCGGCCGCCATTCGGGACGGGCTGGGTGTGGGACTCGCGGTCGGGATCTCCGGACTGGCCTTCGGCGCGGCGGCGGTCGCGGCCGGCCTGTCGGCCGCCCAGGCGTGTGTCCTGAGCCTGGTCGCGTTCTCAGGCGCCTCGCAGTTCGCACTGATCGGTGTGATCAGCGGTGGCGGCAGTCTGATCGCAGGTGCCGTGGGCGCGGTACTGCTGGGCGGACGCAATGGCCTCTACGGGCTGCGCCTGGCCGGCACGCTCCAGGTACGCGGCTGGCGACGGCTGCTCACCGCGCAGGTCGTCATCGACGAGACGACCGCGGTGGCGACCGCCCAGCCCGATACCGGCTCGGCCCGGGCCGGATTCTTCGCCACCGCCGTGAGCATCTTCACGACCTGGAATCTGACGACCCTGCTGGGCGCGCTGGGCGCGGCGCGCCTGGGCGATCCGCAGACCTTCGGACTCGACGTCGTCGGCCCGGCCGCCTTCCTGGCACTGCTCTGGCCCCGGCTCTCGGCGGGGCCCGCGGAGCGCCGGGTCGCCGTCGGGGCGGCGGTGATCGCGCTGGTGGCCACCCCGTTGCTCCCCTCCGGCATCCCGATCATGCTCGCCGCGGTGGCGGCGCTGGCCGGAGCCTTCCCCCGAACCCGGAAGACCCGTACCCAGAAGAGCCTTACCTGGAAGGACTGGCACCGATGAACATCTGGATCGCAGTGATCGCTACAGGGCTGGGCTGCTACGCCATGAAGCTGGGGGGCCTGGTGGCCCCGCAGCGGGTGCTCGAGAACCCTTCCGTCCGGCGCTTCACCGAACTGGTCCCCGTGGCCCTGCTGACCGCGCTCGTGGCCGTACAGACCCTGACCCAAGGCCATGCCCTGCAGGCGGACGGTCCGCGGCTGGCCGGTCTGGCCGCAGCCGTGGCCGCGCTGCTGCTGCGCGCGCCCTTCCTGGTCGTGCTGGCCGCGGCCGCCGGAACCGCGGCCGCCCTCCGTCTGCTCGGCCTCTGACCACTCCGTGATCACGCGGTTGAACGGATGATCACGGAGAAAGGTCAGGATTCGGCGCGGACGATCTCCAGGGTGCGGGCCAGTTCGTCGGGGTAAGGACTCTCGAACTCGACCCAGTGACCCTGCGTGGGGTGCTCGAACCCGAGCTTCACCGCGTGCAGCCACTGCCGGGTGGCACCCAGGCGAGCGGCGAGCGTCGGGTCGGCGCCGTACATCAGGTCACCGACGCACGGGTGCCGGATCGCCGACATGTGGACCCGGATCTGGTGGGTCCGCCCGGTCTCCAGGTTGATGTCGAGCAGGGTGGCCGCCCGGAATGCCTCGATCGTGTCGTAGTGCGTCACCGAAGGCTTGCCGCCCGCCACCACCGCGAACTTTCCGCCGCCCGAGGGGTGCCGGTCGATCGGTGCGTCGACGGTGCCGCGGAAGGGGTCCGGATGGCCCTGCACGAGCGCGTGATAGCGCTTTTCGATCCGGCGTTCCTTGAACGCCAGCTTCAGCCGGGAGTAGGCGACCTCGCTCTTGGCCACCACCATCGCCCCGGTGGTGTTGGCGTCCAGGCGGTGCACGATCCCCTGCCGCTCGGCCGCCCCGCTGGTCGCGACGGTGTGCCCGGTGCCCAGCAGCCCGCCGATCACGGTCGGGCCGGTCCACCCCGTCGTCGGGTGGGCGGCCACTCCGATCGGCTTGTTGACCACGACGATGTCATCGTCCTCGTAGAGGATCCCCATGCCCGCTACGGGTTCGGGAACGGCGACAGGCGCCGCCGGAGGCGGCGGCAGGGTCACCTCGAGCCAGGCCCCGGCATGCACCCGGTCCGACTTGGCCACGGCCTTGCCGTCGACCAGGACCTCCCCCGCCGTGATGACATCGGCGGCACGAGCGCGCGACAGGCCGAACAGCCGGGCCAGCGCGGCGTCCACCCGCTCGCCTTCGAGACCCTCAGGGACCGGAAGACTACGTATGTCTGCCATGAAGGTCAGGACTTCCCGTCCGAGGGCGGCGCCGTGTCCTGCCGTGCCGTCCCCCCGTCGTCCTCGCCGGGCGGTTCGGTGCTGTCGTCAGTGACCTTGGTGCCGTCGATCTGCAGCCCCTTGGCCGCCAGCAGCACCGCGATCAGCCCACCGCAGACGATCGCCGAATCGGCCAGATTGAACACCGGCCAGTGCGGCAGTTCGATCCAGTCGACCACATGGCCCCTCAGCGGCCCCGGCGAGCGCAGCAGCCGGTCGATCAGGTTGCCGGTCGCACCGCCCAGCAGCAGGCCAAGGGTGATCGCCCACGGGAGACTGCGCAGCCGCCGGGCGGTCCGCAGGATCGCGATGACCACGCTCACCGCGATCAGGGTCAGGACCAACGTCATCCCGGTGCCGATGGAGAACGCCGCGCCACTGTTGCGGGTGACGCGCAGCGTCAGCAGCCCGCCGAGCAGCTCGATCGGCGAGCGGTCCGACAGCCGGGCGACGACGATGACCTTCGAGATCACGTCGAGGGTCAGGACTCCCACGGCGATCGCGACCAGCACGCCGACACGGCGTGGCCGGGCCTCCCGCTCGGGAGACCCGGCACCGCGGTCGTCTGGGTTCGTGGCGCCGCTCAGCGACGCTCCTCGCGTTGTTTGCATGTCACACATAGGGTCGCACGTGGAAAGGCCTGCAAGCGCGCCTTACCGATCGCCTTACCGCACGATTCGCACACACCGTACGTTCCCGCCTCGATCCGCTCGAGTGCCCGTTCGCTCTGGACGAGCAGGTCACGGGCATTGTAGGCGAGAGACATCTCATGTTCGCGCTCGTAGGTCTTGGCCCCGAGATCGGCTTGGTCGTCCCCCGCCCCATCGGTGGAGTCGCCGGCGGCGATCTGTGATTCCGCAGCGGCGATCTCCGTGCCGAGTTCGGTGATCTCGTCTTGGAGCCGAGTCCTGATCTCCGTCAGCTCGGCTCCGGTCCAGCGATCCTCGCCCGCCCGGACCGGCAGCAGCTCGGCCGCCTGTTCCGGTTCGGACACCACGGTGGACGAGCCTCCTGCTCGTTTCGTCTCTGGTGGAGACGTGCGACTACTACGGGTGGTCTCATCGGAGGACATCTTGTCCCTCCCGGCGCCAGCCATGTCGGACCCCCTCGTGCTGATCTTGTCCACAGGCAGTGCGGGCAGCATAAGTCTCCGTTCGTCGGACGGCAAACAGCAGGGGGTTATCACACGCCGCATATGCCCCGTGACGACATGTCAGGAACCCTTCAATCGGTCGATGAAAGGAGTGACCTGCGCCACATCGGCGTCGATCTCGACGACCTTGTCCCGGCTCGTCGCCCCGCTCACCAGGCTCACATCGCGGCGCCGGACGCCCAGCGCCGCGGCCACGGCCCGCAGCGCGGCCTCGGTCGCTTTGCCGTCCACCGCTCGCGCCGCGACCTTGACGATCAGCGCGTCACCGTGCGTACCGCCCACCTGAGTCCGGCTTCCGCCAGGTTTAACCCGGATCGCCAGCCGAAGTCCCACTCTTCTCTCCCGACATGATCAAGGTTCGAAAACCTGTCGGAGCCGTACCCCTCCTGGCCGTACAATCATCCCAGTCGGCAAGGCGTTGATGGGACACCTGCCGTCGTGAGCGGTCATGAGCGATCCGGGGATGGTGTGAGCCCGGAGGCGAGCCCGGCGGTCTGATCACCCGGAGCCGCCGGGAGAACGGTTCCAGAGCTCAGGGGAACCCAGTAGATCCGGCAGCCGCGGTATGAACGTAGAACGAAGCGGGCCGTGCCACATGTGCATGGTCAAGGAGGGTGGTACCGCGGGGCGCACAGCCTCGTCCCTCCGGGTCAGCCCAGGGGTGGTACCGCGAGACCTCGTCGCAGTATCTCCACTGGGTCCATGCATCCCCGTGGAGGTCCACCCGTGAGTGAACAACACCCGCGCCGCACGATGCGCGCGCTGCCCGCCCAGGTCGATCTGCCCACCGTCGAGCGCGACATGCTGCGGCGCTGGCAGGAGGGCAAGGTCTTCGAAAGATCGCTGGAACGCAACGCGTCCGGCCCCCGCTGGGTCTTCTACGAAGGGCCGCCGACCGCCAACGGCATGCCCGGGGTGCACCATGTCGAGGCCCGCGTCTTCATGGACGTGTTCCCCCGGTTCAAGACCATGAAGGGCTACCAGGTCCCGCGCAAGGCCGGCTGGGACTGCCATGGGCTCCCCGTCGAGGTCGCGGTGGAGAAGGAACTCGGCCTGTCCGGAAAGCCGCAGATCGAGGAGTACGGCATCGCCGACTTCAACGCGCGCTGCCGGGAGTCCGTGCTCCGGCACACCGACGCCTTCGAGGAGCTCACTGAGCGGATGGGGTACTGGGTCGATCTCTCCCAGGCCTACCGCACCATGGACCCCGCCTATATCGAGTCGGTGTGGTGGTCCCTCAAGGTCATCTGGGACAAGGACCTGCTGTTCAAGGACCACCGGATCACCCCGTACTGCCCGCGCTGCGGCACCGGCCTGTCCGACCATGAGCTGGGCCAACCCGGTGGATACGAGACGATCAGCAGCCCGTCGATCTACGTGCGCATGCCGGTGACCTCCGGCCGGTTCGAGGGCACCGACCTGCTGGTGTGGACGACCACCCCCTGGACGCTGGTCTCCAACACCGCCGTGGCCGTCCACCCCTCCGTGACCTATGTGGTCGCCGAGAAGGAGGGCGAGCGCCCGGTCATCGTCGCCGAACCACTGATGGACAGAGCGCTCGGCGAGGGCTGGACGGTCCGCGAGCAGGTGTCCGGTTATGACCTGGAGCGCACCCCGTACTCCCGTCCCTTCGAGCTGGTGGACATCCCCGGGGCGCACTACGTGGTGCTGGCCGAGTACGTCACCGTCGAAGACGGCACCGGTCTGGTCCACCAGGCCCCCGCCTTCGGCGCCGACGACCTGCAGATCTGCAAGCGGTACGGCCTGCCCGTGGTCAATCCGATCGGTCCCGACGGGCGTTTCCTGCCCGAGGTCCCCATGGTGGGCGGGGTCTTCTTCAAGGACGCCGACGAGGACCTGACCGCGGATCTGCGCTCCCGCGGCCTGCTGTTCCGCGGCACCCACTTCGAGCACAGCTACCCGCACTGCTGGCGCTGCCACACGGCACTGCTCTACTACGCGCTCCCCTCGTGGTACATCCGCACCACGCAGATCAAGGAGCGGCTGCTCGCCGAGAACGAGAAGACCAACTGGTTCCCGGACACGATCAAGTGGGGCCGGTTCGGGGACTGGCTCCGCAACAACGTCGACTGGTCCCTGTCCCGGTCACGCTACTGGGGCACGCCGCTGCCACTGTGGATCTGCTCGGCGGACGACTCCCACGTGACGTGCGTCGGATCACTGGCCGAGCTCGGCGCGCTCGCCGGCCAGGACCTGTCGGCACTCGACCCGCACCGGCCCTTCGTCGATGACGTCACCCTCTCCTGCCCGACGTGCGGAGCCACCGCCTCGCGCGTCCCCGACGTGATCGACGCCTGGTACGACTCCGGCTCCATGCCGTTCGCCCAGTGGGGCGCACCGCACCTGAACCAGGAGATCTTCGAGCAGTCCTATCCCGGGCAGTTCATCTGCGAGGGCACCGACCAGACCCGCGGCTGGTTCTATTCGCTGATGGCGGTCGGCACGCTGGTGTTCGACAAGTCGTCGTACGAGAACGTGCTCTGCCTGGGGCTCATCCTCGCCGAGGACGGCCGGAAGATGAGCAAGCACCTGGGAAACGTGCTGCAGCCGATGCCGCTGATGGAGCAGCATGGCGCGGACGCGCTGCGCTGGTTCATGGCCTGCGCGGGATCACCGTGGGCCGCTCGCCGAGTCGGCCACGCCGCCCTCGAGGAGATCGTCCGCAAGGTCCTGCTGACCTACTGGAACACCACCTCGTTCCTGGTGCTCTACGCCAACGCGGCCGCCGCCCAGGGGAACGCCTGGACTCCGGACCGGCTGGCCGAGGCCCCCGCACCCGCGGACCGGCCGCTGTTGGACCGGTGGGCGCTGGCCGAACTGCACCGTACGGTCGCGGAGGTCGACGCGGCGATGGAGCAGTTCGACACCGCGCAGGCCGGCCGGCTGCTGGCCGAGTTCGTCGACGACCTGTCCAATTGGTACGTACGCCGGTCCCGGCGCCGGTTCTGGGAGGGCCCGGAAACCCCCGAGGGGGCGGCGGCGTTCGCGACACTGTACGAGTGCCTGGAGACCCTCACCCGGCTCATGGCGCCCCTCGTGCCGTTCATCACCGACCATGTCTGGGACGTGATCCGGCCGGTGGGAGGGCCCGAGTCGGTGCACCTCGCCGACTGGCCGAAGGTCCGGGAGGATCTGCTGGACGAGGAACTGACGGCGCAGATGGCGCTGGTGCGGCGACTGGTCGAACTGGGCCGCGCCGCACGCGCCTCCAGCGGCGTGCGCACCCGGCAGCCACTGGGCCGGGCACTGGTGGGTGCCACCGGATGGACGGCGTTGCCGGCCGACCTGCGCGCCCAGATCGCCGAGGAACTCAACGTCCAGTCCTTCGAGGAGCTCTCCTCGATCGGCGGAGATCTCGTGGAGTACGAGGTGAAACCGAACTTCCGAGAGCTCGGAAAGCGCTATGGGAAGAACACCCCGAAGGTGGCCGCGCAGGTCACCGCCGCCGATCCGGCCGAGCTGGTCCGGGCGCTCCGCGGCGGCGGGTCGGTCACCCTTCAGGTGCCCGAGACGGGCCCGGTCGAGCTCGGCCCGGCCGATGTGGTCATCACCGAACGACCGCGCAGCGGCTGGGCGGTGGAGAGCGCCGCCGGTGAGACCCTCGCCCTGGACCTGGCCCTCACGCCGGAGCTCCGTCGTGCCGGGATCGCCCGCGAGGCCATACGCCTGCTGCAGGATGCCCGCAAGAACAGCGGCCTGGAGGTCACCGACCGCATCGACCTGTGGTGGACGTCGAAGGATCCCGAGGTCACCGAGGCTCTGCGGGAGCACGACGCCTACATCGCGTTCGAGGTGCTGGCCACCACCTATGCCGCAGGCGAACCCCCGGCCGGGGCGACCCCCGGGCTGCCCGCCCGCCAGGACGAAGACCTGAAGCTGACCTTCTGGCTACAGAAGTCGACCTGACCTGCCACTCTTCCGTGATCATGCAATGGATCGACGAACGATTGCATGATCACGGAAGAGATGAGGCTTGGACGCGACACATCTCGTGCGGAATGATGGTCCGGTGGACCTTCCAGAGCAGCAGCCCGCACCGGCCGACCCCTCCCGGCTCCGGGCCTCCGACACAGATCGCGACCAAGCCGCCGACCACCTCCGTGAGGCGCTCGCCGAGGGGCGGCTGACCCCCGAGGAGCATGCCGAGCGCATCGAGCTCGTCTACTCCGCCAAGACGTACGCGGAACTCGCGCCGGTTCTGGAGGACCTGCCGGTCGCCCCCACCGCCGGCCAGGCGCCCACCGTCCAGGCCGGGCCGAACCTTCCCGCTCCGGCCCACGAAGCGGCGAGCATCGTGGCGATCTTCGGTGGTGCGGAGCGCAAGGGCCGCTGGCTGGTCGAGCCGCACACCAACGTCTTCACCCTGTTCGGCGGGGTGGAGCTCGACTTCCGCGAGGCGGTGCTCTCGCAACGCGAGGTCACGGTCAACATCACCTGCATCTTCGGTGGCGTCGACATCAAGGTGCCGCCTGGCGTGCGGGTGATCGACTCCGGAATGGCCATCTTCGGTGGACGCTCCATCGCCGGTGGCGACCCGGATGATCCGAACGCGCCGGTGATCCGGCTCACCGGCTTCACGCTGTTCGGCGGCGTCGACGTCAAGCGCAGGCCGCCCAAGGGCGAGCAGGGAGACTTCCGTCAGCGCCTCCGTGAGCAGCGCGACGATTGGCGCGACCAACTCCGTCAGCAGCGCGACGAACGGCGCGACCAGCTCCGAGAGCTACGCGAGGCACGCCGGAGAGCCCGCCGCGAGCGTTGAACCGGCCGTGTGCCGGTACTGCATGGCTCGCTGTGGCGCCGCCCAGTCGTCGAAATCCACGGGACACTCGCTGGGGCAGGGTCCGTAGACCTAGATCCCGCTGCGCGGCGCCCAGGCGGCGTCTCGCGGCGTTGCCGTCGGTCGGCGGGGCGACACCCGCCGCCTGGTTGTTCTCAGTCGCCGGTGTGCTCTTTGTCGGGCTGGCACACCAGGCAGGGGGTGCAGCCCCGTTCCTTGGCCTCGTCCCGGGACAGGGACTCCAGATCCTCTGCCTCATCGCCGATGTCCTCGATCAGCGCGCAGTCCGGGCGGTGATAACGCCTGGTCCCGCTGAGGATGCGCACCTGCGGGCTGCCCGGCTGGTCGACATCCGGTTCCGCATCCGGTACGGCGTCCGCCGCATCGTCGGCGAGGTCGATGTCGGGTGACAGGGAGACTGCGGCCTCTTCGGCGGGTGTCGGCTCCTCCGCCACGATCTCCGGCGTGTCGTCTCCGAGTGGATCGGCCGACGGGCTCAGCGAGGCCTCGAGCACCAGGTCCTCGGTGGCAGCCGTCTCCTGCACCTCAGGCTCGTCGTCGGAGGTCTCGGTGGGCTTCGTATCGGCCGTCTGCGGCTGAACCGGCTTCGGCTCGGCCGGTGTGAACTCCAGCGTCACCGACGGCGCAGCGGGCGCCGCCGGGGTGGTCGCCGTAACGGAAACCGGCTCCGGGTCGTCGTCCCCGTCCTTGGTCGTGCTCTCCGGGGCGGTCGTGCTCTCCGGGGCGATGGCGCCGAGTTCGGCCCTGCCCGCCTCCTCCACCGGAGGCTCCGGCAGCCGCTCCGGCCGGGTGGCCTCCGGACGCTCCGTCAACGACGACTGCGCCCATGACGGGGTGTCCAGCTCACGATCGCTCTCCCAGGAGGCGGGCGAGACGGCCGGAGGCAACGCGGAGTCTCCCCACGCCGGGGTGCCCGTCGCCGATTCCGCGGGCGGAGCGTAGGCCGAGTCCGCGGAAAGCGGGCTGCGAGGCGCGGGCGCACTCGGACGCGACTCCCACTCGGGGGTGCTGGTGCCGAAGCCGCCACTCCCGGAACGATCGCTCCCGAAGCGGTCGCCCGAAGCACCCGCGGACGGGGTGGCCGCCCGCGAAGGGGCGCCGGCCGGGCGGGCCGCCGCGGCCAGCCCGGCGGTCGCGGATTCCGTCCAGGTGCTCTTGCCGAGCGTGCTCTTGCCGAGCCCGGCGGCCCCACTCTCGTCTCCGGTGCCCTGCTGTGCGGTCGGCTCGCCGCTCGACGTCGCCGCGCGCGCCGCGAGTGCGGTGTCGGGCATACAAGCCGTGCACGGGCTGAAGCCCTCTTCCAGAGCCTCGGCGTAGGTCAGATCTTCCTTGTCCCGCCCGGCCAGCTGGCGGCAGTTCTCCAGGTGATATCTCTTACGCCCGCGGACGACGAAGACCGTTGAGTCCTCAGGCACGTCGAGCGGCTGAGACGGTAGCGTCACCGTCTCCTCCACCGGCTCGACCGGCACCTGGCCGACGGCCTCCTTGGCGCCCTTGGCCTGCCGGGCCGCCTTACCGGGCTTACCGCCCTTGGCAGGCTTTCCGGCCCGCGCGGGCGCCGCCGAGCCGGCGGCGCCGAAGAGCTCCTTACGACGGAGGAACACCCCGATGGCCAGACAGAGCGCAGAGACGATGCTGATCGCGATCGAAACATAGATCAGCGTCAGTCCCTGGACACCCCCCACCCCGTCTGCTCCGGCCACGATGCCCACGACGAGCAGGGCGATCGCGAGCACGACGAGAATGCCACTCAGGATGATCACGGGGTCTCTCCCTCTACCGGCTGAACCTGCGGCCCGGTGCCACCGCCGGCCGGATGGACTGCCGACGTCCACTGCCGATGGTGCGCCGGGACAGACACTATCGCCTGTCGGTGCCGGGTGTGCGCACCGCCAGACGGTCCGGCCGAAGCGGCTCTGTGAGCTGCTTCGGACCAGCGATCAACGCCTCTCGTGCGGCTGGTTGTCGACCGTCTGGAAGGCACCGGTGCCCGAGTGCTGAGCGTGCTGGGCGTGCTGAGCGGGCTCGGACGGCGGTGGGAACGGGGTCGGACCCGTGGTCGTCTGAGCGGGGCTCGGCTGCCCGTTGCGCGCCTCGGCGTGGACCAGCGGGGCCTGCACAGCAGGCTGCGGGCCGGTCGCCGACATGCTCTTGGGGAACCCTGCTGCCTCAGTGGTGCTCGCATCGAGCTCACGGAGCTGACCCTCGAGGTAGGCCTTCAGCCGGGTGCGGTACTCACGTTCGAACGCACGCAGGTTGTCGACGTCGCGCTCGAGGTCCTCACGCTGCTGCACAAGCGAACCCATGACCTGACGGTGGCGGTCCTGGGCGTCCCGGTCGAGCTGCTCAGCCCGCGCCCGCGCCTCGCTCACGATCTGGTCGGCCTGACGACGAGCCTTACCGACGATCTCCTCGGCGTCGCGGCGGGCCCGGCCGAGGGTTTCGTCGGCCTCCCGGCGGGCATCGGCGATCGCCTGGTCGGCGGTCTGCTGCGCCAGCGCGAGCACCCGCGCTGCGGTGTCCATGTTGTCCTCGCCGCTGTGCGATGAACCGAAGCTCATCACAGGCTCGGGCTCGGGCTTGGGCTCCGGCCGCATGGGCTCAGGCATCGGCGTGAGGTCGGGCTTCGGCTCGACGATCGGCGCGGCCATCGCCGGCACCTTGCCCCGCAGGCACTCGGCAAGCTTGGCGCGTAGCTCCTCGTTCTCCTGGATGAGTCGGTCCAGCTCACCCTCGACTTCGTCGAGGAAGGCATCGACCTCCTCTTCGTCGTACCCCGGCCTCAACCGAGTCGTACTGAACTGCTTGTTCCGCACGTCTGCGGGTGTCAGCGGCATGTTGTCTCCTTGGCGCGCTTGGAGTCTTTACCAAAGGACGGTATCCGATCAGAACCTCTGCACGAAGATGATCATTAAGTTGATCACCCTCCCACGATCATGATCATGACCCAGACCACAAGGAAGAGCACCGTGAAGCTGAGATCCAACGCCACTCCACCCAGACGCAGGTCCGGGATGAAACGCTTGAGCAGCTTCAGTGGCGGGTCGGTGACGGTATACGTGGCCTCGGCCAGCACGAGCACCACCCCTGTCGGACGCCATGACCGTGCGAATCGCTGGACGTACTCCAGGATCAGCCTGCCGATCAGGAACAGCAGGAAGAGGTACAGCAGTACGATCAGCACGGTTCTAACGATTGTCACGGACA
>JAOPYO010000114.1 GCA_025964575.1 Actinomycetes bacterium
CTCGCCGGGAGCGACCGCAGTGTGCTCGGCGACGACCTCACCGGTGGACATGTCGGTGACCAGCAGCCGGCCGCCCGACTCAATGACGGCGACGCTCTGCCCGATGAGGCGGGTCGGAACCGAGTAGGGGTGCCGGTAAGAATCGTGTCATGAGCCCCAAACGGCGTGGCTCGCCGTCCCGAGGGCCTTCCTGACGCAACTTGATCTTGTGCGAAATCGATCATTTCTGAGACACCCTGCGGCCATAGCCCTGCTCTCAGCGTTTCGGCCTCGCATTTATGTCTCATAACCCGCGTACGAAAACTATGTTTCACTATCCACGGTTAAGGCCGTTTATGAGACAATATCCAGGTGAGCAGGATCGGCTACGGTCGGGTGTCCACCCGAGACCAGAACCCCGACAGCCAGCGAGACGCCCTAACCGAGGCCGGATGCGACCGGATCTTCGTCGATAAGGCATCGGGAAAGATCGATCGACGCCCCGAGCTCGACAATGCGCTCGACTACCTCCGGCCTGGCGACACCTTCGTCATCACCCGCCTGTCGCGCGCCGCCCGTTCACTGCGCCACCTGCTGGACTTGGCCGCGCAGCTCCGCGAGCGCGAGGTCGACCTCCTGGTGCTCAAGCAGGGCATCGACACCTCCACACCTGGAGGCCGCCTGCAGTTCCACATGTTCGGCGCCTTCGACGAGTTCCTCCGCGAACTCATCGTCGAGGGCACCCTCGAAGGACTGGCCTCGGCCCGCGCACGCGGCCGAGTAGGCGGGCGACCGGCGGCCCTGGACGCCCACGGGGTGGAGATGGCCCGCGCCCTGTACGAGATGAAGGGCGAGGACGGCAAGCGCCGCTACACCGTCCAGCAGATCGCCGACCGGCTCGGCGTCAGCCGCGCCACGATCTACCGCCACCTCGATCCCGACAAGCCGGTCTCGGCGTAGGAGGGCCACGGTGCTGCCCCCGATCACCTACTACGGCGGCAAGGCCAAGCTGGCCGACGAGATCGCCGTCATGCTCCCCGCGCACACGCACTACGTGGAACCGTTCGCCGGATCCTTGTCCGTACTGCTGGCCAAGAAGCCGTCCCGGCTGGAGACAGTCAACGACCTGGACCGCGTCCCACGAGCGCGCGGCCACGGACAGCGCGGCCACGAGCTGGCTGGTCAGCCCCGGCGGGGCTGACCAGCCAGCGGAGGCTGACCGCCAGCGGGGTCGCCTCCTATTAGGTGGCGACGGTCGGGGCGAGCATTCTGCTCAGCCAGGTGATCGCGAGGGGGTAGCGGTGCTCGATTCCGCCGTGTCCGCCGTCGAACAGTTCGAAGTGGATCCGCTCGTCCGGCACTCCGGCCGCGGCTGCGGCCCGCCGGAATGCCATCGCTCCGGCGTCGAGATGGTACTCGTCCCGGTCGCCGGCGTCGATCCACAGGGCGCGCATCGAGCCCAGCGCCTCGGCGTACTCGGGCTGCACGGCCATGACCACCGGGTCCCAGGCGAGCCAGCGCCGCCAGACGTCGGGGACGATCGCCCCGAACTCGTCGAACGGCAGGTGCACGGTGCCGTCCTCGTCGGCCGAGTAGGCCGCGGCGTAGGCGTACACCTCGATGAGTTCTAGGTCACTTGGCTTGAGACCGCCGACGCGGCCGCGGAAGTCGGCGAGGAACTTCTCGTACGATCCGCCGTATTCGTTGCGCAGCGTCCGGAACCGTTCGGGCAGTTCGGCCCGGTAGCCGGTCTCGAAGAGCGCGTCACCGGCGTGGGTGGCGAGGGCGCCGAACACGTCGGGCCTCAGCATGGGGGTGACCATGGCGGCGTACCCGCCGGAGGACTTGCCGGCGATCGCCCGGTGGTCGCGGTCGGGGACGGTCCGGTAGTTCGCGTCCACCCACGGCACCACTTCCTCGCACAGGAAGGTGTGGTACCGGCCTGTGGCCGGGGAGTCGAGGTACTGGCTGCCGCCGAGTGAGGTCCAGGCGTCGAAGTAGACGACGATGGCCGGCTGTGCCTCTCCCGTGGCGAACGCCGCGTCGATCAGTTCGGGGAACGCCGGCCGGAACGACGTGCGGTTGAGGACCATCCCGATGTGGCCGCTGTAGCCGGGTGACCAGAAGATCGTCGGGTAGCGGCGCCCCGGCTCGTCGTCGTAGCCGGGCGGCACGTACACCAGCAGCGGCCGTTCGTGCGGGTCGCCGAGCGGGTTGCCGCGCAGCACCGTGCTGCCGACCACCCGGTGCTCGATCCGACCGGCGAGATCGGCCGACCAAGGCAACATCAACATCCTCCAGATTGGTTAGAGATCACGCGGTCGGCCGGACATCCTTCGCGGAGCCGGCGACCTCGGCGCGGTTACACGGGACGCGCGGGGTCCACGTCAAGCGGTCGTTCGAAGACGGTGCGGAGCACGATGGTCGTGCTCGTGCCGGTGACCGACGGGATCGCGCGGATGCGGTCCAGCGCATCTGCGAGCGCGTCCGTGTCGGCCACTCGCACCTTCAGCCAGTAGCAGCCCTCGCCCGGCGACCTCGTGCCTCGAGTACGCAGCCTTCGCGCTCGAGCGCCTCGTTGACCGATTCCTTCGCCGCCTCTTCGAAACGAAGCGCGACGAACGCGGCCGTGCCCGCGTGCACACGCTGGGGATCGAGGGCTGCGTGGTAGCCGCTGATCACCCCGTCGCGCTCCAGCCGCTGCAGACGGTCCCGCACCGACGGCTCGGACAGTCCGACCGTCGAGCGTCATCTCCCGCAGGATCGTCCGGTCGACCTCGTCCAGCTGCCTTGTCATAGCGACAACTTGCCCTTCATCGCACGGCAAGTCCTCTGGGGTCCTTGACGAACGGGTAGCCGGAGAAGTCCTGTTGGACCTCCACGTAGTGGTCGAAGCGGCGCATCGGGTCGACGGGCAACTGCAGGCCGAGCCGGGCTGAGAGCTCGGGTCCCCACACGCCGGCAACGTTGACGACGTGATCTGCCCTCAGGGACTTCCCGGACTCCAGCCGGACGCCCGTGACCCGTCGACCGATGACGTCGAAGTCGACCGCTCGGTCACGGACGTACACGGCGCCCAGACGCCGGCCCCGGGCGATCATCCCTCGAAGGAATGACGACGGGTCCAGCCAGCCGTCGCGCGGCGACAGCACCGCCGGGCCGAGGTCCTCTGTGGCGATCTGCGGGTAGCGTGGGTTCGGTTGATCGCCACCTTAGGAGTCGAGCACAGCGGCGATGGCTTCGATTTCCACGAGTTGATCTTCATAACCCAGCACTGTGACGCCCATCAATGTGCTGGGAACGTCGTGATCACCGAAGAAGGCCCGGACTACCTCCCAGGCGGTCCCCAGGTCCTGCTGCCTGCTGGACGCCACGAGAACCCTGGTGCTGATGATGTCATGCAGGGATGCACCGGAGTCCGTCAGGGCGGTCTGCATGTTTTCGAGGGCCTTCGCTGCCTGACCTGCGTAGTCTCCAACCGCCGCCGTGGATCCATCCTTGTTCAGCGGGCAGGCCCCGGCAAGGAAGATCAGGCGAGATCCGGTGGGTGCCGTGGCCGCGTAGGCGTACTCGGCGACGTCAGACAAGGAGGACGAGCGGATCAACGTAACTGCACGGCCCATGGTCGTTTCCCTTCGAATCAGGCAAGAATGTGGCCACCATGTCGAAGGATCTTTCGTTACGCCACAGGTTATCTGGCCCTCCTGACCGTCCGCCAACCTGCTACGGGACGTCGCCGCCGCTACTGCTCAACGGCCTGCCGGTTTCGCGCGCATCGGACGACGACGCGATCGTGACCTATGTCGGACTGCCCGGCTGGGCAACATCGCCGCTCAGCGTCAGCCGCTTGGCGACGTCCAGCCGTACCTCGCCGTAGGGCTGGACGTGCTGCCAGAACAGCGGCGTCAGCCCGCGGCGGTCGGCGGGCTTGAGCAGCTTGGCCCACTCCGGCTCGGCCAGGACGTCCTGGAGCATGAGGGTGTTGATGTACACGAGCGCGGCCTGCAGGATCCGCAGGCACAAGACGGTCATCTCCAGTTCCTCGCGCCGGTTGGTGGAGATGTCGCCGCCCTTGCCGTAGAAGATGACGCTGTTGGCGCCGTTGGAGGATTCCACCACGTTGAGCCCTTCCTGGATCTCCCGCTGTAGTTCCCGGAGACGGAGGTAGCGGGCGACGAAGATGGTCTTCTGCGCGCGGCCGATCTCCAGCATGGCCTGGTAGGATTTCGGTCTGGCCGTGGGAGTCCACATAGTTGCCCTCGACCTTCATCGTGGTGCCGTGCCGCACCGCGCCCTCGATCATCGCGTGCACCTCCGAGCCGAGGCGCGCAGCGTCTGGGAGTGCACGACCATGGACCCGCGTTCGATGTGCCAGTAGATGAGGATGCCGCGACCGCCGTAGCGCGAGTGCCACTCGGTGAAGATGTTCTGGTCGTAGGCGCGCACGTGCGTGGAGTCGGAGGCGACGGTGGTCGTGCCCTGACCCCACAACTCCACGTCCCGGGCGGTGAACGTCGCGTTGGCGATGGCGATGGCGATCGCGACCTCGGTGGCGATCTGCGGGGTCAGGTAGCGGCGCCGCACGTAGCGGATGTCGTCCTCGCGGTGGTCGTGTCCACCAGAGGCCACAGCCCGGATCCCGGTATTGGTGCCGTACCCGTAGATGGCGAGCATGAGCCGCTCGGCCAGGACCTCGGGGTTGAGGTTGGATCCGCCCACCACGGAGGTGACGGCGTTCAAGCAGCCGGTGCGCAACACCGCCTCTTTGAGCATGTCAATCAGAGGGACCGACCCCCAGCGGCGGCCCACCTCATTCTTGATCTTGCGCAGGTTCCTCGGCTCGTCGGCAGCCTCGATCTTCGTCAGCTTGATCGCGCCAGATTTGCGATCCTTGATCTCCACCCAGTCCAGCTTGGGCAGCGCGGTGTTCAACGCCTCCAGCTCGGCGCGCATTTCGGCCTTCAACTCGGCGATGAAGTCCTTCGGGTCCAGCGGCTTGCGCAGCTCGGCGTAGTTCTCCACGCGGCGGGTGGCGAAGTCGGCGGGCAGGTCCTCCTCCGGGTCGCAGAAGGAATGAGCGCCGACCACCCAGATCTCCTTGCACCGCAGGGCGTCGCGCAGCGCCTGGAAGGTGACGATCTCGTACACCATCCGTACCACCCGCCGACGCCCGCGCTTGTCGTTCTTGAACACCAGGTCCTCCCACGCGCCGGACGTGCCACGGTGCTCGGGCACCGTCTCGCCGCGCGGGTAGTAGGTGGTGTTGCCCGCCTTGGCGTAGCGGCGGATCAGCTCCAGCGCGCGGATCACCGGCTGGTAGGCGGTGTTGGTGCTCTTGAACTCCAGCATCTCCAGCAGCGCGATCAAGCCCCGCCGGTAGTGGTTGGTGTAGGAGGCGCGCAGCGTGGTCTGCACCGTGGTCCGGTAGGCCGGGCCCTTGGTCTTGAACTCGTGCACCAGGTCCTTGAGCGTCTGCTCGCCGCCGGTGACGGCCGGGAAGATGACCGCTCGCACCTAGTCGTCGGGGTGGCCGAGGGCTGCGTCGGCGACCTTGAACAGGATGTTCTCCTTCCCGTTCACCCGCTTGAACGCGTTGATCAGCTCCTTGGTCACCTTGCTGTCGGCCCGCGCCTTGATGCGGTGCACGGTGGCGATCAGCAGCTCGACCAGCGTGTCGGTGATCTCGCGTTCCCGCTCGTGGATCAGCGCGGCCAGCAGCAGGACCGTGAGTTCGCGCGGGTGCGTGCGCATGTGCGAGGGCGCCTCCACTGCGGCGCGAGTCCTCCAGGCAGCCAGCACCTTGGGCGGCACGTCGGCGAACAACCCCGGGGGTAGCTCGATCGAGCGCACTGCGGTCAGCTTGCGGATCTCGGTCATCATCGACTCCAGGCTCACGTTGCCCGGCGCCGACTTGATGAAGGCCAGCAAGGCGAAGTCGTTGTCATCGTCTTCGTCTTCGTCTTCGTCGGCCGGCGACTGGTCGCCGTCGCCCGCCTCCTCGTCCACGGCGTCGCGCTCCTTGTCGAAGTCGACCAGCCCGCAGATGCGGTGCGTGGTCTCGCTGTTCAACCGGGAGGAGATCCGCAGGGACCAGGCGACCTCCGCGTTGTGCAGCGCCGAGGCGACGATCCGGGAGATCCGCCCGGGCGTGGGCGGCTCGATCTTCTCCTCCCGTAGATGCTTCAGTACCTCTTCTCGCACCCGCTCGGGACGTCGCTCGGCGTGCGCGACGTTCTCGGCCAGCCATCCCGTCACCTTCGTCGCGTCGGCGGTCGTACAGGTGCGGAAGCCGAGGTGCGTACGGATCTGATTGCGGTGGTACTCGATCGTGGAGCCGGACCACTCGTAGAAGCCGAGCTCCGAGGCGGGCACCTGGACCTGCTTGGCGACGTGCTCGACGACCTGGTCGGGCAGCTCCGAGCGGCCGCGCGGGAAGCGTCCGTACTGCGTGTACAACTTCAGCAAGATCGCGAAGGCGAGGCGGGTGGCGCCGCGCTTGCCAGCGACGAGGTCGCGCTCGTCGTCGAGGATCGTCCAGTGCTCGACCAGCTCGTCGATGTGCATCGGGGGGTGTGTCATGTCCGCCCAGCATTGACCAGGCAAGTCACAACAAGATCAACGCCGTTTGGGGCTCATGACACGATTCTTACCGGCACCCCGAGTAGCGGGCCGAGCTGAACCGCACGCACGACAACGCCGCGAAGCGGACATAGTCCGCCGTGGGGATCACCTTGTTGGCGACCACGGCGCCCTTCAGGCAGCCCATCCGGTCGGCGAGCACCACCTTCGGGACCCCGCCGAGCTCCTCGAAGCAGCCGGCCAGCATCGCCATGGTGGTCTCAGCCCGCTCGTTGTCGGCGAACCGCATGAACCGCACCCGCGACCAGGCCAGCACCGCACAGAACACCTGCAACGCCCCAGTCGATGACAAGCATCTCGCCCGGCGTCCACACCGCCGGACGGCGACCCCGGCGATGATCCCGCCGCCATGTCTTACCGGACGCGGACGACGAGCTTGCCGGTGGCGCGATCGTGCTCCATGTCGTCGTGGGCCTGCGGCACCTGCTCCAGGCCGTCGTAGACGCAGTCCACGGGGAAGGCCAGCTGGCCGGCCGCGACCGCGTCGAGGATCTCCTGGAAGGCCTCCCGAGGCAGGTCGGCGGCGTCGCCGAAGTAGCCCGCCAGGCGCACACCCTTCGGCAGGTACTCGTTCGGGGAGAAGTCCCGCACCGTCCACTGGTTGGAGAGGCTGCCGCCGAAGCAGGCCGTGCCGTGCACGCGCACCGCGCGCAGAGTGTCGGGCAGGGTCGGCGTGCCGACGAGATCAAGGGCGGCGTCGACGCCGTCCGGGTACAGCTCGCGCACGGCGGCCGCGACCTCGCCGGTGTCGAGCAGGGGGTGGTCGACGCCGTGCTCCTTCAGCGAAGCGAGGCGGCCGGCCTGCCGGGTGGTGGACAGCACCGTGGCGCCCCGCCATGTGGCCAGCGCGGCGGCTGCCAGGCCCACCGAGGAGGTGCCGCCGCGGATCAGCACGGACTGACCGGGCTTCAGGTCCAGGCCGATGGTGAGCGAGCCGTAGGCGGTCTGCACCATCTCCGGCAGGGCGCCCAGCACCTCCCAGGGCAGGTCGGTGTCGACGGGGATGACCTGGGACAGCGGCACCGACGTGTACTCGGCATAGCCGCCGTCGTAGGTGCGCCCCATGTCCCCCATCATCGCGACGACCTTCTGCCCGGGAGCCAGCCCGCTGCCGGCCGGGGCCGCGTCGACCGTGCCGGCGGCCTCGATACCCGGCACCCGGGGAAAGCTGACGCCCACGCTCAGACCCAGCCGAAGCTTCAGCTCCGAGCGGTTGAGGCCGAACGCCTCGACGCGGATGCGCACCCAGCCGTCCCTCTCGGGCGGGAGCGGGAGTGTGGTCAGCCGCAGGTTGCCCACGGGGCCGGGGGCGGAGAGCCGGACGGCGCGCATAGTGGTCTGCGAGGACGTCATGGGCCTGCCTTCCCGGGGTAGGAGAGTCGGTCGGTGGTGGTCAACATGCAGCCGCTGCGGCTTCATTCCCGACTCGCCCCGGGTTTCCGCCTGTTGAGATTCATCCCCGACCATGTCCTTGCCGACCGCGCCTACTCCTCCCGCCGCATCCGCGCCTACCTGCGGCGCCGCCAGATCCCGCACACCATCCCGGAAAAGCGCGACCAGACCGGGCACCGGCTGCGGCGCGGTTCCGCTGGCGGACGCCCACCAGACTTCGACCGGGAGCGGTACAAGGGCCCGCCACCGCATCAAGTGCCGGATCGGGCTGTTGAAGGTGGCCGCCCAGCTCGCGCTACGTCTGTGATCGCTATCTTGCCAGATAACGAAGGTTATCTAAGAGCCGGTCATAGGCCCAGGCTCGACCCAGAGGTCTGCCTGCAGCGGACCGCCAGGTGGCGGTAACCCCGCCCACCCTGGGCTCGCTAACGCCACTAGCCGTTCGGTTGCTGCTCATCCGCCCCATGGCGGAGTCCGTATGGCGGGCGGTGGAACTGCCGGAAGGGCCGCGGCGGTGCCGTGCTGTCCCGTGAAGCCGTGGCGAGCTGCTGGTGCTGGTGCTCTCGCGCTTGGCAGTCAGGATGGCTGGACTTGGTCGAAGAGGGCGAGGGCTTCGGTGGGGTCCGGGCTCACGAGGCGTTCCAGACCGGCCGTCGTGATCTTCGCCCACCTGCCGGCCCGTGCCCACATCTGTTCCTCGAAGGCGCGGACGGCTTCGTCCAGATCGCCAGGGTCGGGGGCGGCGGCGACGGTCTCGGCGAGTTCGGCGCCTTCCAGCATCGCGAGGTTCGCGCCCGCCCCCAATGGGGGCATCAGGTGGGCGGCGTCGCCCAGGAGCGTCACCCCGGGGACGTGGGCCCAGGTGTGGGACACGGGCAGGACGTAGAGGGGGCGGTGGACGAAAGCGGTGCCGTGACGGAGGAGGTTGAGGACGGGAGCGGCCCAGCCGTCGAACAGAGCCAGCAGGCTTGATCGCACGGCCTCGACATCGGCCGGGTCCAGGTTCGTGTGCCAGTCCAGCGGCGCGCGGAACTTGGTGTACACCTTGACGTGGCCGCCGCTGTTGCGCTGGGCGACGAGGGAGCGGTTCACGCCGTACACAGCCATGGAACCGTCGCCGATCAGCCGGGCGAGGTCGGGGTGGCGGGTGTCGACGTCGTCCAGGGAGGTCTCGACCGAGGTGACGCCGGTGTAGTGCGGCGTCGCGGACGAGATTGCCGGGCGGACTCGGGACCAGGCGCCGTCCGCGCCGATCACGAGGTCGAACGTCTCCTGTCGCCCGTCCGCGAAACGGACCAGCACGCCGTCCCGGGTCCCCGGCACTACCTCCGTCACGCCCCGCCCCCACTGAACGTCCAGGGGGCCGAGCAGCAGGTCACGGAGTTGCCCGCGGTCGATCTCGGGATTGGCCCGGTCACCCGGACGGGGTTGCCAGTCGCGGAGGACGGTCCCGTCCGCGTCCAGGATGCGCATGGCCTGCCCCTCGGGACGGGACAGCGCCTGGAACTCCGCCAGCAGCCCCGCCTTGCCCAGCTTTTCGTGCAGGTCCAGCGTGCCGCCCGGGGGACGGGCGTCGGGGGCGGGATCCGCCCACGGCCCGCATGTGAGCAGGATGCTGGGCACCGGCCGCTTCCCGGCGCTGGCCAAGTTCATGCACGACGGCACGGAGGTGGACGCCGAGACGTCCTTCGCGACCGGCCTGGACTGGGTCCTCGACGCCGTGGCCGCCAAACTCACCCGGCCGCCGGCGTGACGCTCAGGATTTCCAGGTGACATCCGTGGCACCGCATGACGCCGCCAGACTGCGCATCTACCTGCTCGACTGGTTCAGAGGCAAGCTCTGACCTTGTCATTTAACCTTCAACCTTCACATAGGCCGTGGATGGGCATTAAGTGGACGGTTGCGGAGTGTGATTTCTCAAGCTCTGCGGCGGGGTTTGGTTCCTTGCTTGTGGTGGGTGGGGCGCGCGTAGGCTTCCCCGGTGGCCAGGACCAGACCGACGTCGTGGCGTGACGCTGGGTGGTTATTCTTGGAGCCGGGCGGGCGGCCGGGGCCGGGCCGTGCGGGTTTCGGTGCGCTGGTGGGGAGGGCGCACTTCTGGCGGAGGTTCCGAAGCCCGCGGGATCTTGTCGGCGGGTCCGAAATATCCTTTGCGGAGCCCGTTTCTCGAGATCTTGGAGGTTCCGTGCGGAAGTCACTGGTCGTCGCGGTCGCGCAGCCCTTGCTGACCGCACACGACGTCGAGGCGAACGTCGCCGTGCACGCGGAGACCGTCCGCAGGGCCGGGGCGCGCGTCGTGGCGTTCCCCGAGCTGTCGCTGACGGGTTACGAACTCGACGCTGTCCCGATGTCGGAGACCGACCCCCGCCTGACGCCGCTCGTCGAGGCATGCGCTGAGACCGGCACGATCGCCCTGGCCGGCGCGCCGCTCCAGGGCGGCCCGTACATCGCGATGCTCGCGGTCGACGGCTCCGGCGTCTCCGTCGCCTACCGCAAGGTGTGGATCGACCCGAGCGAAGCACGCGTCTACGTCTCCGGCGGCAAGCCCGAGGTCCTCGACGTGGACGGCTGGCGCCTCGGGCTGGGCATCTGCCGCGACACCGGCATCGTCCAGCACGCCGAGGACACCGCCGCCCTGGGCATCGACGCCTACGTCGCCGGCACCCTGATGCACGCTCACGAGACCTCGGTCCAGGACGACCGCGCCGTCCGGATCTCCACCACCCACGGCGTCTGGGTCCTGTTCGCCTGCTACGCGGGCTCCACCGGCGGCGGTTACACCGATGCCTCAGGCCGCTCCGGTATCTGGACCCCCGACGGCGTCGTCGCCGCCCAAGCGGGCCCCGAGACCGGAGCGTTCGTCCGGACGACCCTCACCTGAAACGCGTCCTAGACCGTGGGGTGCGTCCGGGTGGCCCGGCCAAACAGAAGGGCGGGTGCGCACCGCAAACACAAGGTAGGGCACTGGCGAGGTGCCTGCTGGGCAGGTCCTTTTCCAGTGCCCCCCTTCCGAACCGGACGGACCCGTTTCCGAGTATCCGGCTCTCCAGTGACTATTCCGTGGGTGTCGCGGTTGGTTGCCGAGCGTGGATGTGCTCGTGGCAGAAGGAGCAGACCACGAGGGTCTTGCGTCGTTTCCTGGCCATGAGTTGCGCCCACGCCGGCTGCGGCTTTCCCGGTCTTGCGAGGTCGGCGAGCTTGCGGACCTGGTGCACTTGGACCTCGGCTCGTTGCTCGCACAGTTCGCACCGTCCCGCACGGAGCCGGGAGATCAGCTCTTTCCGCGGGACTGCGACCGGGGTTGGTCGCTGGTCATCGAGGACCGCTTTCTTCTGCCGTTTGAGGGGAATACCGCCGAACCGTGCGACCAGTGGTTTCCTGCCGTTGCCTCGATCGGTGCTCACCTGCATGCACACGCGGAGCCCGTGCGGAGTTTCGACGGTGGCCTTGTATTTGGCCGCCATCTTCGGCACCGTCGAGTCGTATTTGCATGCAAGTGTCTTGAGCATCGAGGTTTGAGCGACCCAAAGCAGCCGGTTCAGTCGGTGGACGTCACCGGCCATCAGGTAGTACTGGACGTATCCTCTGTACTCGGCCCCATATTTGCTGATGATTACGTGATCGTCGAGGTTCACCATCTGGGTCCGACGCGCGGGTTGTCCGCGTTGCGTATACGAGGCGCATTTGGCTTTGATCGCCGCCTTGGGCACCCGCAGGCCGATTGCGCCGTTGACCGCTCTGCGGCCACTGGTGAGCTTGCGTTGGTTGTGCTGGACGGTGATCTCGTAGCCGAGGAAGCTCGCCGCTTCGGTGCGCCCATGGGTGATGAGCGTTTTGTCCTCGGAGAGTTCCAGCTTGAGATCGTCACGCAGGAACGCAGTGAGGCGTGCTTTGATTTCCTCTGCTTCGTTTTTCGGTCCGACGAATCCGAGGAGGTGGTCGTCGGCGTATCTCACGTAGCGCAGCCGCCGGTAGCCGGAATCACGGAGATCCTTGCTGGGCAGGCTACGTAGCTGCTTGCGCAGCTCCCGTACCGTGGCTCGGTCGCCATGATAGCGGGCACGCGCGATCACGTTGATCATCTCACGGTAGGCGGGGTTGTTGGCCCGCCTTACCCCTCGGGTGTATTCCGGTACGAGTACTGTCTCGACAAACTTGTCCAACCGGTCCAGATAGATATTGGACAGGATCGGGGATGCCACCCCACCTTGTGGGGCGCCACTGAGTGTGGCGTTCCATTCCCAGTCCTCCAGGTATCCGGCTTGCAGCATGTGTCGTAGCAGCCGTAGGAGCCGGTTATCGTGAATCTTCTCGCCCAGAATCCCGAGCATTACGTCGTGATCGAGCGATCCGAAACAATCGGAGATATCTCCCTCGACGAACCAGGTTGTCCCGGCCCAGGTGTTGACCACCTCGGTTAGTGCTGTATGGCATCCTCGGCCGGGACGGAAACCATGTGACCGGTCGGAAAACTGTGGCTCATAATACGCTTCCAGAAGGAGGCGGACCACCTCGCCTACGAGCTTGTCCGACCATGACGGCAGACCGAGCGGCCTTTTCTTCCCGTTCTTCTTCGGAATGTAGGTCCGCTTCACGGGCTGGAATCGGTAGCGCTCGTGGCGCAGCGCATCGATGATGCGCCCGATCTTGACCAGGGACATGCCGTCCACGGTTTCCCCATCGGCCCCGGGCGTCATGGCTCCGTGGTTAGAGTACAGACGCCCGTAGGCCACCAGATACATGTGCGGGTTGAACAACTGTCGGTACAGTTCGTTGCACGGCAGGCCACGCCTCCCGCGTTCACGTAGGACACCCAGCACCGTTTCGGCGCTTTGCATTTCGCAAGCCTCCCGGTTCCTTGATGTCCAATCACCTGTGCTCCTTCGCCCTGTGGAACGGCTTTCCCGTCCTCCCTGGCAGGCCGTGACCCCTGCGACTACTACGAGCACTCTGTCGCCTTAGGGTTCGCACCCCTTAGGCGATCCCACGTTCGTCTCCGTCGTACGTAATAGCGCGATTTAGGCGGCCGACTCATCTCCTTGATTGTCCTCACTGGACATCGCTCCGCATTCTGGAAGTTGCATCGGTAGGGCTGGGATACCGACACAGAATGCGGCGCCGGTTACAGGCGTCTTTCCGGCGGATGGGATCTTGCATCTTCTGGAGATTCGACTTTAGGCAGTCCAGCTTTCACCATGTCGCGCGGGTCCCTCAACGCGCCGCTCCTTACGCCTGGACGCGGCCGTTGATTTCCTGCCATGCTCTTGTTCCCTTATCCTTTCGGAGCCAGGTAAGGCATCGGACCCAGAAACATCCTTCCAAGTTCCTCCCGACTACATCGGGAATACAACGGAGCGCCTCGTGGCGCAGCAGCCCAAATCCACCAGGTTAGAGCTGGCGAGCTGTCAAGAGGCGTAACGTAACCGGTTCCTCGCGTATACCTTCCCGTCTCGCTCACCGCACCCGGCCCATCCGGCAGTACTAGGCCGACGCGACTTTGTCGAGGCTGCTCCCACCCTCACCGGCGATCCCCGGCCCAGGCTGCCTCCAGCTTCACCCCACCGCTACGACAACGGGGCGATGGACGGCCTTTCACCTCCATCCGAAAACAACAGCGCCTCGTGGCGCACCGTCCGCCAGCTCGAACAGCACGTCCGCCCGCGCCGTCAAGCATCCGTAGAACTCAGTCCGGAACCGGGACAACACGCCCAATCCCTCGACACGAGCACGCTCATTCGGCAGACTCAACCCCCACGGCTCTCGTCTTGTGGTCAAGGTCTTCTTCGTCGAAGCACATGGCACCGCCGGTGTCGGTGACGGTCGGGGCCGTATCATCAACCGGCATCATGCCGGTCCACTTCGCATTGGTCATGGTTCCTCGTCTCTGTCTTCCTTGTCTTGTGGGTTCGTCTAGTCGTCGGAGTCGCCGGGCAGAGACCGCGGAGCACCATGTCACCGGTGTTGGTGTGCGCGCGCCTTGACGATCTGCTCGGCCTTCTCTGGGGCCGTCGGCGGTGCCCAGCTCGTTGCGCACGTTGCCGGCCATGGCGTTCACGTCGAGCCAGCCGGCGGTGCCCTCGCGGATGCCGACCTCGCGGTTTCCGGCGTAGGTGTGGAGGAACACCTCTCCGACCCGGACGGCGCCCGAGGCGGTCTTCGCGGTGAGCGCGCCGTGCGCACGCTCGACGACGATGTCGCCGCTGGGCGAGTTCACCCGGCAGGTCGCCGGTGGCCTCGCCGATTCGGGTATCCGCCGGAGTTCATTGATGGCCCCGCAAGCGCCGATCGTGCGGACGCGGAGCTCACCGCTGCCGGTGGAGATGTCGACCGGGCCGCGCCGATGAGCGGGCCGGGGACGGTCGAGGACGTCATCTATCCCGCGGTGCCCGGCGGCTACAAGACTCTGGTGACGCTGCTGCACGAGTAAAGGCCAAGGGATCTTCGTACCGGCAGCACAAGCAGCGCGTGTTCAAGGCCTCCTACACCAACCACTACCGCACGGGCTTGATTCAGATCATCGAGGCGCTGGAGTTCGGGTCGACCAACACCGTGCATGCGCCGATGATGCAGGCGCTGGCGCTGATCAAGCGGTATAGGGCCGGGTCGACGGGTGTTACTTCTCGGCCGTGCCGGGTTCCCCTCTGATGGACTCCTGATAGATGTCCGCGTAGGTGCGCGAGTCCTTGACCAGGTCGTCGCAGAAGGCAGCGACGTCGTTGCCGATGAGTTCCAGGACTCCCTTGCTGGCCGCTACGCCCTCCTCGAAGAAATCGATGATCCCTGAGGGCAGGGACCCGTCAAGCAAGTCGATCGGTCCAACCTTGAAGAGGTACCTCTGAATCTCCTTGTAGACGATCTGGTAGTCCGGCGGGAGCGCCTTGACCCGCGCCATGTGCGCCCGCCACTGCTTCTTGCCCTCGATGATGTCTTGGATGCCCACGTCAGCCTCCTAGCTGGTCCAATTTCCTTGCGACGTTCCTGTTCAACTGCTCGCGCCACCGGTCGCGATAGCTCCGACCCCCTTCTCCGCCGGCCAGCGCCGCGCAGAAGCCCTCGATGTCGTCACCCAGCACCTCGTGAATGCTCTGCCCATCGGCCGCTGTCTCTTCGAGCAGCCCCAGAGCACCGTCGAGAATCGGCATCAGGTTTCGACCTGTGAAGTCCGAGTAGGGAAAAAGATGACCCTTGATCTCTTCCCACGCCGCCCGGTAGTCGGCCGGCAATGCCTCGGCCCGAGCTTCGAACGCCTTCCATTCCCTGGTGAGATCGCTGCCTGTCATGGTCTCCCAGAAGTTCATCTCCCGCCCTCCTTGAGCTTGTCGATCCGTGAGGTGATGTACTCCCATTTCGCCCAGAACGTCGCGAGTTCCTCGCGCCCCGCGTCGTTGAGCGCATAGAACTTGCGCGGCGGGCCCAGCCCGGACGGTCGTTTCGTCACCTGGACGAGCCCGTTCTTCTCCAGTCGCAGCAGGATGGTGTAAACCGTCCCCTCGACGACGTCGGCGAAGCCGAGTTCGTGCAGCCGACGCGTGATGGCGTACCCGTAGGTCTCCTCGCTGCCGATGATTTCAAGCACGCAGCCCTCAAGCGTGCCCTTCAGCATCTCCGTCAGGTCGTCCATCGTGGGTCCTCTTCGGTCACTCCTGGTACTCGGTGGTATCGAGTACCACTACACGGTACCACCGAGTAGTGGACCATGCCAGCAGGTGGCGAGCACAGACCACGGAAGCGATTCGAATCATCGGCGCCGCGCTCGGTGCGCGGCAAGTGAGGGGGACTGGAGGTTGTTTGCCGGCGGGGCGTTGTTGTGTAGGCCGAACGCGATCCATGATCCCTGTTCGGACATGACGACCAAGTGAGCTCGTCTGTGCAGGTGTTGGCGTGGTCCCTGATGGAGGGCTCGCGGCTCGCTACGACAAGCACGCGATCACCTACCGCGCCGCGGTCGTCCTTAGCGCCATCGGGAGCTTGCCGACGACGGCCAGTGCGAGGAAGGAGAAGGGGCCTTCCCCCACCATGACAACACCTGAGCTAGTGCGGTGAGCACAAACGATCACCGGGTCGGTCACGCAGCCCGGGACTGAGGACGATCCCACTGGCGGTGTCGTTCACTCCGTAGCCGGGCACGTTTCCGACGCCGCGCGGCCAGCACATCCGGATGCGGGTTGTTCGCGTTGCGCCACCGCAGATACGCGTGCAACTCCCGCCCTCGCCCTCCCCACCGGCCGAACTATGATTCGGCCTCGGGCCTCCAAAATCCTTGGAGAAAACGCATGAGTGATGTGAGCATCGGCACCGGCAAAGTGGTCGTGAACAGGGCGATGTCGCTGGACGGCTTCATCGCCG
>JAOPYO010000153.1 GCA_025964575.1 Actinomycetes bacterium
TGGCGGTCCCGGAGGGCTGGCGGGGGAGTTGGAGTTCGCTCTGGATCTGTTCGATCCGGCTACCGCGGAGTCGATGGTGGCGCGGTTCGAGCGACTGTTGCGCGGACTGCTGGCCGACCCGGACGCCGCCATCGGGACCGCCGGCATCCTGGACGACGCCGAGCGGGAGACCATCCTGTCCGGCTGGTCCTCCTCGGCGCCGAGCGAGACCGCGGCGACCCTTCCCGGCCGTACGATTCCGGCGGCCTTCGAGGCCCAGGCGGCACGATGTCCGGACGCGGTGGCGGTGTCCTTCGAGGGCACGTCGCTGACCTACGCCGAGCTGAACGCCTCGGCCAACCGGCTCGCCCGGCTGCTCGTGGAGAAGGGTGTGGGGCCGGAGCAGTTCGTCGCCCTGGCGTTGCCACGGTCAGCTGAGCTGGTGGCGGCGATCCTGGCGGTGCTCAAGACCGGCGCCGCCTATGTGCCGGTCGACCCGGACTACCCGGCCGACCGGATCGCCTACATGCTGGCCGATTCCGCGCCGGTGCTGGCGGTGACCTCGTCGACGGCCCCGCAGGTGCTCCCGAGGGAGCTGACGCGGGTCGAGCTGGACCGGGCCGCGGACGCCTTGGAGGGGTACGGCGACACCGATCTCACGGACGCCGACCGTAGGGCTCCGCTGCTGCCCGGCCACCCGGCTTACGTCATCTACACCTCGGGCTCCACCGGCCGGCCCAAGGGTGTGGTGATCCCGCACGCCAACGTGATCCGGTTGATGGACTCCACCGACCACTGGTTCGGGTTCTCTGACGCCGATGTGTGGACGTTGTTCCACTCCTACGCCTTCGACTTCTCCGTCTGGGAACTGTGGGGTCCACTGCTCTACGGCGGCCGGCTGGTGGTCGTCCCCTACTCCATCTCGCGGTCACCGGAGGACTTCCTGACGCTGCTCGCCGATGAGTGGGTGACGGTCCTGAACCAGACCCCGTCGGCGTTCTACCAGCTGATGGCCGCGGACCGGGAGAATCCCGGCCGAGATCTCGCGCTCCGGTATGTGATCTTTGGTGGGGAGGCGCTGGAGCCGGGTCGTCTCGGCGACTGGTATTCGCGGCATGCCGATGACGCTCCGGTGCTGGTCAACATGTACGGGATCACCGAGACCACCGTGCACGTCTCGCACCTCGCCCTCGACCAGGTCTACTGCGCGAACGCGTCAGGCAGCGCCATCGGCGTCGGCATCCCCGACCTGAGGACCTACGTGCTCGACGATCGGCTCCAGCCGGTGCCCGCCGGGGTGGCAGGGGAGCTGTACGTCGCCGGTGCGGGTCTCGCCCGCGGCTATCTCAACCGTGCCGGGTTGAGCGCCGAGCGGTTCGTCGCCGACCCGTTCGGCGAGCCCGGCACCCGCATGTACCGGTCGGGGGATCTCGCCCGCTGGCGCTCTGATGGACGTCTCGAATACCTCGGCCGCGCCGACCAGCAGGTCCAGCTCCGCGGGTTCCGCATCGAACTCGGTGAGATCGAAGCAGCCCTCGCGCGCCACGAGGGTGTGGCTCAGGTCGCGGTGATCGCTCGTGCGGACCGGCCGGGTGACAAGCGCCTGGTCGCCTACGTCGTCCCCGCCCTCGACGGGGTCGACGGGGTCGACGGGGTCGACGGGGGAGAGTTGCGCAGGTTCGTCGGTCAGGATCTGCCGGACTACATGGTCCCGGCCGCCGTGGTGGTGCTGGACGCGCTGCCCCTCACCACCAACGGGAAACTGGACCGCGACGCGCTGCCCGCGCCGGACTTCTCGGCCGCGGTCAGTGGCCGGGCACCGCGCACCGAGCGAGAAGAGATCCTCGCCGATCTGTTCGCCGAGGTCCTCGGCCTGCCGACGGTCGGCATCGACGACGGCTTCTTCGACCTGGGCGGCGACTCCATCATCGCCATCCAGCTCGTCTCACGGGTCCGCCAATCGGGGCTGGTCATCACCCCGCGAGACGTCTTCCAGCACCAGAACGTGGAGGAACTGGCGGCGGTCGCACAGGACGTGGCCGACGTCGACGAGATCGAGGCAGAGGCACCGGGAACGGGCGTCGGCCCGGTTCCCGTGACTCCGATCGCGGGCTGGCTGCGCGAGCGCGTCGAACCCGCGGGCGGCGCGATGGACGGCTTCCACCAGAGCGTGCTGCTTCGCGTCCCCGGCGACCTCGGCGTCGAGAACCTCGCCGGCGCGCTCCAGGCCGTACTCGACCATCACGACATCCTGCGGCTGCGCGTCGACCGCGAGGGCGGCGGCTGGCAGCAGACCGTCCAGCCTGTGGGCGCGGTGACGGCGGCAGACCTGGTGGGGCGGGTGGACATCGCGGGGCTGGACGAGGACGAACTGGGTGAGGTGCTGGCCGAGCAGGTGACCGCCGCCCGCGACCGCCTCGCGCCCGACCAGGGCGTCATGGTGCAGCTGGTCTGGCTGGACGCCGGCTCCGGAGCCACCGGCCGGCTCCTGGTCCTCGCGCACCACCTGGTGATCGACGGCGTCTCGTGGCGGATCGTGCTGCCCGACCTCGTCACCGCCTGGGCGTCCCTCGCCACCGGGCGGCCGGTCGAACTGGCCCCGGTCAGCACCTCCTTCCGGCGGTGGGCGCAGCATCTGGTCACCGCGGCCTCCGACCCGGATCGGGTCGCCGAGCTGGAGACCTGGACCGAAATCCTGGACGGGCCGAACCCGAAGTTGGCCAAGCGGGCGCTGGACCCCCGGACCGATATCGCCGCCAGAGCGCGACAGGTGTCACTGGTGCTGCCGGCCGACGTGACCGAGCCGCTGCTCACCAGCGCGCCGGCGGCGTTCCACGGACGGGTCAACGATGTGCTGCTCACCGGGCTCGCACTGGCCGTCACCCACTGGCGCAAGCACCGCGGCGGCCGGGGCACGAGCGTGCTGCTCGATCTGGAAGGCCACGGGAGGGAAGAGATCGTCCGCGGCGTCGACCTCTCCCGTACGGCCGGCTGGTTCACCAGCATCTTCCCGGTCCGCCTCGACACGGGACCGGTGGACTGGGCCGAGGTCCGCTCCGGAGGCCAGGCGGTCGGCACCGCGATCAAGAAGGTCAAGGAGCAACTGCGGGAGATCCCCGACAACGGGATCGGTTATGGCCTGCTCCGCCATCTCAACCCGGTGACCGCGCAGGAGCTCGAAGACCTGCCCCAGCCACAGATCGCCTTCAACTACCTGGGCCGGATCCAGGCGGAGGACGGCGACTGGAGCATCGCCGCCGAGGCGCTGCCCGGCGGCGAGGACCCGCGGATGCCGATGGCCCACCTGCTGGAGATCAACGCGGTCACCCACGACCGGCCGGAAGGTCCCGAGCTGTCCGTCACCTGGACCTGGCCGGAGGGGCTGTTCACCGAGGACGACGTCACCGAACTGGCGAAGGCCTGGTTCGCGGCGCTGAGCGGGATCGCCGAACACGCCCGCCAGGACGACTCGGGCGGTTTCACCACCTCCGATCTGCTCGTGTCCCTCGACCAGTCCGAGATCGACAAACTGCAGGCCGCGTGGAGGACCACGTGACCTCCTCCCCCGCCGAAGGCCGCCGCCGCGACTCCGCCGACCGCCACAGACGAAACTGGAGCCCCGTGCAACACAGTGCCGCGTTTCCTCCCCGGTCCGAAGGACGGGGCATCCACGCAGTAGGCATCAGGTGAATCGCTCGGAGCTCGAGGACATCCTCCCGCTGTCACCGCTGCAGCAGGGATTCTTCTTCCACGCGATGCTGGCCGAGGGCATGACCGGCGCCGAGGCCACCACCGACGTGTACACCGCGCAGCTCGTCATCGACCTGGCGGGCCCGCTGGACGTGCCGGCGTTGCGCGAGGCCGCCGGCACCCTGCTGCGCCGGCACTCCAACCTGCGAGCCGCGTTCTGGCACGAGGACCTCAGCCAGCCGGTCCAGGTGATCCCGCGCACCGTCGAGCTGCCCTGGGAGGAGATCGACCTCACCTCCGCGGCCGACCCCGAGGACGAGGCCGCCCGGATCATCGCGCGGGAACGGGCACACACCTTCGACCTGACCAGCCCCCCGCTGCTGCGCTGGACCCTGATCGGACTCCCCGCGCAGCGGTACAAACTGGTGTTCACCAACCATCACATCCTGCTGGACGGCTGGTCGACGCCCGTGCTGGCCACCGAGCTGTTCGCCCTCTACATCCAGGGTGGCGACGATGCCGGACTGCCGCGCGCGACCCCGTACAAGAGCTATCTGGCCTGGCTGACCGGCCAGAACCGGGCCGCCGCCCAGCAGGCCTGGCGGCGTGCCCTCGACGGAGTGGACGAGCCGACCCTGGTCGCCCCGGAGGCGACGGACGGGACGCTGTCGCCTCCACGGGCCGCCCGTGCCGAGCTCAGCCAGGAACTCAGCACCAAGCTGAGCAAACTGGCCCGGCGGCACGGCGTCACTCTGGGCACGGTGCTACAAGCCGCCTGGGGCCTCACCCTGGCCAGGCAGACCGGCCGCAACGATGTCGTGTTCGGCGCCGCCGTGTCCGGACGCCCGGCCGAACTGCCCGGCGTCGAGCAGATGATCGGGCTGTTCATCAACACGCTGCCGATCCGGGTTCGCTTCCGGCCGGAGGAGTCGCTCGCCGAGATCCTCGAGCGGTTGCAGGACGAACAGGCCGAGCTGCTCCCGCACCACCACCTCAGCCTCACCGAGATCCAGCGGCTGATCGGTGCACCGGTCCTCTTCGACACCATGACGGTGCTGGAGAACTACCCGTTCGAACCCGCGTCGATGGACACCTCCCTCAACGGGCTGCGGCTCACCGGCTTCGACTCCTACGACGCCACGCACTACCCGCTCTCCTTTGTCGCGGTCCCCGGTCCGCGGCTGACCCTGCGCCTGCACTACCGGTCCGACCTCTACGACCAGGACGCCGTGGAACGTCTCCTGGGGCGGGTCCGGCGGCTGCTGGAGGCGCTGGTCGAGGACGCGGACCAGGCGATCGGCCGACTCGACCTGCTCGACGACGACGAGCGAGCGGAGATTCTCGGGCAGGGCACCGGTGCGCTCTCCCCGGCCCCGAGGGTCACGCTGGACGCGCTCTTCGCCGCGCGGGCGGCCGCGACCCCGCAGGAGATCGCCTTGGTCTGCGGGGACCTCGCGCTCACCTATGCCGAGCTGAACGAGCGGGCCAACCGGCTCGCCCACGAGCTGATCGACCGCGGTATCGGTCCGGAGCAGCGGGTCGCCCTGGTGCTCCCGCGCGGCGCCGAACTGGTCATCGCACTCCAGGCGGTGCTCAAGAGCGGTGCGGCGTACGTGCCGGTCGACCCGGACTACCCCGCCGACCGCGTCGCCTCCATGCTCGAGGATGCGTGCTTCGCACTGGTGATCACCACCGGTGACCTGGCGCCCGATGCCTCCGGACGGATCGCGCTGGACGACCCCACGGTGATCGCATTGCTGGCGGGCAGGCCGGGCGCCGATCCCGTGGACGCAGATCGGGTACGGCCGCTGCTGCCGGCACACGCCGCGTACGTCATCTACACCTCCGGCTCCACCGGGCGGCCCAAGGGCGTCGTGGTCCCACACCAGAACGTCGTCAACTATTTCCACACCCACAGCACCGACTTCTGGAGTCCCGCCGCCGAGGCGGCGGGGCACCGGCTGAGCTTCGCGCACACCGCGTCGTTCTCCTTCGACACCTCCTGGCACGGGCTGCTGCTGAGCGCCGCCGGCCACGAGCTGCACCTCATCGACGACGCCACCCGCAGAGACCCAGAGGCGCTCGCCGCGTATGTCGCGGACCGTGGCATCGACATGGTCAACACGACACCGTCGCACCTCCAGACGCTGCGTGACCTGGGCCTGCTCGACTCCGATCGGCACCGCCCGTCGCTGCTGCTGCTCGGCGGCGAGGCGATCGGTGAGCCGCTGTGGCGGGAGCTGCGGGCCCTCGACGGGGTCACCGCGCGCAACTTCTACGGCCCCACCGAGTTCACGGTCGACAGCCTGAACTCCCGGATCGGCGACGGGGAACGGCCCAACGTCGGCGGCCCTACCCGCAACACCCGGGTGTACGTGCTGGACCCGAGCCTGCGGCTCGCTCCGGCGGGGGTGGCCGGTGAGATCTACCTGGCCGGTGCGCAGGTTGCCCGCGGCTACCTGGGGCGCCCCGACCTCACCGCCGAGCGTTTCGTGGCCGACCTCTATGGCCCGCCTGGTGAGCGGATGTACCGCACCGGTGACCTGGGCCGCCGGCTCCCCGACGGCACCATCGAATACCTCGGCCGGGTGGACGACCAGGTGAAGATCCGCGGCTTCCGGATCGAACCGGGCGAGATCGAGAGCGTGCTGGCGCGGTCCTCCGACGTCGGTCAGGTCGCCGTCATCGCCCGCGAGGACCGTCCCGGAGACAGGCGGCTCGTCGCCTACGTCGTTCCGGCCGAGGGCGCCGTCGCCGACCCGGCCCGGCTGCGCCGGGTCGCGGCCGACACCCTGCCGGACCACATGGTCCCGGTCGTGGTGCTGCTGGACGCCCTGCCGCTCACGGTGAACGGCAAGCTGGACCGCAGGGCACTGCCCGCTCCGGACGCCGGCGCGTTCGCCGCCCGCGCCCCCCGCACGCCGCAGGAGGAGATCCTGGCCGGTCTGTTCGCCGAGATCCTCGGGGTGCGCCGGGTGGGTGCCGACGACGGCTTCTTCGAGCTCGGCGGTGACTCACTCACCGCCACCCGATTGGTCAGCAAGGTCCGCTCCGCGCTCGGCGTCGAACTGTCCGTCCGGGCCCTCTTCGAGGCGCCGACCGTGGCCGGGCTGGCGGAGCGCCTGGCCGGGTCCACCGGCGTCGCGCGTCCCGCTCTCGCCCCCGCCGAGCGCCCCGACCTGCTGCCGCTGTCGTACGCGCAGCAGCGGTTGTGGTTCCTCAACCGGTTCGAGGGGAGGTCGGCGACCTACAACATCCCGATCGCGCTCACATTGACCGGAGCCCTGGACTACGAGGCCATGCGGGCCGCCCTGGCCGACGTGATCACCCGGCACGAGTCGCTACGGACCGTCTTCCCGGACCGGGCGGGCACCGCCCGGCAGCTGATCCTGGACCCGGCGATCGCCCAGCCTGGGAAGCTGAACGTCATCCCGACCAGCGAGGCGCAGCTGCCGATGGCCCTGGCAGATGCGGCGGGGCAGGGCTTCGACCTGTCCGTCGAGATCCCCTTGCGGGTGAGCCTCTTTGAGCTGGGCGAAGTACACGTCCTGCTGCTCGTCCTGCACCACATCGCCGGCGACGGCTGGTCGATGGCGCCGCTCGCCCGGGACGTCATCACCGCCTATGCCGCCCGCCGCGGCGGGGACGCGCCGGCGTGGGCGCCGCTGCCTGTGCAGTACGCGGACTACACGCTCTGGCAGCACGAACTGTTCGGCTCCGAGGATGACCCGGAGAGCCTGATCAGTACCCAGGTCGCCTTCTGGCGGGACGCGCTGGCGGGCCTGCCGGACCAACTGGAGCTGCCGGCCGACCGGGCCCGGCCCGCCGAGGCCGGCTACCGGGGCAACACCGTCCCGTTCACGCTGAGCGCCGGCACCCACGAGGCGCTGACCGACCTGGCCCGCGAGTCCCAGTCCAGCCTGTTCATGGTCATGCAGGCCGCGTATGCCGCGTTGCTGACCCGGTTGGGCGCGGGCACGGATGTGCCGATCGGCTCGCCGATCGCGGGTCGTACGGATGAGGCGCTGGACGACCTCGTGGGCATGTTCGTCAACACGCTGGTGCTGCGAACGGACACGTCGGGGAATCCGTCGTTCCGGGAGTTGATCTCCCGGGTCCGGGAGACCGACCTGGCCGCCTACGCCCATCAGGATGTGCCGTTCGAGCGGCTAGTCGAGGTGCTGAACCCGGCCCGGTCGATGTCCCGGCATCCGCTGTTCCAGGTGATGCTCAGCTTCCAGAACAACCCCCCGGCCGGCATCGACGTCGGCGGTCTCACCGTGGCCCCGCTGGACCTCGGCACCGGCGCGGCCAAGGTCGACCTGTCCCTTTATCTGGAGGAGACCCACGACGAGGACGGAGCCCCCGGCGGGATCGATGGCGGGCTGGAGTACGCCCTCGACCTGTTCGACCCGGCCACCGCCGAGTCGATGGTGGCCCGCTTCCAGCGCCTGGTTCGGGCGCTGGCCGGCGACCCCGATGCCCCCATCGGCGAGGTCGATCTGCTGGACCGGGCCGAGCGCCGCACCATCCTGGACGACTGGGCGGGCGGGCACCCGCCCCGCGCCTTCCCCCCGGCCACCATCACCGCGGTCTTCGAGGCTCAGGCGGCCCGGACCCCGGACGCCGTCGCGGTGTCGTCCGAGAGCACGTCGCTGACCTATGGCGAGCTGAACGTCTGGTCCAACCGCCTCGCCCGGCTGCTGGTCGCCCGGGGCGTGGGCCCGGAGCAGTTCGTGGCGCTGGCGTTGCCGCGTTCGGCCGAGCTAGTGGTGGCGATCCTGGCCGTGCTGAAGGCGGGCGCCGCCTATGTGCCGATCGACCCGGACTATCCCGCCGACCGCGTCGCCTACATGCTGGCGGACGCGCGGCCGGTCCTCGCGCTCACCACGTCCGTCTCGGCGGGGGTGCTGCCGGACGGTTCGCCGCGGCTGCTGTTGGACGCCCCGGACCTGCTCGCTGGTCTGTCCGGCGCGGACCTGGACGACGGTGAGCGCAGGGTTCCGTTGTCCCCGGACCACCCGGCGTATGTCATCTACACCTCGGGGTCGACCGGCCGGCCCAAGGGCGTGGTGATCCCGCACGCGAACGTGATCCGGCTGATGAACTCGACCGAGCACTGGTTCGGTTTCGGCCCGGACGACGTGTGGACGTTGTTCCACTCGTACGCGTTCGACTTCTCGGTGTGGGAACTGTGGGGCCCGCTGCTCTACGGCGGCCGGCTCGTCGTCGTGCCGTACGCGACCTCGCGTTCGCCCGAGGACTTCCTCAGGCTGCTGGCGGAGGAGAAGGTCACGGTTCTCAACCAGACCCCGTCGGCGTTCTACGCCCTGATGCAGGCCGATGCCGCACACCCCTCGGTGGGTGACCGGCTGGCCCTGCGGTACGTGGTGTTCGGCGGGGAGGCCCTGGAACCGGGCCGCTTGGAGGAGTGGTACGCCCGGCACGCCGACGACGCGCCGGTGCTGGTGAACATGTACGGGATCACCGAGACCACCGTGCATGTCTCCTCTATGGCCCTGGACCGCGAGAAGGCGGCGCAGGGCAGGGGCAGTGTGATCGGGGCCGGGATCCCTGATCTGAAGGTGTACGTGCTCGACGATCATTTGCAGCCCACTCCTCCTGGCGTCGTCGGCGAGCTGTACGTGGGTGGGGCGGGTCTGGCGCGCGGCTACCTCAATCGTCCGGGTCTGTCGGCTGAGCGGTTCGTCGCCGATCCGTTCGGGGTCGCGGGTGCTCGGATGTACCGGTCGGGTGATCTGGCCCGCTGGCACCGGGACGGGAATCTGGAGTATCTGGGCCGCGCCGATGATCAGGTGAAGATCCGTGGTTTCCGGATCGAGCTGGGCGAGATCGAAGCCGCCCTCGCCCGACACGGCTCGGTGGCTCAGGTCGCGGTGATCGCCCGGGAGGACCGTCCCGGAGACAAGCGACTCGTCGCCTACGTCGTCCCCGGCGCCGGGCAGAACGTCGACTCCGGTGAACTGCGGCGGTTCGTGAACGCGGATCTCCCGGACTACATGGTCCCGGCGGCCGTCGTCACCCTCGACGTCCTGCCGCTGACCTCCAATGGGAAGCTGGACCGAAAGGCACTGCCCGCCCCCGACCTCTCCACCGCCGTGTCGGCGCGCGGGCCCCGTGGTGAGCGGGAAGAGATCCTCGCGGGTTTGTTCGCCGAGGTGCTGGGCCTGGAGCGGGTCGGGGTCGATGACGGGTTCTTCGATCTGGGCGGCGACTCCATCATCGCCATCCAGCTGGTCAGCAGAGCCCGCCAGTGCGGCCTGGCCATCACCCCTCGCGAAGTGTTCCAGCACCAGAGCGTCGAGGAACTCGCCGCCATCGCGCTCAACGCCGAAGACGCCGACATGGTCGAGGCCGAGGCTCCGGGAGCGGGCGTCGGCCCGATCCCGGCCACGCCGATCATGCGCTGGTTCCAGGGGCTGTGGGGCACGGTGGCGGGGTCCGATCAGGAGCTGTCCCCGGTCGGCGGCTACAGCCAGCGGATGCTGCTCCAGGTGCCGCCGGGCCTGGAGACCGGTCACCTGACGGCGGCGCTGCAGGCGGTCATCGACCACCACGATCTGCTGAGGCTGACCCTGAACCGCACCGGCGGCTCCTGGGAGTACGAGGTCACCGCTCCCGGGTCCGTCGACGCGGCAACGCTGGTGAGCCGGGCCGACATCGAAGGCCTGGACGGCGACGCCCTGCACGCGGTGCTCGCCGAGCAGGCTGCGGCGGCGAGCGGCAGGCTGAACCCCGACGCCGGGGTGATGGCGCAGCTCGTGCTGCTCGACGCCGGACCCGAGCGCTCCGGCCGGTTGCTGCTCACCCTGCACCACCTGGTGGTGGACGGGGTCTCCTGGCGGATCCTGCTGCCCGACCTGGTCACCGCCTGGGCGTCCGCCGCGACCGGGCAGCCGGTCGAGCTGGAGAAGGTGAACACCTCGTTCCGGCGGTGGGCCCAGCGACTCGTCGCCGAGGCCTCCGAGCCCGGCCGGGTGACCGAGCTGGACCTGTGGCAGGAGATCCTGCGGACCCCGGACCCCGTGCTGGGCGGCCGTCCGCTGGACCCGGCGCTCGACACCTTCGGCACCGAGGGCCACCTCACCCTCACGCTGCCCGCCGACGTGACCGAGCCGCTGCTGTCCACCGTGCCGGCGGCGTTCCACGGCCGGGTCAACGACGTGCTGCTCACCGGGCTGGCCCTGGCCGTCGCCGAGTGGCGCAAGCGGACGGGCAGGGGGGAGGAGCCCGCGGTCCTGCTGGAGCTGGAGGGCCACGGACGGGAGGAGATCATCCCGGGCGTCGACCTGTCCCGTACGGCCGGCTGGTTCACCAGCATCTTCCCGGTGCGGCTCGACGCCGGTGACGCGGACTGGGCCGAGGTGCGGAGTGGCGGCCAGGTGGTGGGCGCCGCGATCAAGCAGGTGAAGGAGCAGCTGCGGGAGATCCCCGACAACGGGATCGGCTATGGGCTGCTCCGCTACCTCAACCCGCGGACCGCCGCGGAACTGACCGGGTTCGGCACCCCGCAGCTGGCTTTCAACTACCTCGGCCGTGTGGCCGCGCCGGAGTCCACCGACTGGTCTCCGGCCTCGGCGGCGGAGTCCGAGGCGCTGGGGGGCGGCCACGACCCGAGGCTCGGCCTGCCGCACGCCGTGGAGGTCAACGCCTACACCCGCGACACCGCCGCCGGCCCCCGGCTGGAGGCCGCCTGGAGCTGGGCCTCCGGACTGTTCGGAGACGGCGAGGCGGAGCAGCTCGGAGAGCTGTGGTTCGAGGCGCTGCGGGCCCTGGTCGTTCATTCCGAGCAGGAGGGCGCGGGCGGTTTCACGCCTTCGGACATGTCGCTGGTGGAGATCGACCAGGACGAGCTCGACGAGCTGGCCGCCGAACTCGACGACTGGGAGCTGGAATGACCGCGACACCCCAGGGGCCGAAGAAGGGGCAGTCCCAGCTCGAGGACGTCCTGCCGCTGTCCCCGCTGCAGCAGGGGCTGTTCTTCCACGCCCTCTACGACGAGGACGCGGACGTCTACACCGCCCAGCTGGTCCTCGACCTCGAGGGCCCGCTGAACGCGCTCGCGCTGAAGGCCGCCGCCCAGACGCTGCTGCGCCGGCACGCCAACCTTCGGGCCGGGTTCCGGCAGCGCAAGCAGGGCGCCCCGGTCCAGGTGGTGCACCGCGAGGTCACGCTGCCGTGGGAGGAGATCGACCTCACCGGCGCACCCGACACGGATGATGAAACAGCACGGATCATCGCGCGGGAGCGGGCACACCGCTTCGACATGGCCCGGCCGCCGCTGCTCCGGTTCGTCCTGATCAAGACGGCCGCACAGCGGCACCGGCTGGTCTTCACCAACCATCACATCCTGCTGGACGGCTGGTCCACGCCGGTGCTCACCACCGAGCTGTTCGCCCTCTACCTCAACGAGGGCGATGGCACCGGGCTGCCGCGGGTCACCCCGTACAAGAACTATCTGAGCTGGCTGGCCGGGCAGGACCGTACGGCGGCCGAGGAGGCCTGGCGCGGCGCGTTGGCCGGCGTGGACGAGCCCACCCTGGTCGCCCCGGACCCTATCGGGGGGAACATCGAGGGGAACACTGCGGGCGGCACCGCCACAGGGCCGGCGCAGATCCGGATCGAACTGGCAGAGGACGTCACCACCGCGCTGGCCGTCCAGGCCCGCGCGCACGGCGCCACCCTCAGCACCGCGCTCCAGCTGGCCTGGGGATTGGTGCTGGGCAGGCTCACCGGCCGCGGCGACGTCGTCTTCGGCGGGGTCGTGTCCGGCCGCCCGCCGGACCTGCCCGGCGTCGAGCAGATGATCGGCCTGTTCATCAACACGCTGCCGGTCCGGGTCCGGCTGCTCCCCGCGGAGACCGTCGGGCAGGCCCTGACCCGGTTGCAGGGCGAGCAAGCCGACCTGATGGCCCACCACCACCTGGGCCTGGCCGAGATCCAGCGGCTCGCCCACGGCCTCGGCGCGCGCGGTGGTTCGCTGTTCGACACCATCACTGTGCTGGAGAACTACCCGTTCGACCCGGACGCCGCCGCCACCGATCTCGGCGGGGTGCGGGTGACCGGTGGCGACGGCCACGACGCCACCCACTATCCGCTGACCCTGGCCGCCGTGCCCGGTGCCAGGCTGTCGCTACGGCTGGACTACCGGGCCGAGCTGTTCACCGAGGATGAGGCCGGTCGGTTGGCGGGCCGCCTGAGGCAGGCGCTGGAGACCATCGCCACCGCCCCGGAACGGCCGATCGGCCGCGTCGATCTCCTGGACGCCGGCGAGCGCCGTGCCGTTCTGGAGACCTTCAACGACACAGCGACCTCCCGTACGGGTCCGAAGACGATCACCGAGCGGTTCGTCGCGCAGGCGATGCGTACGCCCGATGCGGTCGCGGTGCGCGCCGCCGGGCAGTCGATCACCTACGCGGAGCTGGACGCACGGGCCAACCGGCTGGCCCACCGGCTGATCGGGCTCGGCGTCGGCCAGGAGACACCGGTCGCGATGCTGATGCGGCGCTCCGCCGACGTCATCGTCGCCTCCCTGGGCATCCTCAAGGCCGGCGGTTACTACGTGCCGATCCACCACGGCTTCCCGCCGGAGCGGATGGCGTGGGCGCTGGCCGAGACCGGCGCACCCGTACTCCTGGCCGACACCGAGATGGCCGGCGTGCGGTTCGAACACGGCGCACAGGTGATCGTCATCGACGACGACCCGGCGCTCGCGGAGCAGCCCGGCACCGATCCCGGAGTCGTCCCGCACCCGGACCAGCTCGCCTACGAGATCTTCACCTCGGGCTCCACCGGGCTGCCGAAGGGCGTGGGCGCCCGCCACCGCGACGTGGTCGACATCGCCACCGACAGCACCGTGCTCAAGGGCGCCGACCGGGTCCTGATGTACGCCGCGCACGCCTTCGACGCCTCCACCCACGAGATGTGGACCCCGCTGCTGTCCGGGGGCACCGCGGTGGTCGCCCCGCCCATGGACCTCGACGCTGACGGCCTGGCCCGGCTGGTCGCCGAGGAGGGCGTGACCAGCGCCTTCCTCACCACGACGCTGTTCAATCTGATCGCCTCGGAGCGCCCGGAGGCGTTCCGCGGAATGCCGGCCGTGCACACCGGCGGGGAGGCCTGCGCGCTGTGGGCGCTGCTGGCGGTGCGGAACGCCTGCCCGGAGACGCTGGTCCTGCACGTCTACGGCCCGACCGAGACCACCACCTATGTGACGGCGGCGCCGGTGCGCGGCCTGGTCCGCCCCGGGGACATCTCCGCGCCGATCGGCCGGGTGCTGGACGACACCCGCGCCTATGTGCTGGACGGCAATCTGCTGCCGGTGCCGCCGGGGGTGGTGGGCGAGCTCTACATCGCGGGCGCGGGCCTGGCCCGTGGCTATCTCAACCGGCCCGGCCTGACCGCGGAACGCTTCGTCGCCTGCCCGTTCGGCAACGCGGGGGAGCGGATGTACCGCACCGGTGATCTGGTGCGCTGGCGGCCGGACGGACTGCTGGACTATGTGGACCGCGCCGACTTCCAGGTCAAGGTGCGCGGCTTCCGGATCGAGCTGGGTGAGATCGAGACGGCGCTGGCCGCGCACGAGGACGTGGCCCAGGTGACCGTGATCGCCAGGGAGGACCGGCCGGGCGAGAAGCGGCTGGTCGGCTATGTCGTGGCCGGTGCGGGAAAGACGCTGGACCCGGCGGAGCTGCGCCGCTTCCTCGGCGGGACGCTGCCGGAGTACATGGTGCCCGCGGCGATCGTCGTGCTCGACGCGTTCCCCATGAACGCCAGTGGCAAGCTCGACCGCCGATCCCTGCCCGCTCCCGACTTCGCCGCGGCCGCTGCCGGGCGGGATCCGCAGGGCCCCGAGGAGGAGCTGCTGTGCGGGTTGTTCGCCCAGGTCCTGGGGCTGGAACGGGCTGGTGCCGATGACAGCTTCTTCGACCTGGGCGGTGACAGCATCCTGGCCATCCAGCTGGTGACCAAGGCCCGGCAGGCCGGGCTGGAGATCTCGGCCCGCGGTGTGTTCGCGCACCAGACCGTCGAGGCCCTGGTGGCCGCCGCGGCCGTGGACGAGCCGGCCGTGGGCGGACTGGACGTCCTGCTGCCCATCCGGGCCACCGGGTCCCGGCCTCCGCTGTTCTGCGTCCATCCGGCCGGCGGGCTGTCCTGGCCGTACTTCGGCCTGCTCCCGCATCTCCCCGCCGAACAACCGGTGTACGGGTTGCAGGCACGTGGTTTCACCCAAGGGGAGTCGCCGGAGTCGGTCACCGCGATGGCGGCCGACTACCTGGGCGAGATCCGTGCCGTCCAGCCGTCCGGCCCCTACCATCTGATGGGCTGGTCACTGGGCGGGCTGGTCGCCTTCGAGGCCGCCCGGCTGCTGCAGGCCGACGGTGAAGAGACCGCGCTGCTGGTGCTCCTGGACGCCTACCACTCTCAGGATCTGGACACGGGGAGCCGGGAGATCCTCCCCGAACTCCTCGAGTCCATCGGCATCGACGCCGGGATGATCGCCGAGGACGGCAACCCGGACCTCGAGCAGATCATGGCCGTGCTCAGGGAGCGTGGCGACGCCTTCGCCAGCCTTGAGCAGGACGACCTGGTCGCGGTGTACCGCAACTACGAGAACGGTCTGCGCTGCGCGCAGGACTACCGCCCGGGGCCCTATCGCGGCGACATCGTGTTCTTCACCGCCGTGCGAGGGCGGACGGCGGACTCGCCGACCGCGCAGTCCAACTGGCAGCCGGTGACGGACGGCCAGATCGAGGACTACCCGATCGATGTCGAGCACCACTTCCTGCTGGAGCCCGCAGCGGTCGCCGAGATCGGCGGAGTGCTCGCCGCCAAGCTCGACAAGGTGCGCCCGAACAGCCAGTAACCTGACCGAATCTCCCCTACCCCCCGACGAAAGAGGCGTCCATGTCGAACCCCTTCGAGGACAACGACGGCACCTACCTCGTGCTGGTCAACGACGAGGGCCAATACTCGCTATGGCCGTCCTTCGCCGAGATCCCGGCCGGCTGGACCGTCGCCAAACCCGAGGACACCCGGCAGGCCTGTCTCGACTACATCAACGAGACCTGGACCGACATGCGTCCCAAGAGCCTCATCGAGGCCATGGAAACGGCCTGAACCTCATCCGCGTCGAACCGTACGGGGGTTGTGCACAGGTGAGGTCCGTCGAGGTGGTGCCGGTCTCCGATGCGATCCAGCTCACCGTGACCGAGTGGGCCATGGAGATGCGCGATCCCGCCGATCTGCGGAGGGCGCCGCTCCCGGGCGTGGAGATGTCGTTCAGTCTGGCCATGGTCCCTTCACCCGACATCAACCGGGCGCTGTACGCGGCGGTCGGGGCACGGGTGTGCTGGACCGACCGGTTCCGCTGGAGCTTCGAGGACTGGCGGCGCTGGGTCATGCGGCCCGAGCTGAGCACCTGGATCGCCTGGGCCGAGGGCACCATCGCGGGCTTCTTCGAGCTGGAGGCCCAGCCGGGTGGGGACACCGAGGTGCATCTGGTGGGCCTGACCCCGGCGTTCATCGGCAAGGGCTATGGCGGGTATCTCGTGGAGCAGTGCGTCCGCCGTGCCTGGCAGCGGGGGCAGCTGTGGGCCGAGGAGACCGGTCCGGCCACCCGGGTCTGGCTGCAGACCAGTACGCTCGACCATCCCAACGCGATGGCGAACTACGTCAGGCGCGGCTTCAAGGTCGCCACCGAGAAGTCGGGGCCGAAGACGGTCCCCGACCCCCGGATCGCCCCCTGGCCGCTTCCTGGAGACCCGCGCCTGGCCCGCCAGGTGGTGGAGGAGGATCCCGAATGAGCTGGTTCCGCTGCCCCGAGCCGCGCCCCTGGGCCTCGCTGCGCCTGATCTGCTTTCCGCACGCGGGCGGCTCGGCGGTCTTCTACCGCCCGTGGACCAAGGCCGTCAGCCCGGCCGTCGAGGTGCACGCCGTGCAGTACCCGGGACGCGCGGACCGCATACGCGATCCGCTCATCACCGATGCGGGTCAGATGGCGCGGTTGATCGCAGGTTCGATGGGGCCGCTGCTGGATCGGCCGGTGGCGCTGTTCGGGCACAGCATGGGCGCGATCTTGGCGTACGAGGTGGCCCGGATCCTCGAGGGCCGCGGCACCCCTCCGGTGCACGTGTTCGCCTCCGGTGCCCGGCCTCCGCACGTGCGCGGCTCGCGGGAGAACATCGCGGAGAAGGACGACGACGGGCTGGTCGCCGAGATGGTCAAGCTGGGCGGCACCGACGCCGAGGTACTGGCCGACCAGGAGATGCGGGACCTGATCCTGCCCTACGTCCGCAACGACTTCCGGCTGATCGAGTCGTACGAGCAGAAACCCGGCCCCCGGCTGACCGCACCGGTCACCGCGCTCATCGGCGCCGGCGACCCGCACGTGACCGAGGCGCAGGCAGCCCGCTGGGGCGAGATCACCGATGGCGCGTTCGCCCTCGAGGCGCTGCCCGGCGACCATTTCTACCTGGTGTCCCAGCAGGCCCAGGTCATCGCCGAGGTCCTGCGCGGCTTGAACGTCCCCGTCGCCTAGTGGACCCGCCTGGGAGCTGCTAGGTGGGGAGATTCAGCAGCGCCCAGTACTCGGTGGGCAGTTGGGCGCTGACATCGAAGAACTCCTCGTTCGAGATCGCCTCGCGCAACGTGGCGAACACGGCCTGGGCGTGCTCTTGGACCTCGAAGGGCGGCACGTCCCTGTCGAACGGCACGCCCTCGCGGTCCGCCACCCGGCGCAGAAACTCCTCCAGCGGCATGCGTCTGGCGTTGGGGATCCGGGACTTGCCACGTTTGAGTGGTTCGTGCAGCTCTATGGGGAGCTGGGGGATCATGTCATCGACCTCACCGGCGGCGATGCGCTCGGCGAGCGTCTCCAGCACGGCCTCGGTGGCGCGGCGCGCGCCGTCGACGTCCAGTCCGGTCCGCGTCGCGATCCTGGCCAGGAACTCCTCGACCGGCATGACGTCGGCGAACCGTCCCTGGGCCTCCGCCAACAGCGGCTCGAAGTCATCGGGAAGCTCGGCCGCCAGATCGGCGATCTCCTCTGAGCTGACCGCCTTGCCCAGAGCGTAGAAGACCGCGCGGGCCCGCCGTTCGGCCACCTCGATGTCCACCCCGAGCCGCTCGGCCACCCGGCGGAGATACTCGTCCAGGTCGAAGGGCTGCGCATCGCCTCGGGGATATATCCAGAGCTTCAGCTCGGCCGGCAGTTCCTGGAGGAGATCGCGGGCCTCTCCCTTCGAGAGCCGCTCCGCCAAGGTCTCCAACGCCGCCTGAGCGGCGCGCTCGGCGTCCTCCGAGTCGTTGAGGCCGGCCTCCCGCGCCACGATCCTGATGAACTCCTCATACTCCACAGCTACTCCTCGCCCATCGGCGCGGTCGCCTGGATGACGCCCCCGAAACGTTCAACACTGTTCGCCCTCCCCTGGGGGAGACACACTAAAACCACAGGTCACTCCCTACCGAGCCTGCGCAGCAGCTCGTCGCGTCTGGCCTCCAACTGGTCGGCCAGCGCCTCCTGCTCCTCGGCGGCAGTGATCGTCGCGGATCTGTCCACCGCGTCGCCGGGACCGTCACCGATCTGGCTGCGTAGCTCGACGGCCGTCCGCCGCAGTTCCGCCAGATCGGCCTCCACCTGCCGGAGCTCCTCTTCGAGCGCGGCCTTCGAGCCGTCGGCGTCCATCGGTACCCGTCCTCTCGTGAGTGGGAGCCGGCCCCGGACCAGCCGAGCGGAGCCGCCTGCCGTGCACGCTTCCCCAGGTTCCCTCATGCCACACGCGGAGATAGACCAGGAGATGCCCAGGTGACAGCCGATGCCGGTACGCAGCGGACCCGCTGGGACCAGAGTGGCGTGGCTGGACTCATAGTCCAATTAGGTCCTCTCGGGCGATCGATCCCGCCGTACAGTCGAAAGCGGTGGGGGCCGGCCGTGATGCCGCGGAGATCCCGCCGACGGGCCCCGCTCCAAGGGAGGCACCCATGGGTGTCGAGATCCGGGTGGAGGGGCTCAAGAAGTCGTTCGGACGTCAGGTGATCTGGGAGGACGTGTCGTTCGCCATTCCGGCGGGCGAGATATCCGCCTTGCTCGGACCCTCGGGGACCGGGAAGTCGGTGTTCATCAAGACGCTCGTCGGCCTCCTCCGGCCGGATACGGGTCATGTGTTCGTCGGAGGCGGCGACGTGCCGCGGCTCCGCGAGCGCGACCTCTATGAGATGCGGCGCAAGTTCGGAGTGCTCTTCCAGGACGGCGCACTGTTCGGCTCCATGAACCTCTACGACAACATCGCCTTCCCGCTCCGTGAGCACACCAGGAAGAGGGAGTCGGAGATCAAGGGCATTGTCGGAGAGAAGATCGAGATGGTCGGCCTGACCGGCGCGGAGCACAAGCTGCCCGGGGAGATCTCCGGCGGGATGCGCAAGCGGGCCGGCCTGGCCCGCGCCCTCGTGCTGGACCCCGAGATCATCCTGGCCGACGAGCCGGACTCCGGCCTCGACCCGGTGCGGACCTCCTATCTCAACCAGTTGTTCGTCGACCTCAACGCCGAGACCGGTGCGACGTTCCTCATCGTCACCCATGACATCAACACCGCCCGGGTGCTGCCGGACAACCTCGGACTGCTGTTCCGCCGCGGGCTGGTGATGTTCGGCCCCCGCGAGATGATCCTGTCCAGCCACAACCCCGCGGTCAACCAGTTCTTCAACGCCCGCCGGCAGGGCCCGATCGGGATGGCCGAGGAGAAGGACCAGGCGGAGTTGGCCGCCGAGGGTGATCACGCGGGCCCACCGGCCCGGCCCGGCCCGATCCGGCCGCAGCTGATGCCGACCGACGGCAGGGTACGGCCCTCCATGCACCGTCCGGGGGAGTGGCTGCACCACCACGGGGTGCAGGCCCCACCCGGCTCCTTCCTCGACGACCAGGGCCGCGACTGGGTGAAGGACTGGGAGGGTCTCACCACCCAGCGCCAGCGCCCCGAGTGATGCGTGGGCCGGCGCTAGCCGATCGGGTCGGCCGCCTTCACCGGTACGGCCTCGAAACGCGAGTCGTCGAGCACCTCACGAATCAACCGCGCCGAACCTCCGACGTAGGTCGAATCCAAGTCGATCTCGGTCGCCGCATTGATGGCCGCCGGTCCCGGCCTCGATGAGGTCGCCTCAGGTGCCCGATCGCGACCGGGCAAGGGGATTGAAACGTGTTCTAGTTCACCTCTAGGGTGGGCGAGCAGTCGAGCGCCGGAGGCAGAGCCATGATCCTGGATCGTTTCCTCATCACCGACCAGGCGGCGGTGGTCACCGGCGCGGGCAGGGGGATCGGCGCGGCCACCGCCGTCGCCCTGGCCCAGGCCGGAGCCGACGTGGTCATCTCGGCCCGCACCGAGGAGCAGCTCCACAAGGTCGCACACGAGATCGAGGCGGCCGGGCGGCGCGCGCTCGGGGTGCCCGCGGACCTCAGTGCCCTCGACGCGGCGGCCGGCCTGGCGGCGGCGGCGAAGGACGCGTTCGGGCGGCTCGACATCGTCGTCAACAACGTCGGTGGCACCATGCCCCGTGGCTTCATGCAGACCAAGCCGCACCATCTCGAGAACGCGTTCCAGTTCAACGTCGGCATCGCGCACGCGCTGACCCGCGCGGCCGTACCGCACCTGCTGGAGACCGGCGGCTCGGTCGTCAACATCTCCTCGGTGATGGGCAGGGTGAGCGGCCGTGGCTACCTCGCCTATGGCACCGCCAAGGCCGCGCTCGCGCACTACACCCGGCTGGCCGCGCTCGATCTGGCCCCGAAGGTCCGGATCAACGCGATCGCGGTCGGCTCGGTGGCGACCTCGGCGCTCGACATCGTCATGACCGACGACGGCCTGCGCACCCAGATGGAGGGCAACACCCCGCTGGGCCGGATCGGGGATCCCGACGACATCGCCGCGGCCGTTCTCTACCTCGCCTCACCCGCCGGGGCCTACATCACCGGCAAGGTGCTCGAGGTGGACGGCGGCATCGACGCCCCCAATCTCGACATGGGTCTTCCCGACCTGTAGACCCCGCCAGCCCCATCCCAGAAGCAGAGGAATCCGCGATGACCTACCGCGTTGTGCAATGGAGCACGGGCAACGTCGGCCGCCACGCGCTGGCGGGCATCGACGCCCGTCCGGATCTGGAATTGGCCGGCGTCTGGGTGTCCAACCCGGCCAAGGTCGGTAAGGACGCCGGCGAGCTCGCCGGGCTGGGCCGTGACCTCGGGGTGGCCGCCACCAACGACTCCGAGGCGCTGCTGGCGCTCCGGCCGGACTGTGTGGTCTACACGGCGATGGCCGATGTGCGGATCTTCGAGGCGCTCGAGGACCTGGCCACGATCCTGCGCTCCGGCGCCAACGTGGTGTCCAGCAGCCCGGTCTTCCTCCAGTTCCCCGACGGCGTCGTGCCGCCGGAGATGTCCAGCCCGATCCGGGCGGCGGCCGCCGAGGGCGACTCCTCGATCTTCGTCAACGGCATCGACCCCGGCTTCGCCAACGACTGGCTGCCGCTGTCGCTCACCGCCATCAGCGAGCGCATCGAGGAGGTCCGCTGCCTCGAGGTGCTCAACTACGCGACCTACGACCAGGGCACGGTGCTGTTCGACATCATGGGCTTCGGCCGCCGGCTCGACGACGTTCCGATGCTGCTGCAGCCCGGGGTGCTCACGATGGCCTGGGGCAGCGTCGTCCGGCAGCTCGCCGCCGGTCTCGACGTGGAGCTCGACGGCGTCGAGGAGTGGCACACCCGGCTGCCCGCGCCCGAGACCTTCGACGTCGCCTCGGGGACGATCGAGAAGGGCACCGCCGCCGCGCTGCGCTTCGAGGTCCGCGGTATGGCCGGCGGCCGCCCGGTCATCGTGCTGGAACACGTCACCAGGCTCCGCGACGACCTCGGCCCGGACTGGCCGCAGCCCGCCGGGGCCGGTTGCTACCGCGTGGTGGTCACCGGTGAGCCCAACTACACCCTCGACCTGCAGCTGCTCGGCACGGACGGCGACCACAACACCGCGGGTCTCAAGGCCACCGCGATGCGTCTGGTCAACTCGGTCCCGGCCGTGGTCGAGGCCCCATCCGGCCTGCTCAGCGCGCTGGATCTCCCCTTGGTTACCGGCCGGGGGCTCATCCGCTAGAGGCGCGGAGAGCGGTTCCCGCGGCCACGAGGGTTGTGCGGAGCATGGAAAGTTTTCTTGGCACATCAGTGCCGGTCGACACGCTGACACCAGGGTACCCCACGTAGCGAAGTGATTACTATGCGCGAAAGGGGTGCTGTGATGCGTCTGCTGCCCAGCCTCGAGGCGGCGGTACACGATGCCTTCTCCCGGCGTGAGCAGTCCGCCAGTGAACTCGCGGACGACGCCGAGCGAGTGGCGTTCATCTGCCGGGATATGGCCGCCCGGTTTCATCGTGGCGGAAAGCTGATCGTCTTCGGTAACGGCACGGCGGGCACCGACGCAGGGCACATCGCGGTCGAGTTCATGCATCCGGTGATCGTCGGCAAACGAGCACTGCCCGCCCTGGCGCTGGCCAATGACGCGGCGTCCATTACCGGAATCGGAGCACGTGAGGGTTTCGCCGAGATCTTCGCCCATCAGCTGCGGCACTTCGCGAGCAGCGCGGACATCGCCCTCGGCGTCTCGTCCGACGGATGGTGTGCCAGCGTCCGCCGGGGTCTGGAGGTCGCGCGTGAGTCGGGCCTGCTCACCGTCGCGTTGCTCGGTGGTGACGGTGGCGATCTCGCGGACTCCATCACGGTGGACCATGCCCTGGTGGTGCGCTCGTCCGACCCGCTCGTGGTCAAAGAGGTCCATGTCACGACCTACCACGTGCTCTGGGAGCTGGTCCATGTGTTCCTGGAGCAACCCGGCATCCTCGGGCCGGAGGTGATCGCGTGAACGACCAATGCCACGGCGACACCTGCGTCACCTGCTCCGACGAGGCGGTGCCGGTACGGATCGTACGCCTGCTGTCCGATGACCGCGCTTTCGTCGACACCGGCCGTTCCACGGAGGAGGTCAGCGTCGCGCTGGTCGACGCCTCGGTGGGCGCGGTCGTCCTGGTCCATGCCAAGGAGGCCATCGCGGTGCTCGGAGACGCCGATGCCTGACATCCCGGAGGTCCCCGTGGTCCCCGACGGCATGCGGGGGCTCTACCCGTTTCTCTACGCGCACGAGATCGCGCCCGACATGATGCTCTCCGAGGTCGCCCGGTCGACCGTGGCCAAGACGGCCGAGATCGTACGGCTCCGCAGGGAAGTTGCCGACCTCTACGCCGCCGACCTTTCGGCCTGCGCCCGGGCCATGGCCGAAAGGTTCGCCGCCGGCGGGCGCCTGTTCACCTTCGGTAACGGCGGAAGCAGCACCGACGCGCAGGACGTGGCCACCACGTTCCTGCATCCGCCCAAGGGACGGCCGTTACCGGCGCTGTCTCTCACCTGTGACGTGGCCGTCGTCACGGCCCTGTCCAACGACATCGGATTCGACGCCGTCTTCGCACGCCAGATCGCGGCGTTCGGACGGCGTGGCGATATCGCTCTCGGGCTGTCCACCAGCGGAGGCTCCTCGAACATCGTGGAGGCGTTCGAGGAGGCCGTGCGGCGTGGCCTGCTCACCATCGGACTGGCGGGCTACCACGGTGGCCGGCTGGCCGAACTCGAAATGATCGACCACCTCTTCGTCATCCCGTCCTCGTCGGTGCATCGCATTCAAGAGGCACAGACGACCGCCTACCACGTGCTGTGGGAGCTGACGCTGCGGGCGATGGCGGAGCGGGAGGTCACTGCCGCCGGATTTCCGGCGTTGGGAGGTGACGTGTCGTGACCCAGGCGACAGAACGTGCCAGGAGCACGGAGCACGAAGAGCCACTGATCCATCTTCTGTGGATCAATGCCGGCATGAGCTGCGACGGCGACTCGGTGGCGTTGACGGCGGCCACCCAGCCCAGCATCGAGGAGATCGTGCTCGGGGCCCTTCCCGGGCTGCCCAGGCTGGCGGTGCACTGGCCGCTCATCGACTTCGAGAGCGGGCCTGAGCAGGGCGCGGACACCTTCATCGAATGGTTCCACAAGGCCGACCGCGGTGAGCTCGAGCCGTTCGTGCTGGTGATCGAGGGCTCGATTCCCAACGAGGCGATCAAGAAAGAGGGCTACTGGTGCGGGTTCGGGAACAACCCGGAGACCGGTCAGCCGATGACCACCAGCGAATGGCTGGACCGGCTGGCGCCCAAGGCCACCGCCGTGGTCGCGGCGGGGACCTGCGCGACGTACGGCGGCATCCACGCGATGGCCGGCAACCCGACCGGTGCCATGGGCGTGCCCGACTACCTCGGCTGGGACTGGAGGTCCAAGGCGGGGGTGCCGATCGTCTGCGTGCCCGGCTGCCCGATCCAGCCGGACAACCTGTCGGAGACGTTCCTCTACCTGCTCTATCAGCTCACCGGCCAGGCCCCGATGATCCCGCTGGACGAGAACCTGCGGCCCACCTGGCTGTTCGGAGCCACCGTCCACGAGGGCTGCGACCGGGCCGGCTACTACGAGCAGGGCGACTTCGCGAACGCGTACGACTCGCCGAAGTGCCTGGTCAAGATCGGCTGCTGGGGCCCGGTCGTGAAGTGCAACGTGCCCAAGCGCGGGTGGATGAACGGCCTCGGCGGCTGCCCGAACGTCGGCGGCATCTGTATCGCCTGCACCATGCCGGGTTTCCCCGACAAGTTCATGCCGTTCATGGACGAACCGCCGGGCGCGCGGGTCTCGGTGACGGCCAGCAGTCTGTACGGCGGGCTCATCCGTACCCTGCGCGGCGTCACGCGCAGGACCGTGGACAAGGAACCCAAGTGGCGCGCCAAGGGCGGACTCAAGACCGGCTATGAGCCCTCATGGTCGACGGAGGAGACGACATGACCGAACAATCCGGCGACCTGGTCGAAATGGCGTGGGACCCGATCACCCGGATCGTGGGCAGCCTCGGCATCTATACCAAGATCGACTTCAAGCAGAAGACAGTGGCGGAGTGCTACAGCACCTCGTCGATCTACCGCGGCTACAGCATCTTCATGAAGGGCAAGGACCCCCGGGACGCACACTTCATCACCAGCCGCATCTGTGGGATCTGCGGTGACAACCATGCGACGTGCTCGGTCTACGCCCAGAACATGGCGTACGGGGTCCGGCCGCCGGCCCTGGGGGAGTGGATCCTCAACCTCGGTGAGGCCGCCGAGTACATGTTCGACCACAACATCTACCAGGAGAACCTGGTCGGGGTGGACTACTGCGAGCGCATGGTCCGCGAGACCAACCCCGCCGTGTGGGAACAGGCCAAACGCACCGAGGCGCCGCACGCCGCCGAGCACGGCTACAAGTTCATCTCCGACATCATGACGTCGCTGAACCCGCTCGAGGGCGAGTTCTACCGGGAGGCCCTGCAGGTCAGCAGGCTGACCCGGGAGATGTTCTGCCTGATGGAGGGGCGGCACGTGCACCCGTCCACCCTCTATCCCGGCGGGGTGGGCACGGTCGCGACCGTGCAGCTCTTCACCGACTACCTGACCCGGCTCATGAAGTACGTGGAGTTCATGAAGCGGGTCGTGCCGATGCACGACGACCTGTTCGACTTCTTCTACGACGCGCTGCCGGGGTACGAGCAGGTCGGCCGCCGGCGCGTGCTGCTGGGCTGCTGGGGCAGCCTGAACGACCCCGAATACTGCGACTTCGAGTACCGCAACATGTCGGACTGGGGCCGCAAGATGTTCGTCACGCCCGGCGTCATCGTGGACGGCAAGCTCATCACCAACGATCTGGTGAACATCAACCTCGGCATCCGGATCCTGCTCGGCAGCTCCTACTACCAGGACTGGGAGGACCAGGAGCTGTTCGTGACGAGAGATCCGCTGGGCAATCCGGTCGATCGGCGGCACCCCTGGAACCAGCACACGATTCCGCGTCCGGCCAAGCGCGACTTCACCGGCAACTACAGCTGGGTGATGTCGCCGCGCTGGTTCGACGGGACCGAGAACCTCGCCCTCGACACCGGTGGCGGGCCGATCGCCCGCCTGTGGTCGACGGCCCTGAACGGACTGGTGAACAACGACTACGTCAGGGCCACCGGCCACAGCGTGATCATCAACCTTCCGCGCAGCCTCACCAGGCCGGAGGCCACCTACGAGTGGCGCATCCCGGAACGCAACGGTGAGCTGCTCAGCAACACCCTCGAACGCAACCGGGCCCGGACCTACTTCCAGGCCTACTGCGCCGCGTCCGCCCTGCACTTCGTCGAGCAGGCGCTCGCCGAGGTGCGCGCCGGGAACACCCAGACCTGGGCGCCCTTCACGGTGCCGGAGGAGGCCATCAGCTGTGGCTTCACCGAGGCCGTCCGCGGTGTCCTGTCGCACCACATGGTGATCAGGGACGGGAAGATCGCCAACTATCACCCGTACCCGCCGACGCCCTGGAACGCCAGTGTCCGGGACGTGAACGGCGTGCCGGGACCCTACGAGGACGCGGTCCAGAACACGCCGATCTTCGAGGAGAACGGCCCGGACAACTTCAAGGGCGTCGACATC
>JAOPYO010000155.1 GCA_025964575.1 Actinomycetes bacterium
ATCTCGAGCGCTTGCAACAGCTTCCGAAGGACAAGGCCGGTCCCCTCGCCCGCTACGCCGCGACGATTCAGAGCCAGCGGGGCGACTACAACGGAAAGGTCCTGTCGATCCGGCAGGAAGACCTCCGGTCGCTAGCCGTGATCTACGACAAGTCCCCGGCCGAACTGACCGAGGAGCTCATCAACTGGGGCGTCCTCGACCCTGAGGCACGCCGCGCCGTCGAGGGGTTCTAGAGCCCCTCGGGGCACCCCTTCACCTCGTCGTGATCATGCAGTCAACGCATCAGGCGATTGCATGATCACGGCGACAGGTGGGCCGTGGGATCTTCGGCCACCGCCACCCGCTCGTCACTGTCCGCGTGCCTGCTTCGATCGCGCGAGGAACACGTAGAGAGCCGCTCATACGCCTTCACGAGGCCGCGCCGATGGTGCCGCTTCGGGGGAGGAGCAGGCACCATCGGCGCGGTTTCACGGGGCGCGCCCCACCTACCGCCCTTGATCGGCGGGCGCGCCGTGCTCAGGGGCCGCCGGGCTCGCGACGCTCAGGATCCAGCGCCTTCCTTGCCGGTCATTTCTCAGCTGGCTCGGGAGTCGGCGATCGGAATGGTGGGCTGGCCGGGAAGGCCCAGGGTGTCCTCGACGAGCGCGACGAAGATCTCAGCGTCGTGCAGCAGTTCCTCAGCCTCCCGCGCCGTCACGGCCCGGGGCAGCCCCGCCTCGGCCGCGGCCCGCTTGTCGGCGCCCGCGGCGAAGAACGCGGCCCACTCGCTGAGTGCCGGGTCGGCCTCCGGGAGCAGCACCCACACACTGCGTGGCCGTCCCCGCCGGTTGGTGCCGGCAGGCTCACGAGTGGCGAGAAGGGCGGCGGCGGCGCGCAGTGCGGACAGATGCGCGGCGACATAGCGGTTCGCGGGGGCGGTGGCCTCGGCGGAATCCGCGAGACCCTGGCGAGCGGCCTGGAGCATAGCGACTGCAGAGGGAGCGACTCTGCGGGTCGGGAGTCGTCGCACGGTCGTGTTCACGGACATGGCATGTCTCCTTCCGGCCCCTTCCGGGGCTCCGAGGGTCGCCCCCCGGGTGGAAACGAGCTGGACCAGGGCGAGCATGCCCACCCGGTCCGGCGAGGCCGGCCGGGCGGAGAGCTTCCCCTCACTCCGCCCGGCCGTCGCGTCCCACCGGTTGGATGCGCAGCCCCGGCGAGACGGTCCCTGGGCGCGGGCCGCGAGCCCCGCACCACCTCGAACAGTAGTTCGACGCACCTTCAGTAAACAGCCCCCGCAGTCATTCGTCAATACGTTCGAACTCGTGTCGCGAGAGGCCGCTCACCAGGAACGATCAAGTCTGTTCACCGGACACGCCCCAGTAGAACAGCCGGGTCCGACAGAATCGGAAGGCGTCAGTTCGGCTCCTCCTCCATCCACTGCGTGACCGATGGCGGACGTGCCGATGTGGCGAGGGATCCCTGAGCGGTACAGACAGCCCTCGATAACGCGTGATACAACAATCACACTGAGCACCACTGGACCCGTTGAGCGACCATCCGGAGCACCGATGGGCGGATCGACCGGCGACATGCTCGCCGCAGCGAGGCGTGACCCGAACTTCCGCGGCATCGATCCTGACGCCCTCGGCCAGCTCGTCAAGCAGACCACGGACGCCGGCAATGCCATCCGCAGCTGGCTGAGCGCGCATCAACCGCCGCCCGGCGTATCGGCGACCGGCTACACGCAGGCCACCGAGGTGGGGCAGTGGGCGGATACGCAGCTGAGCATGCTGACCCGCCGCCGCAACTATGCCCTCACCCATCCCGACACCGGCGGCGGCGTCACCGTGCCTCCCCCGACGGGCAGGCTGGGCAGGACCGGCTCCGGCGGTTCCGGAGGTGGTAAGGCGACCACCGGTATCGGCAAAGGCACCTCACCCAAGCCGAAGCTGACGCCGCATGGCGCCGGATCCGATCTGGGCCACAACCCGACCCACCAGGCGGCGGTGAAGGCGGCGGCGACGGACGCACTCGCGATCAAGAATGCCGAGAAGAATCACACCCCGATCCCCGCGAAGGTGTGGCAGCACCTCAACGCCAACGTCCATGACCCGGACTACACCCAGGCGCTCTACGACCGGCTCGGCCCAGCGGGGACCGCGGGTCTGATCGCGGCGGCCGGTCACGACAGGGTCCGGCTCCATGAGATCAGCGCGTCGCTCGGCATCGCGAACCACCACCTCGCCATGGACGAGAAATGGCTGCGCGCGCTGCTCGCCGAGTCCGGTCGGCTCCACGACCGCGCCGTCGCCGTGCAGGTCCTGAGCGGGGCGCACTTCACCCCCAAGACCGCGACGGCGCTGACGCACGTACTGGGCCTCGGGCACGTCACCCAGACGACGTTGTCCCCGGTCAAGGAATCGGCACTGCCGAGCCAGACAGCCCCGCACCAGCCGAGCACGCGCCCGGCGGGTCCATCACACGTGAGCCCGCCCGAGATGACCGCGGCGCATCCGGTGAACCAGCGGCTGGGCGGCGAGTGCGCGACCCCGCGGTCCCACAGGTGACACCCGGCTGACAGGAGGACGACATGGCCACTCCCCCGCCGCCGGGCAGCCTTCCGCCGCCGCTCGAGGGCGCCGCGGCCCAGAAGCTGCCGCCGGGGCAGCTGCCCAACCCCGTCTACAAACAGCTCTACCAGGCCTATCAGGACGCCTTCGGCAGCATCGACCAGCTCCGCCGGGCGCTGGATCCGCCGCTGAAGACCCTGCACGGCACCGACGCGTGGCTGGGCCCCGAATCACGCCAGTGGGGTGCGCAGCTCTCCGCCCACCAGCACACACTGCGCAACGCCGCCGACAAGATCCTCTGGGACATCTACACCACGCTGGCGTCGACCGAGCGGATCACGATCGGTGGCAGCCCCGTCCGGGCCTGAGCAGGGCACTAGGCTCTGGCGGGTGAAGGAGCCGAACTTGCGCGAGATCGATGTCCCCGCATTCCGCAAACGCATCGGCGCGCTGCTCGACGTCTACACGGCCGCGATGGACCCGCCCCTCGACCAGCTGCCCGGACGGCACGCGATCATGCAGCGGCACGCCGTTTACCCCGGTTTCCGGGCGATCGTGGCCGAACGCCGCCGGAGCACGATCCGGCTGCTGGGCGGCCCTCCCACGGAGACCGCCGGGTTCATCTATGGCTTCCACGGAGCCCAGGGCCAGTGGTGGCACGATGTCGTCTACCAAGCGCTCGTCGACCTCGGCGGGCGCCGGCATGCCGAGGACTGGCTGGCCGATCCGTTCGAGGTGGCCGAGCTGCACGTACACCCGGACGCGCAGGGCCAGGGGCTCGGCCGACGACTGATCACCGAGCTGTGTGAGGGCCGCCCGGAGCGGACGGTCGTCCTGTCCACCCTCGACCGCCCCGGCTCGAGGGCCCGCAGGCTCTACCAGTCGCTGGGCCTGACCGATCTGCTGTCGGACTTCGAGTTCCCCGGCGGCGGACCGCCCTACGCCGTCATGGGCGCGGCCCTGCCGTTGGCCAGATACGCCTCGGCGCCGAGCAGGCCGTAGACCTCGCGCGTCGCGGTCGACTTGTTGAACGTGATGAAGTGGATCCCCGGCGCACCCTCGTCCAGGAGTTCGCGGCACAGCTCGGCCGCGTGCTCGACACCGAGCCGCCGGACCGCCTCTGGATCATCGGCGACGGCCTGGAAGCGGGCGGCCACCTCCGGCGGGAAGGGCGCGCCGGACAGCTGCGCCGACCGCTCGATGGTGCTCATCTGAGTGACCGGCATGATGCCCGGGATGATCGGGGTGTCACAGCCGTGCGCCCGGACACGGTCCCGCAACCGGAAGTAGTCCTCGGCCCGGAAGAACATCTGAGTGATCGCGTAGTCGGCACCGGCCCGGCACTTGGCCACGAAGTGGCGGGTGTCGCTCTCGATGTCGGGCGAGCGCGGATGCTTGTACGGGAACGCCGCGACGCCCACGCAGAAATCGCCGTAGGACCGGACGAGCCGTACCAGCTCCTCGGCGTACTCCACGCCGTCGGGGTGCTTGACCCAGTCGCCCAGCGGGTCCGCGCCGGGCGGGTCGCCGCGCAGCGCCAGGATGTTGCGGACACCGACCGAGGCGAAGCGGCCGACCAGCTGCCGCAGCTCCGCGTACGAGTGGTCCACGGCGGTGAAGTGCGCCACCGGGGTAAGGGTCGTGTTGGTCGCGATCCGCTCGACGATGTCCACCGTCTTGTCGCGGGTGCCGCCACCGGCGCCGTAGGTCACCGAGACGAAGGTGGGATGCAGCGCCTCGAGCTCCCTGATCGTCCTCCACAGGTTCCGTACACCCTGCTCGGTCTTGGGGGGGAAGAACTCGAAGGAGAACGACTTTCCGCCGGCGGCGAGCAGCTCGCGGATCGTCGGGGCGCTTTCCGGGCGTACGGACCTCATGGCGACCAGGGTAGTGCCGTGGCGGCGGCCACGCGGATACCGGCGGTACGGGGGCCGGTTATGGCCCACGAGAAAGATCGCGGTCCCGGTATGCCCCGGTAAACCCATCCGAGGGCGGTGACTACGCTCTGTTTCATGTCCTCCCCCTTGAGCAAGGAGATCGACGAGGTCCTGCTGGCCTTCGTCGACCGGCAGCGGCCCGCGCTGCTCTCCATCAGTGACGATCTGGCGCCGATGCTGGCGACGCTGGACGCGTTGCTGGCCGGTGGCAAGCGGCTGCGGCCCGCGTTCTGTTACTGGGGCTGGCGCAGCGCCGGCGGCGAGGACCGGCGCGAGGCGGTGGCCGCCGCCGCCTCGCTGGAGCTGCTGCAGGCCAGCGCGCTGATCCACGACGATGTCATGGACGCCAGTGACACCCGCCGCGGACAGCCTTCGGTGCACCGCCGGTTCGAGGCGATGGCGGAGGCGGCCGGCTGGGGGGCCGCCGAATCGTTCGGCACCGGCGCCGCCATCCTGCTCGGCGACCTGTGCCTGACCTGGTCCGGCGAGATGTATGACCGGTGCGGCCTCCCGGCGGGCGCCCTGGAACGGGGCCGCAAGGTGTACGACCTCATGCGCACCGAGGTGATGTGCGGCCAGTATCTCGACATGCTCGAGCAGGCGCGGGGCACCGGGACGGTCGAGACGGCTCTTCGGGTGGTGGAGTACAAGAGCGCGAAGTACACCATCGAGCGGCCGCTGCATCTCGGCGCGGCGCTGGCCGGCGCGGACGAGGCGGCGCTGGAGGCCCTGTCGGGATACGGCCTGCCGCTGGGGGTCGCTTTCCAGCTCCGCGACGACGTCCTCGGGGTCTTCGGCGACCCTGCGGAGACCGGCAAGCCCGCCGGTGACGACCTGCGCGAGGGCAAGCGGACCGTGCTGATCGCACTGGCATTGGAGCGCGCCACCCCGGTTCAGGCCGAGGTCGTACGGCTCCGGCTGGGCGATCCCGCCCTGGATCCGGCGGGCGTCGCGGAGCTGCGATCGGTCATCGTCGACACGGGGGCCCTGGCCGCCTGCGAGACCATGATCGAGACCTATGCGGCCCAGGCACATGCCGCGCTGGACTCGCCATCGATCATGATCGGAGCCCGGGCCGCCCTCACCGAACTCGCCGTGGCCGCCACCGCCCGCCGCGGCTGACACCACACCTGACCACCACACCTGACCACCACGGCTGACCACCGCGGCTGACCGGAAAGACGCGTTGGCGTCACGGGTCGTTCATCTGCGCCTCGTAGGGTCCGTAGGTGATCGGGGAACCGGGGCCGGGACGGATCTGGGGTGTCGCCGCGCTCGCCGGGATCTCCGTCAGTGTCGCGTTGATGACGCTGGTCGGCTCGTGGCGGCCGTCGGCGGCGGTTCCGCTGCTGGACCGGCCGGGGCTCCTCCCCCGCCTGCCCTGGGCCCCCTCCTCGGACCTGGCCGTGACCGTCCTGCTCTGGGTCTCGATGATCGTGGGCACGGCGGGGGTCGCCGCCGGGCTGGCGGCGATACGGCGCGGCTGGCGCCCACGGGTGGCAGGCCTGCTGTTCGGCGGCGCCCTCGCGGTCGTGGTGCTCACCATCGCACCGCCGATGGGCAGCACCGACCCGATGGACTATGCCGCCTACGGCCGGATGGCGGCCCTCGGTCACAACCCGCACGTGCTGACCCCTGGTCAGTTCCGGGCGACCGGTGACCCGGTGGGCGTGCTGGCGCCACGCGAGTGGGAGAACCTCCCTTCGGTCTACGGACC
>JAOPYO010000177.1 GCA_025964575.1 Actinomycetes bacterium
CCACCGTCTGGTTCCTTTGCTGGCAACCCCGGTCCCATCATGTCATGGTGGCAAGCGACACCAATGTGGCCTCTGTGGACCACGAGTGTCTGTGGACCACAGGACTCTGTGCAAACTATCTGTACGTCTTCAAGGCGGCCCGAGATGGGCCGCACGGGCCGCCGACTCGGCGCCTGCCTGGCGCTCCCACTGACGTTCGGCGCCAGGACAGGCAAGCAGCCGGTCGGCTGGCCCGGACGAGGATCGGGACCGCAGCGACTCCGAAAGGCCACAGGACGGCGGCCGGGCCGGAACGGCCGGCGGTGCCGCTGGCCGGTTCCCGACTTGCACGGGGACCCCGCGCGGGGCCTCACGACGGCCAATTCCGGGCAGGCTGCGAGCAGCCCGTCCGCCAGCCCAGGCTACGAGGCCCCGCCCCCGCGCAAGTCCGGAACCGTCCAGCTCCAACGTGCACGCGGTCACGGGTGAACGGTCAGCCGCGGCCCAAGAAGCGTCGACGCACTAGCTACGGGCAGGTGCTGTTCATAACGCGAGGGAACCGGCTGCGTGCGTGCGGCATCGACGGCAACGGCCAAGGGAGGCGCGGCAAGTTTGCCGCGACGAGACGCAGCGAGGCTGCCGCCGATCGGCACAGTGCACGGTGGCACCTAGGAAGCAGGGCACATTCAGGGCACATGGCGACGTGATCAAGCACGAGGCGACGAGAGTCAGCGAGATGAACGACAGCAGGTCAGCAACGATCCGGCTAGCGGACCTCTAGGTCACAACGACCCGCTACCTCATCTGTGTGAAAGGCTGACGGACATGGCGAGTCGCGAAGTGCCCTGGGTCTGGTGAGCGGCCGCCGGTGCCGGTTATTTGAAGTGAATGAAATGGCTAACATCGCTTTTTCTGATCTTGCGGATATTATAGCCATTCCGCACGAGGTAGTTGTACTCCTCTACGTAGACGTTCTGGCCTGAAACCTTGTACACGTAGGCGACGTGGCCGTGCAAGCCGGCATGGTGATTTGCCTCGAACTGGGCGATAGAGCCGAACGTGGCGGTGTTGTTGACCTTGAGCCCGGCCCTCTTCGCGGCGTTGTCCCAGTTGTTGGCGTTGCCGAACGTCTGGCCCTTGTAATAGTTCTTGAACGCTAGGTGGAGGTTATGGGTGATTCGCCACGCCGCGAACGAGGTGCATTGGCGCTTGTAGAAGTTCCACTTGTCGACCTGGCCAGGCACGCTGTTCTTGTATGGGTAATTGTTGACGAGTGAACTGCTCGCAAGCTCAGTGCGGGTCTGTGCAGCGTTCGCGGGGATGGAGGCGAGGGGGTCGATCGTTGCGATCAGCGCCAAAGCCGCAAGGGCGGAATAGGCTTTGGATGTCTTATGATTCGTGGCCATTAATTCTTCTCTTCTCTCACCGGAGGCGAGGGCAGAAACCGGATGGGCTGACCATCGCCGTTTCAATGATGGCTGTTCGGTTGGTTCAGCATTGCGGAACCTGCGTGGGCCCTGCTAGGCCCCCAGGAGCTGTTCAGGCAGTGCGGACATGGGTCCTGGGGCCTATGTCGGCTGGTCCTCATGGCCTGGTGCGGGCTCTCGATTGGGTAAGAGCATGAGGCGCGCGCTCCGGCACGTCAGCATGAAACGGCCGATCGGGTTCTGCCCGGTTGAGGATCTGTGCATCGCGATCGGCACGGACGCGGGTGGGGCCTGGTGGTTCGACGCGGGCTGACAGCGCCCCTACGGGGGAGGGCGGCTATCCCTGCTTGAGCAGCGGCCGGTACTCGCCGGGGAGCTGGGCCACTGTGTCGTGATACTCCTTCTCACCGATGGCCTCGCGCAGCACCGGGAACACGGCTCGCACGTCCCTGGCGGCGTCCCCCCGGGCGCCTCCCGCACGCCTGGCGATGTCGTGCAGGAAGACGTCGGGCGACAGGGGCACGGAACCTCCGCGGCTACGGGCCATGCCGCGTCGGAAAGCGGGACGCAACGGCACAGGCAGGCGCGGTATCAGGTCTTGGGCCTGGCCCGCGGACAATCGCAGGCCGAGCATCTCCAGCACGGCCTCCACGGCGTGGACCACCCGGTCGCGATCGACGCCGGCGCGCTCCGCGACGCGGTCGAGGAACTCGTCGTAGGAGAGGTTTCCCATGAAGGGCGGCTCGTCTTCGGGGGGCGGAGCCGCGGCCGCCGCGCTGTCGAGGAGCGGGTAGAAGTCCTTGGGCAGCTCGGAGCGCAGGTCGTCGAACTCGCCCTGGCCCACCGCCCTCCACAACGCGGCCAGCACGCCGCGCACCCGTTGCTCGGCGGCCTGGGGGTCAAGCCCGAGAGGCTCCGCGATCCGCCGCAGGAACTCGTCGACGTCGAACTTCTCGAAAGGGGCCTCGGGCTGGATGCACGGGCGCAGCGTCTCAGGAAGACGTTCGCCGAGATCTTCGGCCTCACCCGTGGAGATGCGGTGCGCGAGCGTGCGGAGTGTCAGGCAGGAGACCTGCTCCGTCTCCTCGCCCGAGACACCGGCGACCTGCTCGACGATCGTGATGAACTCCTGGTGGTCCATTGCCGTTCCTCGCTCTCGCGTAGCTGTCGCTGACGCCTCTTCTCTCAGGAACCGCTGCCTCCCGCACCGAACTCCCCACACCATTTCCAGTGAAGCCGACACCCGCCACCTGGGCAAACGCGCCAACGGACAATTCCCGTCACTGTCGGACAGACTTGGACTTTCGTTCACATCGGCTTGCCACTGACATGAACAAGGCGGCGACCTGGGAAGGGCGACCGTGTCCCGGTCTGGCGTGCGGCCGCGGATGACGGGAAGGGATCCGGACGGGGTGGCCCGATGTCAGCCGACCGGTTTGGTGGGCGGCGCGGGATGGGTGATGCTGGTGCTGACGGCCGATCGGCCGTCGTGTGAACGATTGCGAGAATTGAGGCTCAGGTGGAGCAGGGCATCACTCCGACGCGCGAGGACGTGCTGGCCGTGGTCGAGCTGCGCCCGGAGCCGCTGACCGTCGGTGACATCGGGCTGGGGGTCGCCCAGCGTCACGGCCGTGATCTCGCGGGTGCCCAGGAGATTCCGGTCGGTCAACGGCTGGCCGACGTGGGGTTGTCGCTGTCCGGGTTGCAGAAGGTCGTGGACGCGCTGGTGACCGAAGAGCTCGTGATCGAGGTGCGTGGCAGGAACCTCTACGCCAATGGGCTGCCGACCGCCGGCACCAAGGCCGCGCGGCGGTATTTCCTCCACTGGCGCACGGTCGAGGCCGCGCGCGCGGCCCAGACTTCGGACGCGCGCTGACGGTTGTTCGCTCTGGTGTGGTGAACATCGCGCATCTGGGGAGCGTTGCCCCTTCTTTGATGCCCTCTGATGTGCGGCTGGTGGGATAAACGGGAAGGGCCTGTCGTAGCGGATCGCTGTCGGCGAAGGGGCCGGGATGACCTCCACCATGGACGTGTTGATAGTAGGCGCGGGCCCCACGGGGCTCATGCTCGCCGGTGATCTGGCCGCTGCCGGTGTCAGCTGTGCCGTTCTCGAGCGGCGTGACCAGGAGTCGAACCTCACCCGCGCCTTCGCCGTACACGCGCGGACGCTGGAGCAGCTGGACGCGCGTGGCGTCGCCGACGATCTGGTCAGGACGGGTGCCCGGGTCTCCTCTGTGCGGTTCTTCGGCACCGCCCAGATCCACCTGTCGGTGCTGCCTAGCCGGTTCCCCTATGTGCTGGTGACGCCGCAGTACGAGACTGAGCGGGTGCTCGAGGAACGCGCACGAGCGCTGGGCGCCGAGATCAGGCTCGGCGCGGAGGCGGTCGGGCTGCGCCAGGACCCCGACGGCGTCGACGTGGATGTACGCGGCCGGGACGGCACCGCTCACACCCTGCGTGCCGCCTATGTCGTGGGCGCGGACGGGGTGCGCAGCACCGTGCGCCAGGCGCTCGGCCTGCCGTTCCCGGGCCGGTCCGTGGTGCGGTCGGTGATGCTGGCCGATGTCCGGCTGGCCGAGGCGCCGCCGGATGTGCTGAACGCCAACGCCAACGCCGTCGGTGACGCCTTCGCCTTTCTCGTGCCGTTCGGCGACGGGTGGTACAGGGTCATCGCGTGGAACCGCTGGTACCAGCCGCCCGATGTCGTGCCGGTCGATCTGGAGGAGATCCGCGACGTCACCCGCCGGGCGCTCGGCACGGACTACGGCATGCACGACCCGCGCTGGATGTCGCGGTTCCACAGCGACGAAAGGCAGGTGCCGCGCTATCGCGTCGGCCGGGTGTTCCTCGCCGGCGACGCCGCCCACGTGCACTCCCCTGCGGGCGGGCTGGGCATGAACACCAGCATCCAGGACGCGGCCAACCTCGGCTGGAAGCTCGCCGCCACCCTCAACGGCCAGGCCCCGGACGGGCTGCTCGACACCTACCACGCCGAGCGGCATCCGGTGGGCCGGCAGGTCCTGCGCGTCAGTGGTGCGCTGCTGCGCGGCATCCTGATGGACGGGCGAGCGCTACGCACCGCCCGCAGCGTTGTCATCCGCGCGGCGACGCGCATCCGGCCGGTGACCCGCCGCCTCGCCGGCACGATCTCCGGTATCGATCTCGCCTATCCCGCGCCCCGTGGTGCGCATCCCCTCACCGGCCGGCGAGCCCCCGACGTCCCGCTGACCGGCGGGCGGCGCCTGTACGAGACGCTGCGCGCCGGGCGGTTCGTGCTGGTCACGCCCGGGAGCGAGCCGGCTTCCGCCGAGGTGACCAGTGGATGGGCGGACCGGGTGGAGTTCGCCGCCTTGGCCGGTCCGAGCCGTACGGTCGTGCTGGTCCGTCCGGACGCCTACGTCGCGTGGGCCACCGGCGAGCCGCACCCGGAGCGCCGAGACGCCATGATCCGGCATGCGCTGGCCGAGTGGTGCGGTAGTCCGGCCGGGGCGCCGACGTCCCAGCCCACGGCCGGGCGGTCATGAGATCGATCCGCCGGGCACTCCCGGAGGCGTGACGCTACGTTCTCCACCCGCGCAGGGTCGAGGCCGTGCGGGCGGCCCAGGCTCCGAACGCGCGCCCGCGATCCCGGTGTCCGCCGTCCGCAACGCCCTCCGCACCGGCGGGCGGCTCCTGAGCCGGCAGGTTCACCGCGATCTCCCCGCCGAGCCTGGCGCCCTCGGCCAGCTCGAGATCGTCACCGCTCCAGAAGCGGCCCGGGTCGTACCAGTTCGCCCGGCGTCCGCCGGAGAGCAGCCCCATGGCCTCGTAGGTGACGGCCATGACCTCCGCGCAGTACGCGGTCTCCAGGTCGGCCTCCCGCGCGCCATGCCTGATCGCGGGCACCCGCCCACGCACCCACCGCGAGGCGAGCCGGGTCGTGGAGGGGAAGGGCGTGCCGTCCAGGCGTGCGATGGTGCGCAGGACGGCGTCCTCCATCTCACGGGTGACCGGCTGGTCGAGTTGGCGCAGCCACGCCCGCTGGCCGTACTTCGTGCCCCATACGATGACCGCCTCGCGCAGATCGTGCAGCTGAACTCCACGCTGGTGGGTGCCGGACCACAGGTCGGGCAGGGACCGGCCGAGCTCGGCGTGCCACATCAGTGGAGGCAGGTCGTCGATGACCACGGACATGCCGACGTGATTGACGGGACTGTTCGTGGTCATCTGGATGGCCCGGTCGGCCGCCGAGCGCCCGCGAAACAGCCACACGTCACCGGTTCGCGTCAGTTCGAGGGCCTCGTCGAGGGTGATGTTCTTGTCGGCCATCGTTATAGCGTAGGCACATGCGCTGGTGGAAGATACTCGGTCTTGCAGGCTTCGTCGGTGTCGCCGCCACGGGGGTGGTGATCGCCCGCGCGGAGCGGCGCCGCCGCGCGTACACCCCGGACGAGATCCGAGCCCGGCTGCACACCCGTCACACTGAGGCCTCCGAGACCGGTTCGGCGGCCCACGGCTGAGTTCGGACCACGATGGTCCGACGTGTGCCGCGGCGGCTACGGCGCCGTCTGATGGAGCGAACGCGACATCGTGCTGGGCGCGATGGATTTCGGCACCAGGGTGGACGAGGCCGCCTCGATGGCGTTGCTGGACCGGTTCGTCGACCGTGGGGGCGCCTGGATCGACACCGCGAACTGTTACGCGTTCTGGGC
>JAOPYO010000212.1 GCA_025964575.1 Actinomycetes bacterium
GCGATCGCCGACCAGGCCCGGACCATCAGGATCCCGGTGCACATGGTGGAGACCATCAACAAGCTGGTCCGGGTCCAGCGGCAACTGCACCAGGATCTGGGCCGCGAGCCTCTTCCCGAGGAGATCGGAGCGGAGATGGGGCTGGGGTCCGAACGGGTCGTCGAGATCCAGCGGATCGCCCAGGAACCGGTGTCCCTGCAGTCGCCCATCGGAGAGGAGGATTCCGACCTCGGTGACTTCATCGAAGACGCCGATGCCGTCGTGCCGATCGAGGCGGCGGCGTTCATCCTGCTCCAGGATCAGCTGGAGGACATCCTCGCCACGTTGTCGGATCGGGAACAGCGCATCATCCAGCTGCGCTTCGGCCTGACCGACGGCCATCCGAGAACGCTCGAAGAGGTCGGCCGGGAGTTCGGCGTCACCCGGGAGCGTATTCGCCAGATCGAGTCCAAGACCTTGGCGAAACTGCGTCACCCGTCGCGCGCGCAGACGCTCCGGGAGTACCTCGACTAAGTGGAGTGGGGCGGCCGAAGGCGGCCGCCCCACCACCGACATGATCTTGTGGTCCCTCCGCTCGCTCAGGCGTGGGCACCAGAGCGGACGGGCAGGACCCAGGTCCCGCTCCATCGGGACATTTCCTGCCGTACGGTGAGCAGATGCTGATCGCGACGACCGATGGCCTGCCGGGCTATGACATCAAGGTGTACCTGGGCGAGGTCCTGGCTGTGGCGGTGCATACCGGCCAGGGAGGTGCGCCGGGCGGCCAGAGCAGCGGAACGTTCCGGAGGCCGGACGACGGCCACGCCTCCCATACTTCTCATGCCCTCGGCCTGACGCAGACCCGTCGCGATGCCGTGGACCGATTGAAGGCCGAGGCTCAGCGGAGAGGCGCCAACGCCGTCGTCGGGATGCGGTTCGACAACGGGCCGGTGGCCGGGAGCGGTCATGAGGTCTGCGCCTATGGAACCGCGGTCTGGGCGGCGCCCGTCGGTGACCTGGCGAACCGGTCGCCCGAGGCTCAGCCGCATCCTCAGCAGCATCCGGGCTCGGGCCCGCAGAACACCCCGCAGCCCATGGCCGCACGGAATCTGACGATGGGCCTGCCCTCGCAGCGTGGTGATCGTCACATCTGATTGGGGTCTTGCTCGCCTTGACGAACTGAGGTTAGGTAAAGCTAATTTAGGCTAGCCTTACCGTACCTGTTCCGTCTGGAGATCCTATGCGTCCTGTTCATGCCTTCGCCGCGGCGGGGGCCGCCGTCCTCTCACTGTCGACGCTCACCGCCTGCGGTGGCTCCGACAAGAAGGGCGGCACGAACGCCGGCGTGGTCTCGATCACCTCGACGGACAAGGCCTGTGAGATCTCGAAGAAGGACCTTCCAGCGGGCAAGACCGTTTTCAAGATCACGAACAAGGGTGACACGGTCACCGAGGTCTACGTCTACGCTCCCGGCGACAAGATCGTCACCGAGCGGGAGAACATCGGGCCGGGCACCGGGGTCGAGCTCACCGCGGAGTTGGTGGCGGGTAAGTACCAGATCGCCTGCAAGCCCGGGATGAAGGGCAACGGGATCCGCCAGGACATCGCGGTCACCGGTCAGGCGACGGGCGCCACGGACACGCGGCTGACCCAGGCCGTCACCGACTACCGGGCCTACATCGCCACCCAGGTCGACGACACGCTGGCCAAGTCCCAGAAGTTCGCCGCTTCGGTCAAGAAGGGCGACATTGCGGGCGCCAAGGCACTGTACGCGCCGTCCCGGCTCGGCTGGGAGTCGATCGAGCCGGTCGCCGAGGCTTTCGGTGACATCGACCCCAAGGTCGACCTGCGTGAGAAGGACCTCGAAAAGGGGCAGGAATGGTCCGGCTGGCACCGGCTGGAGAAGGCGCTGTGGGTGAAGGGTTCGGCGAAGGGCGAGGAGAAGTACGCCGACCAGCTCATCAAGGATCTCCAGGACCTCAAGGCGAAGGTGCCGAGCGCCGTGATCACCCCGACCTCCATGGCCAACGGCGCCAAGGAACTCCTCGACGAGGTCGCGACCGGCAAGGTGACCGGCGAGGAGGAGGCCTTCTCGCACACCGACCTGGTCGACTTCAAGGGCAACGTCGACGGTGCCCAGAAGGTCTTCGAACTGCTCAAGCCGGTCGTTCAGGAGAAGGACACGGACCTGAGCAAGACCCTCGATGAGGAGTTCGCCAAGATCGAGGTGTTGCTCAAGAAGTACGAGAAGGGCGACGGCTACGTCTCGTACACGTCCCTCAGCAAGACTCAGGTCAAGGAACTCGGCGATGGGGTCAACGCGCTGGGCGAGCCGCTGTCCAAGCTGGCCGGAACGGTGGCCAAATGAGCCGCAAAGCGGGCCACGAGGTGACCGAGGAGTCGCGGACGAGCCGTGCGCACGTCAGCCGGCGCCGGATGCTGAGCTTCTCCGGGCTGAGCGTGGTCGCTGGTGCGGCCGCCGGCGCCGGGCTGGTCAGCGTGGCCCAGGCGGACGAGAAGCAGAGCGGCTCCGACAGCGTGATCCCGTTCTTCGGTGGGCACCAGGCCGGCATCGCCACTCCCGTCCAGGACCGGCTGCACTTCGCCACCTTCGATGTGATCACCGATGACCGGGCAAAGCTGATCAAGCTGCTCAAGGACTGGACGGCCGCTGCGGCCGCCATGACCGACGGAAAGCCGCACGGCGCCGGCGCGGTCGGCGGCACTCCCGAGGCCCCGCCGGACGATACCGGGGAGGCGCTCGGCCTGCCGGCGTCCCGGCTGACGCTGACGATCGGCTTCGGCGCGACCCTGTTCGAGAAGGACGGCAAGGACCGCTTCGGGATCAAGGCGAAGCGCCCGGCCGCCCTCGTCGACCTGCCGCACTTCCCCGGCGACAACCTCGATCCCGCCCGCAGCGATGGTGACATCGCCGTACAGGCGTGCGCCGACGACCCGCAGGTCGCCGTGCACGCGATCCGCAACCTGGCCCGGATCGGTTTCGGAGTGGTCTCGGTGCGCTGGTCGCAGCTCGGCTTCGGCAAGACCTCCTCCACCACGCCGGACGCGCAGACCCCGCGGAACCTGATGGGTTTCAAGGACGGCACCAACAACGTCCCGGGGACCGACGACCAGGCCCTCGGCCGGCATGTCTGGGCGGCGAGGGGTGAGGGCGCGGACTGGATGGCAGGCGGGTCGTACCTCGTGGCGCGCCGTATCCGGATGCACGTCGAGACCTGGGACCGCACCTCCCTCAAGGAGCAGGAGGACGTCTTCGGGCGGACCAAAGGTGAGGGCGCCGCGTACGGCAACAAGCGCGAACGCGACAAGGTCGATGTCGCCCGGCTGCCCGCCGATTCGCACGTGAAGCTGGCCAACCCGGACAGCAACGCCGACCTGAGGATCCTGCGCCGCGGCTACTCCTTCACCGACGGCTCCGATGGCCTCGGCAGGTTGGACGCGGGCCTGTTCTTCCTCGCCTACCAGCGAGACGTCCGCACGGGCTTCATCCCGCTGCAGCAGAAGCTGGCGGCGAGCGACAAACTCAACGAGTACATCCAGCACGTCGGCTCGGGGATCTTCGCCTGCCCGCCGGGCGTCCGCAAGGGCGGCTACTGGGGTGACACGGTGTTGGCTTAGCCATGCCTCTGGCACGCCTCGCGGGCGCTTTACGCGGTTGTTTATGGCGCTGGATCTGGCCGTTATAGGAGTGCCGCTGTTGTGTCAGTGACTCGCGCGTTCGGAGCGGATCCGGGCCACCACGTCCTGGGCGGTCGTCTTGATCGCTTCCAGCTCGGTCAGGTAGGCCCAGTAGTCCGGGTGGGGACCGGTGAGGCGCCCGCCCACGGCTTCCAGCCGGGCGACGAGCGCGTCGAGCACCCGGACGTGCTCGGGTGCGGGGCCACCCGGCTGCACCGTGGCCAGGCGCTGGGCGTCCCGTACGGCGAAACGCGCCACTTCGGCGGGCTTGGCTGGATCGGCGACCGCGGCGTCGAGGTCGGCGAGCCGGCCCGTGACCTTGCCCGCGCGGCGGTCGGCGGCAGTGAGCTCGGTGCGCGCCGAGGTCACCGCCAGCTGGGCGGCCTTCCACTCACGCTGGGCCGCGTACGCGTCGGCCTCGGCCAGCCGTTCGCGGGCGCGGCCGACCGCGGCCTGGACGGCGGAGGGCACATCCTTGAGATCCTGCCAGCAGGCGGTCGAGTAGCGCCGTCGCAACTGGCTCATCGCGGCCTCCACCGGGCCGATGCGGCCTGCCACGACCTCCGCCCGGGTACGGACCGCGACCAGCGACCGCTGGATGTTCCCGGCCAGCTGAGGGAGCTCGAGCGCGGCGTCACGGACCCGCTCGGCCACTTCGCGTACCTGCTCGGCCTGGTCCAGGGCTCCGGCCAGGCCCAGCCCGCCGAGCCCCTGGGAGCCGACCCGGGCCAGGGCCTCGAGGGCCGGTGCCAGCTCCGCCTCGGGGTCGGCCGGATCCATTCCGGCCGTCCGGGCCGCGGCGATGGCGGCCTCGGCGGCCGCGACGGCCCCTCTGGCCGCGGTGAGGCCCGCCGCCAGCCGGTCCAGCGAGGCCTCCAGACGCGCCAGCTGCGGGGAGATGCGCTCGGCGCAGTCGTTGAACCGTGCGGTGAGCGTGGTGAGTTGCCCGATCACCGCGGTGAACGCCCTCCCTGCCGCGTCGTATTCGGCGGGCGTGCGGTTCGGGTCGTCCAGATTGTGCGCATCGACGATGGCGATGTAGGCGGACGCCGCGGCATTCGCGGCCTCCGTCAGCGCCGCGAAATCGGCCTGAGTACGGCTCGCACCAGTTTTGTCCAGGTCTGCGAGGATCGTTACCCGGCCGCCGACATAGCGCTGGGCCTGGTCCATCTCGTAAAAGGCGCTCGCCGCCGCATCCTTGGCCGCGTTCGCCGCCGCCAGGGCCTGAGCCCCGCGGCCACGGCCGGATCTCTGCACGGCGTCCTCTCCCTCCGATCAAGTCCCGCCGGTCTTCAGTGTCGCGTAAGTGTCGCTCGAAGAGGTCCCGTGAGGATTCTCCGCGCCAGCGCGGACCCTAGACGTTTTATGTCGGGCGACACAAAGGGAACGGATAACCTTGCGAACAACGTCGTAGTCGCGGACGTTGACCAGAGTGAACATAATCGAAACCAGGGAGGCGCAGTGTCTGTCAGCCTGACGAAGGGCGGGAACGTCTCGCTCACCAAGCAGGCCCCCGGACTGAGCGCGGTCACCGTGGGTCTCGGCTGGGACGTCCGCGTCACCACCGGCGGTGACTTCGATCTGGACGCCTCGGCGATCATCGTCGACGGGGCCGGCAAAGTTCTCTCCGACCAGCACTTCGTCTTCTTCAACAACCTACGCACCCCGGACGGCTCGGTGGAGCACTCCGGTGACAACCTCACCGGGGCCGGTGAGGGCGACGACGAGCAGATCCGGATCAACTTCCCGGCCGTGGCGGCTGAGGCCCAGCGGATCGCCTTCGCGGTCTCGATCTATGACGCGGACAACCGCGGTCAGTCGTTCGGGCAGGTGCGCAACGCCTTCATCCGGGTGGTCAACCAGTCCGACAATGCCGAACTGGCGCGCTACGACCTCTCCGAGGACGCGGCGACCGAAACGGCCATGGTCTTCGGCGAACTCTATCGATATCAGGCAGAGTGGAAGTTCCGCGCCGTGGGTCAGGGTTATGCCTCCGGGCTGGCCGGCATCGCCATGGACTTCGGCGTCACCATCTGACGATCTGACGAGAAGGATACAGAACTCATGGGAGTCTCCCTGGCCAAGGGCGGCAACGTCTCGCTGACGAAGGCCGCACCGAACCTCACCGCCGTCCTCGTCGGGCTCGGCTGGGACGTACGGGCCACTACCGGCGCCGACTTCGACCTGGACGCCTCCGCCCTGCTGCTCAACGGGCAGGGCAAGGTGCTGTCGGATCAGCACTTCGTGTTCTTCAACAATCTGCTCAGCCCGGACGGCTCCGTCGAGCACACCGGAGACAACCTCACCGGCGAGGGCGAGGGCGACGACGAGGCCGTCAAAGTGAACCTGACCAAGGTGCCGGTCGAATGCGAGCGCATCGTGTTCCCGGTGTCCATCTATGACGCGGACAACCGCGGTCAGGCGTTCGGGCAGGTACGCAACGCCTTCATCCGAATCGTGAACCAGGCCGACAACGCTGAACTGGCGCGCTACGACCTCTCCGAAGACGCCTCTACGGAGACCGCGATGGTGTTCGGCGAGCTCTACCGCTACCAGGGCGAATGGAAGTTCCGTGCCGTGGGCCAGGGATATGCGTCCGGGCTGGCCGGCATCGCCATGGACTTCGGTGTCAACGTCGGATGATCCTTCCAACTGTCCGGTGGTCGTTCGTCATCACCTCATTGGGCCTGCTGGCCGCCTTCGTGCTGGGTGGTCCGGGGGCACTGGCGACGGTGG
>JAOPYO010000234.1 GCA_025964575.1 Actinomycetes bacterium
CAGCTCGAAGCCCTCCGGGCCGCGGAGTGCCACACGATCTTCCAGGAGCAGATCAGCACCTACTCCGAGTGATCATTTCCACGCCTTGGAGTGATACCCCCGTGTTCCAAGTGGGGCTGTTGAGGAAATAGGTGTCGTAGCGTTCCTGCACCTCCAGCAAGCTCTCAGGCGGCACCTTCCCGTAGGCGATGCGCTCCAGGTGGCGGAAGTATTCGAACCGATCCACACCGGGGGTGATGATGATGAGGATGTCGGCGTTGTGGCCGGGGGCGGCGGCGAAGGCGTGGGCCAGGCCGGGCGGCACAACGACCAGATCGCCGCGTTCGGCGGTCACGATCTGGTCGTCGGACAGCAGTTGGGCGGTGCCGTCCAGCATGTAGAACAGTTCGGCCGAGCCCGCGTGGTGGTGCGGTTTGGCGCCGTCCGCGCCGTCGGTCAGGGTGACGCGTTGGGTGGACAGCGCGCCGCCGGTCGAGCTGCTGTCGGCCAGTAGCCGGATGGTCGTGGGCGCCTGGCCGATCACCTCGGCCTCGGCGGCGCGGACGATCACGGACTCGGATTCCGGCACGATCAGTGACATCTGCGGGGCTCCTTCGGGACAGCGGGTGGTGGCGCGCGCTTTGTGCGGTTCAGCTGATGAAGAGGAGGGCGGCGCTGATGAGGACGAGGATGCCGTAGCTGCCATCGCGCAGGGCCTTGACCGTCAGATAGGCGGTGCTCCCGTCCGGCTTGGCGGGGACGCCGTACGCGGCGGCCGCGGCGCGGGGCACCAGGAGGAACCGGCCGCCGATGAACAGGACGAGAAGGTCGAGAACGATGGCGAGGGTGTAGGCGATGGGGCTGAGCATGGCCGATACCTCAGTGGGTCGCGGGCTGACTCGTGGCGGCCGGTTGCGGCACGGACGGTTCGTCGGCCGGTGCCGGTTTGGCGGGGATGCGCTTGCCGAGGGTCACGAACAGCAGGACCAGTCCGGCGGTGAGCAGGATGTGGCCCAGGCCGGCGACGAGTGCGATCGTGTCATTGCTGCTGCGGCCCAGGACCGTCAGGGTGCCGTGGACGGCCATCGCGGCGACGGTCACCGCCAGACCGGCGTTGTAGATCCAGAAGAACCAGCCGAAGAGCCTGCTGGCGGTCAGCCTGAAGAGCTTCTCCAGTGCCAGGACGATGAGGAAGAACAACATCCCGAGCGCGAGCACGTGGGTGTGAACCAGACCGAGTTGCGTCTGCCCGGTGAAGCCCTTCAGCTTGGTGAGCTCGCGGTAGTACAGGCCGCTGACCAGGCCGAGGATCATGTAGGCGTGTGCAGTGTTGAGGATCTTCCGCATGGCGCTGAACCTTCCGGGGGTGTCGTTGGCTTCACCCTGCAGCATCGGCCGATCTTGCATCAACGACAGGTCTGATAACGTTCCATAACCTGTCGCTAATGATCTGAGGGACGGCGTGTGGAGCTCCGGGACATCGAGATCTTCTTGACGCTGGCCGAAGAGCTGCACTTCAGCCGTACCGCCGAACGCCTGCATGTCACTCAGGCCCGCGTCAGTCAGTCGATCAAGAAACTGGAGCGCCGCATCGGCGCCTCGCTGTTCGAACGAAACGCCCGCATGGTGCGGCTGACCCCGATCGGAGAGCAGCTCCACCAGGATCTGGGTGCGGGATACCGGCGGATCATGGACGGGGTCCAGACCGCGGCGGCCACCGCCCGCGGTGCCTCCGGTTCACTGCTGCTGGGGACCATGGGGCCGCAGCCATGGGCGATCTCCGCCGTCATCGAGTTGTTCCAGGCCCGCCACCCGGCCGTCCGGCTCGATCTCCGCGAGATCCACCCGCCCGATCCCTTCACTCCGCTGCGTTCGGGCGAGGCCGATCTGGCGCTTCTCTGGCTACCGGTCCGCGAACCCGATCTCACCGTCGGCCCGATCACCCATACCTCGCCGGTCGTACTCATGGTCGCCGCGAACCACCCCTACGCCGAGCGCGAGTCGGTGTGCCTGGAAGACCTCGGTGACTGCACCTTCGTGGGCCCCCGAGGACCGATCCCGGCCTACGTAGAGGAAGCCTTCAACCCCTTCCACACCCCCGCCGGCCGCCCCATCCCACGCGGACCCAAGGTCGCCACCTGGCATGAGGAGATGACAGCGGTCTCGTCCGGGCAGGCCGTCAGCGCCGCCGCAGCCGAGGCCGCCCGCTTCTACCCCTGGCCCAACATCGTCTACCTGCCCATCCGCGACGCCCCACCATGCCAATGGGCCCTCGTCTGGCGTACCGCCGGTGAGACCCCACTGGTCCGCGCCTTCGTCCAAGCCGCCCGCGACATCGCAGCCCCTCACCCCCAGCACCCCGGAACGCCACGCCACAGCCAAACCATGTGAGTCCTCGTCCGGTCACGCAGCCCCCGATCGGGGGGTATCTCTCTCCGGCCGGCGAGCGAGCCCGGCATCCCGCGCTTGCGGTAGCCGGCGTTTCATGGTCGTTCTTTCGTGTGCCGTAACCATGACCGAGCACGCTGATGCCCCCTGGAGAGACCGTTGACAAACCGCTGATACGCACCCGGCGACGTCACGAGTTTCGCCAGCGTGGTCTCGATCCTGTCGCGGAAGTACAGCGTGGCGATCTACGATCCGCGCCGCCCAGGGCGATCACACGGACTAAGGGCCGCTAGACGCACGCCAGGCTGTCAGCCAACGTGATGCGGAGCTATTACCTCTCGAGGATCTATACGTGTCCGGGACTGTCAGGTCGCGGCAATGTCGGGTGCCCTGGGATCGCGTCGCGGGCGACCGTAGCGGTCGGGCTGGCCAGGGAGGCAAGTAGAGCCATCTTTTCGGCACTACTCGTGCCGGGTTGGGCGTGGTAGACAACGAGCAACTGACCCTCGGCACCGCCGATGGCGAGCTTCTCGCGGCTGAGAGTGAGGTCCCCGACTTGAGGGTGGTGGATGCGGGTCGGCATACCCTCGCGAGACTGAACGTCGTGCCGGGCCCAGAGCCGTCGGAATCGTTCGCTGGACAGCGACAGTTCGCCGACGAGCTGGACGAAACGTGGGTCGTCGGCATCGGTTCCGACGGACTCGCGGAAGCCGGCGACCAGCCGGGCGGTAGCGTGGTCCCAGTCCGGGTACAGCGCTTTCTCGGCCGGGTCGAGGAACACCGCGTGGAGCCGGTTCTGGCCGACCTGCAGGTTGGGCGACAGGGAGCGGGCGAGGCTGTTGGCGGCGAGGACGTCGAAGTACCGGCCCTCGACGAAGGCCGGTAGGCCCAAGATGTCGAGCAATTGCCGGATACCGGTTGGTACGGTCTCGCGCCTGAGACGGCGTCGCCGGTGACGGGGTCGTGGCATGGCCAGGCCTAGCAGGTAATCGGTCGCCGCTTGGTCGAGGCGCAGGACGCGGGCAAGAGCCTCGAGGACCTGAATCGAGGGATTACGGTCGCGGCCCTGCTCAAGTCGTAGGTAATAGTCGGAGCTGATACCCGCGAGCATGGCGACCTCTTCACGCCGTAGTCCGGCGACGCGTCGCACCCCGTTGACGGGCAGGCCGACGCTGTCGGGCTGGATGAGCTCGCGGCGGGCCCGTAGGTAGTCACCGAGCATATTGTTCTCGCTCACATCGATCACGGTACCCGCGTGGATCGTGGCCTGCCTGTCCCTGCCTGTCCCTGCCGCTCCCAGGATCGTCAGGGCTCTGCCTGTTTCGCGCCGCTTGGCGGAGTGTGGAGTCATCACGTGCTGACGCCGTCGCGGGTCTGCCGCCTCGGCGGGACGCCCGTGGACTAGCGATAACGAGGAGAGGAATTCTCATGGCAGCGAAGACACTTCCCGGCGGAACGTTCACCATGGCCGAGGACCTGACGGTCACTCGCATGGGGTACGGCGCGATGCAGTTGGCCGGCCCGCACGTGTTCGGCCCACCCGCCGACCGCGACGCTGCCGTGGCCGTACTGCGCGAGGCGATGGAGCTGGGTATCACGCACATCGACACCAGTGACTTCTACGGCCCGTACGTCACCAACCAGATCATCAAAGAAGCCCTGCACCCCTACCCCGACTCGTTGCACATCGTCACTAAGGTCGGAGCGCTTCGAGACGCCGAGGGCGGCTGGCCCCAGGCGCTAGCTCCCGAGCAGCTGCGCCAGGCCGTGTACGACAACCTGGATCACCTCGGACTAGACGCACTCGACGTCGTCAACCTGCGCGTCGGGGGGTTGGACAGCCCCACTCCTGGCTCGATCGTCGAACCGTTCACCGTGCTCGCGCAACTGCAGCAAGAGGGACTGATCAAGCAGCTCGGTCTCAGCACCGTCTCGGCCGAGCAGATCGCCGAGGCACAGTCCATCGCGCCGATCGTGTGCGTGCAGAACTTCTACAATCTCGCCCACCGGGTCGACGACGACCTGATCGGCTCTCTCGCCGCACAGGGCATCGCCTACGTGCCCTACTTCCCGCTCGGTGGCTTCTCCCCTCTGCAGTCCGACGAGCTGGGATCAGTCGCCACCCGTCTCGACGCCACACCGATGGCCGTCGCGCTGGCGTGGCTGCTACAACGCTCACCGAACATTCTGCTTATTCCAGGTACCTCATCCGTCGCGCATCTGCGCGACAACGTCGCCGGTGCTGCGCTGACCCTTTCCGAGGACGAGCTGACCGAGCTGAACAGCATTGCCTCATGAGCACGACCACCGCGCAACCTGCGATCAGACGTTCGCGGGTGCGAAGCGGACTGCGGTTCAGCCCAGTGTCGAGACGTCGATCACGAACCGGTACCGCACGTCGGAGGCCAGGACGCGCTCGTACGCCTCGTTGATCTTCTCGTCGGCGAACTCCTGCTCAAAAGCCCCGATTTCGCCCGCCTTTGGGACCGCTACGAGGTCAGGGGCCGCACCTCCCACGGCCAGAAAACCTTCCACCACCCCGACGTCGGCGACCTCACCCTCGGATACCAGTCCATGCGCCTGGACGGCACCCCCGGCCATCGCCTGATCACCTACTACGCCGAGCCCGGCACCCCCGACCACGACTCCATGACCCTCCTCGATATGGCCGCGCCCGAGCACACCCCAACACCCTCCGCCACACAGCAGCGCTGCCCGTGAAGACCTGGCGGGAGCGATGACGATGACGCGAGAATGAGATATGCCAGAAAAAGAGAGATCCTCAACGATCTTCTAGGGCCTCGCCCGAGCGTGCCGGGCTTTCTTCGGCGAGCATCCGCCGCAGGACGGCCCTGGCGCGTTGGCTCTGGACCTTCACCGTTCCTTCCGAGAGCCCGAGCATTTCGGCCACGGCCCCCCTTTGGCAGCAGGCGAAGCGTCTCCTCCACCACCGCCGCGGGTGTCACCGGGGACTTCGGTCCGGCCGGCTGGCGCCGGCTTCGGGTACTTCGTCGAGGCCGACTGTGCGATCGCCGAGGTGCCGCCATGGTGGACGGTTCCCGCGACGGCCACTCCTGCCACCACCGCGACGGCCGTGAAGACGCCCGCGCCTACCGTGATGTTGCGTATCCTCCGCGCACGCCGACCGCCCTGAACAGACTGAGCCACCAGATCTACAAACGGGGGTTGCTCCTGTGAGGACAGTTCCTCACGGGCCATTGCAATTCTGGCTTTGGGTGTAACACCCCCCTAGAGCCGGACATTTGCTGAGTCGACGGGACCGCCATCGGAAGGAAGCAGCGTGGGAGAGCTCGATCCCGAGCGTCGCTTCGAGGAGATCTATATGACGCAGTATCCAGCCGTGCTCAGCTACGTCCGGCGACGCACCCGCTCGCCGGACGACGCTGCCGACGCGATCGCGGAGACCTTCACGACCGCGTGGCGGCGGCTGGCCCACGTCCCGGCCGGCGAGGAGACGCGGCTCTGGCTGTACGGCGTCGCGCGCCGAGTTCTCGCCAACCAGCATCGGGGAGAGGCGCGGCGGACCGCGCTGGCGGAACGGCTCCGTTCAGAGATGGCGACCTGGACCGATCCCGTCGAGGACCGCGACAACGATGCTGTTCGTACGGCCTTCCAGCGGCTCAGCTCCGACGACCGCGAACTGCTCGCGCTGTCCGGGTGGGAGGGCCTACGCCCATCGGAGATCGCCACGGTCCTCGGCTGCTCCGGCGGTGCGCTGCGCATCCGGCTGCACAGGGCCCGCAAGCGTCTCGCCAAGGAGCTGGACGCCGTGGGACTCGATCTCGCCAGATACGGCTCGCGGGCCACCGCGCTCTCTGAGGTGAAGTCATGAAGCAGGACATCGACCGGTTGATCGTAGGGATCGCCCCGGACCCCGGTCCGGGTCTGACGGGCGGCGCACGTGATCTCCTCGCAGAGATCACTGCTCTTCCCGTCCCGACTGCGGCGCCCGTTCGCCGATGGCGGCCGCGAATCGCTCTTCCGCTGGTCGCCGCACTAGCCATGACGGCGGTGGCGCTGAGCTGGATCCTGCCCGGCCTCGGCACCCGTCCGGCCTCTGCCGCGCTCGACATCCGACGGGAAGGCGGCTACTACGTCGTCACAGTGCGGGACATCTTCGCCAGCCCCAAGCTCTATCAAGCGCAACTCCGGTCGAAGCATCTGGACATCACCCTGAGAGTGGTTCCGGTTTCTCCGAGCGTGGAAGGCGGTATCTTCCCGCAGTTCGAAAAGAGGTACATCGGCCTGACCTCCGAGGAGATCACCCGCAGGCCGGATCTGATCGCCCCGATCCATACTCCCGGGGCCTGCACGTTCGAGCCCCGCTGCACGATCGGGGTGAAGATCCCGGTCGGTTATCAGGGCCATGCCGACATCAGGCTGGGACGGAAGGGCCGTCCCAGGGAGCGCTATGAGGGCTTCGGCCAGCTCAGCAATCCGGGTGAGCCGCTGCAATGCAGAAACTTCGTCAACAAGACCTTCGACCAGGTGCGGGCGATGCTGGGGGCGCGCGGCGTGACGATCACGGTGATCTACGTGCCTCTCAGGGGAGTGCGGCCGTCAGTGCCCGGCTCCTGGTATGTCCACGAGGGGTGGCTGTCCGAGCAGGGCAAGGCGGTCGTGGTCGCCGCACCCACCCCGAATCCCACGCCCTTCCCACTGCCCGACAGCGGCTGCCCCATCCCCTCCTGACCTGACAAGTCGCCACCTGGACGTGCTCGGGACCGCACGAGCACGACCCCAAGCATGCCCGCATGCCTGATTCCCCCTCTGGAGAAGTTCATGAAACGCCCATCCATCCTGCTTGCGGTCGTCCCGGCGCTGGCGCTGACCGCTTGCGGAGGCACCTCCTCCAACACCGGCGTTGCAAGCGCAGGCGGAGGCAAGGTTTCTGCCGGCGCCACGGCGAAGGTGTCCACTGATCCTCAGGAGGCGCAGATCAAGTACGCCCGGTGTCTGCGAGCGCACGGCATCAACATGCCCGACAACCCGAAGGACGTCCCCTCCGGCGGCCTCGCCATCTCCGATCAAGCCGAGGCCGCGTGCAAGCAGTTCCAACCCCCGGGCAAGCCCATCGACGCGAGCGACCCCAAGACCCACGACCGCCTCGTGAAGCTCGCCCGCTGCATGCGCGGGGACGGCTTCGACTGGCCGGACCCGGCCCCCGGCAGCCTCGGCGGGCCGCCGCCCGGCTACGACGGCGGCAGCAACAAGGCCAAGTGGCAGCAGTCGCTGGCCGACTGCCAGAAGAGCTGGAAGTGAACCGGCGCGTTCTCGCCGTCGGAGCCATGGCCGCCGTGATCCTCGGCGGTGGCGTGGCCGTGGCCTTCGGCGGGAACGGAGGTACAGCCGCGGCCAAGCCCGCGTCCATCACCACGGCCGTTATCACGCGGGGCGATCTGGCCGACACCACCTCGGTTGACGCCACGCTGACGTACGGCGGCGAGCGAACGATCACGAATGCGGTGAACGGCACCGTCACCGCGGTCCCCGTCCCCGGGAGGGAGCTCCGGCAGGGCGACGCCCTCTACAAAGTGGACCGCAGACCGGTCGTGCTGATGTACGGGTCGATACCGCTCTACCGCACACTCGAGCAGGGAGTGGACAACGGCCCGGACGTCAACCAGCTCGACCGTGCGCTGCACCACCTCGGGTACGGCTCTGACATGACCGTGGACGACAAGTTCACCTGGGAGACCACCAAGGCCGTACGGGCCTGGCAGAAGGACAACGGGCTGAAGCAAACCGGGCGGGTGGACGCGGCACAGGTGGTCTTCCTGCCCTCCCCGGTACGGATCACCTCTGCGAAGATCGCCGTTGGCGACCCGATCCATCCGGGCCGACAGGCCCTCACCGTCACGAGCACGAAGCGGGTCGTCCACATCGACCTCAAGGCGGACCAACAAGAACTGGCCAAGCCCAGCGCCCCGGCGACCATCCAGATTCCGGGCGGCGGCACCGCCCACGGGAAGATCGTTTCGGTGGGCACGGTCGCCAAGAAGGCGGCTGGGGCGCAGAGCGGGCAGAGTCCAGAGCCCACCGTCGAGGTGGACATAGAGCTGACCGACGCCCGCCAGGTCGGCCGACTCGACCAGGCGCCGGTGACGGTGACGCTGGAGCGGCAGCACCGCAGCAATGTCCTGAGCGTGCCCGTCGAGGCGCTGCTCGCCTTGCGCGAGGGAGGCTTCGGCGTGGAGATCATCGAGCCGGGTGGCGTGCGGCGGATCGTGGCCGTGACGACCGGCGGCTACGGGAATGGCCGGGTCGAGATCTCCGGTGCCGGGCTGACGTCCGGGATGAAGGTCGGGGTGGCGGCCGAATGACGTCCAGGATCATCGAGCTGAGCGACGTCACCAAGCGCTACGCCGATCGGGTCGACGCGCTGCGCGGGGTGAATCTGACGGTGGCAGCCGGTGAGCTGTTGGCCATCGTCGGCCCGTCCGGCTCGGGCAAGTCAACGCTGCTCCACCTCATCGGCACACTCGACCTGCCCTCGTCCGGCACGGTCGTCATCGCGGGCTACGAGGTCGGCACGCTGTCGGATCGCGAGCTGTCCGCGCTGCGCGCCACCCGCATCGGGTTCGTGTTCCAGCAGTTCCACCTGGATCCGGGAAGCTCGGCACTGGACAACGTCGCGGCCGGGCTGCTGTACGCGGGCCGGCCGCTGCGTGTCCGGCGCGAAAAGGCCGAGGCCGCGCTGGTCCGGGTCGGACTGGGGCACCGGCTGGACCACCGGCCGCACCAGCTCTCCGGTGGAGAACAGCAGCGAGTGGCGGTCGCCAGGGCCGTCGTCGGCGAACCGCCGTTGCTGCTGGCCGACGAGCCGACCGGCAACCTCGACTCGGCCGCGGGCGGCGAGGTGCTCGGCCTGCTCTCGGAGCTGCATATCGAGGGGACCACTGTTGTGATCATTACTCACGACCTGGAGATCGCTTCCCAGTGCCCGAGACAGGTACGCATGCGCGACGGGCGGATCGTCTCCGACGACCGTCAGGAGGCTCTCCAGTGACCGCTCTCACCCCGTCCCGGCTCACGCCCCGCGACATGGCGCACGTGGGAGCCTCCGGGCTACGGGCCCGCCCCACCCGAGTGGTGCTGTCCGCGCTCGGCATCGCCATCGGTATCGCCACCATGGTCTCGGTGATCGGCATCTCCGCCTCCGGCCAGGAGCGGCTGATCCGCCAGCTCGACCGGTTGGGCACCAATCTGCTGCGAGTCCAGCCAGGTTCGAGCTTCGGCAGCGGCCAGGCGCAGCTTCCGACCAGCTCACCGGCGATGCTGCGGCGGATCGGCCCCGTCACGGCGGTCAGCGCGACCGGCAACCTCAACGCGTCGATCAGGCGGACCGACCATATCCCCAGGCAGAACACCGGCGGCTTCGCAGTGCAGGCCACCTCGCTCGACCTGCTGCACACGCTGGGCGGCCGAGTCGTCACCGGGTCCTGGCTCAACCAGGCCACGGCCCGCTACCCCGCCGTCGTGCTCGGCTCGGTGACGGCACGTGACCTCGGCATCGACCACACCGGCGTCCAGGTCTGGATCGGGAACCGCTGGTTCACCGTCATCGGCATTCTCGACACGCTGCCGCTGGCTCCCGAAATCGACCGGGCGGCGCTGATCGGCATGACGGTGGCCCAGGGCCAGATGGGCTTCGACGGTCATCCGACCACGCTCTACGAGCGGTCCTCGCAGGAGTCGGTCCAGGCCGTACGGGATGTTCTCGCCCGCACTGTCAACCCCGAGAATCCAGGTCAGGTAGAGGTGTCCCGGCCGTCCGACGCGCTGGCAGCCAGGGCGGCGGCCACCGGAACGTTCACCGGGCTCCTACTCGGCCTGGGTGCAGTCGCTCTGCTGGTGGGAGGTATAGGCGTCGCCAACACCATGGTCATCTCGGTGCTGGAACGGCGCCGGGAGATCGGGCTTCGGCGCTCCCTCGGCGCCACCCGGGGCCAGATCCGCACGCAGTTCCTCACCGAGTCGCTGATGCTGTCAGCGCTCGGCGGAGCCGCAGGCCTGGCCATCGGCGCGCTCGTGACCGCCGGATACGCCCTCGCCCAGGGCTGGCCAACGGTAGTGCCCGCCTGGGCTCTCCTGGCCACCCCGGCCGCCGCTCTGGTCATCGGAGCGGCCGCCGGTCTCTATCCGGCGGTACGGGCCTCCAAGGTCGCCCCGACCGTTGCACTCACGACTACGTAGGACTGCTTGGGCTCAAGATGGATGGTCGGTGCGGTGGGATGGCCTGGTCGATGCGGGCCTGGATGAGCGCGGAGCCGGACTAGGTGAGCCCGTCCACGGGGCCGTCGTGGCGGGCGCTGGATCGCCAGTCGGCGACGCGTACGAGGGTCTCGAGGTAGGCGAGCCGGAAGGGCCCGAGGTCATGGCGGTCGCGCAGCGTCAGTGCCCGCTCCGTCCACGACCCGGCGGTCCCGGGCTCGAAGATCGCAGTCTGCAGTGGCCGGCCGGGGAAACGCTCGCCGGTCGAAAGTTCGACCGGCGGTGTGCAGTCTCCGTCCCGTACGCCCAGGAGCATCGGCGCCTCCTCCCCCTGCGGGCGCACCGAGATCCTCACCTTGCCGTGATGCGCGGCGACCAGGTAGGTCACCAGCACGTGATCGGCCCGGTCGCCGAGCCAGTGGTCACTGTGCAACAGCATGAGCGCGCTGACCAGCTCGTGCCGGAAGTACGCCCGACTGGAGCGGCCCGTGTTGTGGGGGGCCTTGGACTTGGCCAGCAGACCCTCCGGCGGGTCGCCGCCGCCCGCCCGCAGCATCTCCTGGAACACCTCGTGGCATTTGCCGAGGTCGTGGTAGCGGGCCGCCCGGGTGACGGCCTCCTGCTGCTTCTCGGACAGGCCCGGCAGAGCGTCGATGAGCCTGCGCGCCTCGTCCTCGGTCTCCATGAGGTGCTGGTCGAGACTGACCCACTTGGTGCAGGCGAAGGCCCGCGGGGCCGGTGCTCCGCCAGAGGGCGGTACTGGCGTACGGCTCTCGGGGGCCCAGCCTTCGCCTGGGAGGTAGCCGCCGTATTGGGCGTCCAACAATAGAGTCGCGCCGGGATGCAGATCCTCGGCCACGGCCGGCCGCCAGTGCCAGTCCAGGCGGTCCCGCACCCAGGCGCGGCCGTCGAGCATCTGCGCCACGTCGGCAAGCGGAGCCTGGCAGAGCTCGTCACGACCCGGATCGTGTTCTTCGTCGGAGGGCTCCCCGGACTCCCAACTGCGCCAGGCGACCAGCACCGCGTGGTCGGCGGTGTCGCAGATCCAACGGCTGACGTCCTCACCCGACGGGTCTGCGGCGGTGTCGAACAGCTCCAGCAGATCGCGCCTGCGCAACTCCCGGACAGGCGGGGTGTACTGGCTGATCCGCGCTTCCTGCAACTGCGTCGAGGTGACCGCCTGGCCCTCGTGCGCGGTGAGCCACCGCGCAGACGCTTCCGCGTCGGAATCGCCGCCGTCCGGCGGCCTGCACCACAGCAGGTCGGCCCCCTCGGCGTACTCGCCGTCGCGGTTGCAGCGGCCGGCGCGCTGCACGATCGAGCTCCAGGGCGCGAGTTCGGTCAGCAGGGTACGGCTGGAGATGTCGATCCCGACTTCCAGCGCCTGCACAGCGACGATGATCCGGTCACGTCCCGCCTCGCCCAGTTCCGCCAGCCGACGCCGGCGATCGGCAGCCCGGAAACGCGGGTGGATCAGCAGTACGTCCCGGTCAGGGGCGGCCTCACGCAGCGCACCGTACAACGCCCGTGCTCGCTCCACGGTGTTGAGCACAGCGATGGTCTGAGTCCCGGGGACGTGCGCCGCATCGAGGGCCTGGGCGAGGTCCTGGAGGTAGCGCTCGGGTCGCACTTCCAGCCACCTGATCCGCCGTACCGTGTTCAGCCGTGCGGCCAGTTCACCCTTTCTGTCCGCGTCGCTCAGTTCCACCAGGGAAAGCGGACTCTCCGGGCCGGTCGGGTCCCAGGTGGAGGACATCCACATGGTCCTGGTCGGCGCGGCCGTGCCGAGCAGGACGCGCAGCCGCTGGAGCTGGACGCTCGTCGGCAGCGCCGGACCGAGCAGGTGCATCTCGTCGAAGACCCACTGGGTGTCGGTATGGAGCAGCCCGTACGACACCGGCGCCATCCCCTGCCAGTCGGCGAACCCGCGCATCAGCGCCCGGCTCACGAGCATGTCGTGGGTACCGACCACGATCGCGACCCGCTCAGGATGACGCCGCCAAGCTCCCTCCCGAGCCGACCCGCCCGCCAGCAAGTGCAGCCCGACCTCCTCAGCGCACCCGAGCCGATCCAGCCACTCGCCCACCCGCGCGAACGTCTGCTCGGCCAGACTGTGCTGCGGCAGCACATAAACCAGCCGACGTGGTGTCTGCTCCGGCGCCGAGACCAGACGGCGATACAGCCAGGGCAGTACCGCCGCGACCGTTTTGCCCGCCCCGGTCGGGACCTTGAGAAGTCCGGGAAGTCCCTCAGCGGCGAGCCCGACCTGATACGGGTAGGGAGCGTGGCCGGTCGCGGCGTGCACGAAGTCCACGAACCTTGCCATCCACAACTCCCTCATCAGCCCTGCTCCAAACACTAACCAACCCGGGTGACAACCGGCCCGGCATGGCTCGCAGGTTGACAGCAGTAAAGGCCCCGCGAGACTCTCCCGCCGATGGACGTCGCGTTCGGCCTGCACCACCCGCCGCCCATCGAGCATGGCAAGGAGCCGCACTTCAACGCGTTCATCTACAGCAGAGCAGGTCGGCGAACCCGATGCGGACGAGGCCGAACTGGTGCGATGGATCCCACTGAGGGACACACCGGAGATGATCACCAGGGGGGAGATCGTCGGGGCTGCGACCGTCATCGGGATCCAGCAGGCTCTATTGCTGGCTGCAGGGCAGGCAGCCGGATCTCCGCGTACTCGTTGAAGTCTTGTACGGCCCGGGTCGTCGCGTACGGGTGCAGTCGGCGGCGCAAGTCCTTCAGGTAGCCGACGGCCCGATTGGAGGCCAGGTCTGCGATGAGATCAACTGCCGTACGACCTTCCGCACACGCCTGGTCGACCTGCTTCTGCTGCGCATGCTGAGGGGGATGGCAGCCCGGCCTGGTTGGTCGACGCCGTTCGGCGCTCCGGTCTGCCTGTCCCTGGCTGGTGCCGAGCCGCATAATCGCCTTGGGTTGACGGACCGGCCAGTGCGGAATCAGCCGCGCCACCACCGTGTGAGGTGCGGCCGGCGACGCCGGGGTGCCTGATCGTGGGTCTCAGACGTGGTCGGTGACATCGCGACGGGCGCCGGGTCGGCGGTTACAGGATGTTCCGCTGGCGGGCCGGCCGCCATGACGGGTACCGGGGAGAACCGGACCGGAAGTGCCGACAGGGCCCGATGGAAAGGGCCGGGACGCCATTGGAGCTCGTCGACGGCGACGGCCAAGTCCATGTCCGGTAGGCGGTCCAAGAGCTTCTCAATGGCGACGGAGGCGATAAGCCGGGCGTGTCCCTTGGCCGGGCAGGTGTGCGGGCCGACGCTCCAAGCCAGGTGGGCCCGGTTGCCCGCCCGCTGCCCATGCGCCTTCGAAGGGTCGGTGTTGGCGGCTCCGAAGCTGACGGCGACCGGCTGGTCGGCCGGCAGAAGGACGCCGTCGCGCTCGAGGTCGCGCTCGGGGTAGGTGAAGCCGAAGTTGGCCATGGGCGGGTCGGTCCACAGCACCTCGTCGAGGGCGTCCTCGACGGGGAGGCTTCCGCCGGTGAGGTCTCCGGCGAAGCGCTCGTCGGACAGCAGCAGCCGCAGGGTGTTGGCGATGAGGTTCTGTTCCGGCTCGGTGCCCGCGCCCATGAGCAGGACGAGTTGGTCGGCCATCTCCTGGTCGGTCAGCTCGGCCGGATGACTCAGCAGCCACGACGTCACGTCCGCCGCGGGACGGGCGCGTTTGAGCGCGATCAGTTCCATGACGCCTCGCGTGAGCTCGGCGTTGGCCTTCTCGGCGTCGACGAGCTCGAAGATCCCGATCATGCCAGAGACCAGCCGGTCGGCGATGTCGGGCGGACAGCCGAAGAGCCGGTTGAAGACCAGCAGTGGTAGCGCTTTGGCGTATTGCCCGCGCAGGTCGGCCTGCCCGTCGCCCGCGAACCGGTCGATGAGGGTGTCGGCGCTCTGCTCTACGTAGTCCCGGAGCACCGTGGTGTCGACCCGGCCCAGGGCATCGGTTATCGCCCCGCGCAGCCGCGCGTGGACGCTGCCGTCGGTGTAAAGGGCGCTCGGCCGGTAACCCATTATCGGCAGCACCGGGCAGTCCGGAGGAAGCGACTTCTCCCAGCGCTGCGGGTTCTTGGGGAAGGTGCCGGGGTCGCGCAACACTTCGAGGGCCGCGTCGTAGCCGAGGACGAGCGTCGCGGGCACTCCTGGCGACAGTTCGACCGGTGCGAACGTCCCGTAAGCGCGCAATTTGGCGTAGACGCCGGCCGGGTCGGCGGCGAACTCGGCGTCGTACAGCGGGGTGCGCTCCTGGGGAGTGTCAGCGGTCATGCCTGGTCCTGTTCGAGGAAGAGGAGATGGTCGACGAGGGCGATCAGCGCCCGGACGGACGACGTATGGTCGCGAGCGTCGCAGGTGACAAGGGGGGTCGTGGGGAGGAGGTCGAGGGCTTCGCGCACCTCGTTCGTCGGGAAGGACGGCCCGCCGTCGAACTGGTTGACCGCCACGGCGTAGGGCAGCCCACGCTGCTCGAGCAGGTTCACGACATCGAAGGACAGCTCGAGACGGCTGGTGTCCACGAGCACGAGCGCACCGAGCGCGCCGAGGGAGAGGTCATGCCAGAGCTGGGTGAAGCGCTGCTGCCCGGGGGCGCCGAACAGGTAAAGGACGAGCTGCTCACTGAGCGTAAGGCGGCCGAAGTCCATCGCCACGGTGGTCGTGGTCTTCTCGCGGACCCCGGCCAGGTCGTCGACGAGCTCCCCGGCCTGTGTCATGCGCTCCTCGGTGCGCAGCGGACGGATCTCCGACAGCGTGCCGACGAACGTAGTCTTGCCCACCGCGAAATGTCCGACAATCAGGATCTTCGCAGCGGTTTGCACGGTGTCGCTGAGATACAGACCTTCAGAGGCGAGCGCGGAGCCCATCGAGCACCTCCTGGAGAAGACTGGCCGAGGGCCGCTGGGACGAGGGCCTGGCCGAACGGGTGGCGAGGTGACCGCTGTCCACGAGATCGGACAACAGCACCTTGGTGACGCTGACCGGCAGCTCGAGATGGCCGGCGATCTCGGCGACCGACAGCGCCCCACCCCGGCACAGCTCCATGAGCCGTCGCTGCTCGGGGACGAGGCGGGCGGTGTGGTCGCCGACAGCGATGACCAGCGTGACGAGGTCGAACACGTTGCGGGTCGGATGCGCGCGGCCGCCCGTCACCACGTGCGGCCGCACCAGGGCCCGTCTGGGTGGTTTCATGCGGAGACGCCGGTGCCCTGACGGGGCGGGCTGATCAGCTCCTTGCCCAGACGCTGTACGAGTTCCTGCAGCCGGAAGGAGACCGCCTCCATGTCCACGTGCTGGCTCGCCGAAACCGCCAGGTAGGCGCCCACACCGGCGGCGACCAGGAACACGTAGCCGTCCTCGAACTCGCTGACCGTCTGGTGCCAAAGAGTGTCCGGATTCCCGCAGAACTCGGCGGTGCTCCGGGCGAGCGACTGCAGCCCGGACATCCCGGCGGCCTGCCTTTCGGCGTCGTCCCGATGGATTCCCGCCGAGTGCGCGATGAGGAGCCCGTCGGCGGACAGCAGGATCGCGTACCGCGTCTCCGGCATTCTCAGCGCGTCGTCCAGCATCCAGCCGAGCTTGTTGTTCGTGACCTCGTTCATGGCCGGTCCTTCTTTCCGCTTTCAGACGGGGCGACGGCCCGGCCGGATCGAGTGCCGCGCTGCCAGGCGCCCATGCCGGCGGCGATTTCCCGGGGAGGTCGGGCAGGACCGGTGACGGGCTGGTCCAGCCCACCGGCGGTCGACGCGAGTTCCCCCAGCTCGCTTCTACGACGTCTGGGAAGGCCACCGGTGGTCAGCGCCGGAACCTGCGGACCGGACTCGGTACGGACGGCACGAGGCGGATCGGCCTCTCCGGGAACCCCGGTGAGCAGGACCGCGGGCAGGAACACCACCGCACGGACACCACCGTAGGGTGAGCGGCTGTCCACCGAGACCTTGAAGCCATAGCGTGCGGCCAGGACCCCGGCCGCCGCGAAACCGATCTGCGGCGGGTCGCCGAGCCGGTAAACGTCGATGGACTGGTGCCCGTCCAGCAGCATGGCCGCCTGCCGAAGCTCCTCGATGTCCATGGCGACGCCCGCGTCGTCGATCATGATGGCCATGCCGTTGTGCGTGGGCTGGAAGTTGACCTCGACCGAGGTGCTGGGCTGAGAGTGACGTGCGGCGTTGTCGAGGAGTTCGGCGATGGCCAGCACCACGGGTTCCACAGCACGGCTCACCACCGCGATGTTCGGCTCCTCGTAGATCCGGATCCGCAGGTAGTCCCGAATCCGTGAGGTCGCACCGCGCACGACGTCGCTGAGTGAGGAGGCCGAGCGCTGCAGGCCCGGCCAGGACCCGCACAGCACTGCAGTGGCCTGGACACGCCTTCCGAGCTGGGCGTTCATATGGTCGATCCGCAGGAGGTCCTCGAGTACCTCCGGATCGTCGTGTCTCTCCTGCATGGCCGAGATGGCGACCTGCTGCTCATTGGCCAGGCTCTGCACGGTGCGCATCATCGCTCTGAGCGTGGCCTTGGCCGACTGGTCGGCACGGGCCCTGAGCTCTTCGACGGACGTGGCGAACAGATCGGTCACCGCATGGAGGTCCCGAGCGAACTCGGTCTCCTGAAGCAGCCGTCCGTGCAGGACGCCGGGGACCACGCCTGGCTTGAGGCCCGGAGAGGCCAGCACCTCGGGGAGGCTGACCGCGACAAGGTGCTGCAGTTCCTCGTCCCGGGCCCGCAGCTTCGCTTCCAGCAGTACGTTCTGCTCTTCCAGATCCGCGGTGATCCGCCGCTGGCGCATCAGCAGTACCGCGACGCTGAAGAAGGCCGCGCTCGAACAGACGAACGCGATGACCGGTAGGTAGTACTCCATCAGATCCTCGTGAACGAAAGGGGGACATCTGGGTCGACCGCCGGGCCACCCAGCGTCAGCGAGGCGGCCTTTCCTATGCGGTCGGGAGTTGAGGGGTGCATCGTCGTGGTCCTCCAGCCGGGACCGGGGCCTCCGTCACTCTCTGTATGATCTAGGACACATCGGATTACGGAGACATTAGAACCGTCCCTGCCTGGCTACTTGTGCGTACGCGCAGAGAAGTTGCTGTGACGCGCAAAGGCGAATTCCAGGGTTGTGTGGGCGGTTGGTGCATTACTGTGCCGATGCTAGTTAAGGAAACTTCGTCCGTAACTCTCGTTTGGGGTCTCGGGACTGTTGCAAGGGGTGCCCGTGGATACCTACACGGTGGAGTCGACGTCGACCGACGAACTGCCTCCGCTTGAGCGCGCCGGTTTCTGGGGCGCGCACATCACCGCCTACCAGTCCGCCTTGGACTACCGGTTTCCGTGCGCCGACTTCAGCGGGTCGACCATCCGCCAGCGCAGCCCGGACTACCAGCTCGTCGAGTACTGGTCAGGCGCGATCATCTACAACCGCACGTACGGACAGGTCCGCCGTTCTCCTGACGAGGACTACCGGTTCCTGATTCCGCTCGCGGGGGAGATGTCCGTGCGGCAGGACGGACGGCAGACCCGTCTGGAGGTCGGCACCGGAAGCCTGGTGACCTTCGCGGAGCCGGTCGAGTTCGTCCAGGGTCTGGGCACGCACGGCTTCATCATGACGATCCCGGCACATCAGGTGGACGGCCCGCTCGGCCGCTCCTCTCCGCTGGCCGCGGGCCTGGACCTGACGGCCGGGCTGGGCCGCGTCGTCGGCGACATGGTGAGCGGGCTGGCCCGTGAACGTGACAGCCTGGCCTGCCACCAGTTCGACGCGGTCTGTGACCGCCTCGTCGAGCTGCTGTGCATGATCGTCGCCGGAGACGACCGCCCGGACGTCCCGGCGCATCTGGCCGAGGTCGAGGCGCTGGTGCGTCGTTACGTCCGTGCGCATGCCGCCGACCCGGAGCTGACCGGAAAGACGATCGCCCAGGACCTGGGATGGTCGCTACGCCAGATCCAGCTCGCCCTGCAGCGCGCCGACACCACACCCCGCGACCTTATCCGGGAAGAGCGACTGCGTCTGGTCCGGACGCGCCTCCAGGATCCGGCGTATCGCCACCTGCCGATCACCGACTTGGCCTATGCCTCGGGGTTCTCCTCCGCCAGCGCCCTCAGCACCGCCTTCCGCCACCGATACGGTGCGGCTCCCCGTGAAGTCCGCCTGAGCACCGAGCAGAACACATGAAGAGGTTCACCGACTCGAGGGTGTGAAGCTCAGATCATGATCTTTTGATCAGCGCTGGGATCCGGTCTATCAGGGTGAGCATGCGCTGCAGTTCCGGCCGTACCTCACCAGCTGTGGGCAGGGCGACGGGACGAGTGGGCGGGTGGGCCAGGGAGTCGAGGTAGGCGCGTTCCACCGCGTCGAGGGAGAGCACCTGGGCAATGGCGTCGAGTACCTCGTCTGAGGGCCGGGTCGCGCGGCCCTGCTCGAGCCGCTGGTAGTACTCCACACTTATGCAGGCGAGCTGCGCGAGTTCCTCCCTGCGCGGGATACGTGCTGCCCGCCAAGGGAAGCGCAGTACTGCTGCAGTTCTCCACCGACCGCACGCGCTGGAAGACCATCTCCAACGTCTCGGTCTACAGCTATTTATCTCGGGCTGACGTGCCTTGCAGGGGACACGACTCGTGGGCAGACTCCGGGGGTGCGTGATCGACGGTCGGTGGATGTCGGTATCAAGCACCTCGCGGTCCTGGGCGACTCCCGCGGGCAGATCCGCTACATCGACAACCCGCGTCACCTGAACCGGGCGCTGGCCGGTCTGCGGCGCGCCGGCCGGGTCATGGCG
>JAOPYO010000250.1 GCA_025964575.1 Actinomycetes bacterium
CGGATCGAGGACGAGCAGCAGTACTGGTACCAGCGCATGAACCGTATGGAGATACGCGTCGGCGACGACGACGCGTTCAAGATTTTCACCCAGATCATGCACATCGTCATCGACCCCGGCCGCTCCATTCCCGACACGGACTACTGGAAGAAGCCGCTCGGCGAGCTCGGCGAGCTCTAAAGGTCATGCCACCGAGCGTAGGGCTGCGAAGTGCGAGGTGCCCGCATCGGATCTCATTTGGTCACAAGCTGCGGCTGTGCATGTCATAAACGTGCCCGCTGACCACGGCGTGCGGGGGCATGTCGTGCCAGCGGGCTGCGTCGCGCTATCGGTGCGCGGATTGCCAGGCGGCGCGAACGCGCTCGGCGGCTTCGGCTGCCTGTCGTGTCCCGGCCTGATAGGCCGGTTGCCAGACGCTTCGGTCCCCTAGGTCGGGGCCGAAGACCTCCACCGCCGCCGGGTCGGGGGCGATCGTCACGACCGGATGCCCTCCCGGCCCGGCGGTGTCGCCGCCTGCCTCGTCGGTCGAGCCGAACCTGTGAGCCCCCGGCTCGAGGGCCACCAGGACTGAGGCTCCCTCAGCCAGGTCTATGTTGGCGCCCGCCCGCAGGGCGCCGTCCATGTACCGCCGGCCGTTGATAGTGATCGGCGGGGCGGCTCCGGGAAAGGCGGTACTGGAGGCCACCGCAGCGGGCAACGGTGCGCCGCTGGCGCTGTCCCAAACCACGGGTTCGCCAGTTTCGGCATCAACCGCGGGGATGAGCAGCCTGCGCGAGGGCCACTGGTGTGCGGCGATCAGGTACTGCATCTGGGCAATGTGTTGTTGCTCGCTGATGGTCTCGGCGGCGACCGCGAGCCGGCCGACCCGCCGCAACTTCTCCACCGGATCAAGGTCGGCATCGCCGAGCACAGAGAACACACCGACCAGTTGCTCGGGGTCACCCTGGCGCGGTGAACCGCCGGAGCCGGCAGGGAGAACGGCGAGCCGGTCAAGGCCCTGGCCGGTGGCCAGCGCGGCGCCTACGATCGCCCCGGCGGAGGTACCGATGATCAGGTCCGCCTCACCGAGATCCACTCCCTCGTGCCGCAGCCCTGCCACCAGCCCGGCCAACCAGGCCGTACCGACGAGCCCACCCGGGCCGAGGACCACCGTCCTGCCAGCAGAGCCCGGCACCTCATCCACTACGTTCCGTCCGCTCACCGGTAGTCGCCCCTCTGCAACCGGGTACAGGCCACCAGCCCACCCGAACGATGATCACGTTCCGGTTCAACCATAGATGCGCGCCCAATGGCCACGTATCGGTCGCAGGACCCGAACCCCACTGCGACCATCGACCTACGCCTAACGAGGCCACCAAGGTGATAGGTGCTCATGTCACAGGCCAGGTTGATGGTGCCGATCAGTTCCCCGTCGCCGGATCGGTCACGGGCCGGGCCACGCAGGCCAGGTCGGCCAACGAGTCGGCGAAGTGTTCCATACCCCGGACGGAGAAGCTCCTACGGCACCGCAGGACCTCGGCGTTGGGTGTCTTCGAGGTAGCGCAGGACGGCGGTGACCCGCCGGTCCGCCCGATCGGTGATGGCCGTACCTCCGTTGGCCACCCGGTGCAGTGCGTCGAGGAACTGCTCGACGCGGCCGACCCTCTCCTTGAGGAGGTATCCGAGCCGGATGGCACCCCTGGCGAGCAGTTCGGTGGCGAACGCCTGCTCCACGTAGGCGGACAGCACGAGTACGGCCAGGTCGGGCTGACGGCGCCTGGCTTCGACGGCCGCGGTGATCCCCTCGTCAGTGTGGGTCGGTGGCATCCGGACGTCGACGATGGCGACATTGGGTGCGTGGGCGTCGACGGCGGCCAGGAAGGCGTCCGGGCCGTCGGTGGTGGCCACCACGTCCAAGGACTCCGCGCGCAGCAGCGGCGCGAGCCCTTCGCGCAGCAGTGGGTCGTCCTCGGCGATCACGATCCGCATGGCAGCTCCACCTGGAGAGTGGTCGGCCCACCGGGTGGGCTGGTCAGTGTGAGGTGACCGTCGTGCGCCTCGATCCGCCGGCGGAACCCGGTGATTCCGGAGCCGTGGCGTTCGTCCGCGCCGCCGCTGCCGTCGTCGTCGTCGACCTGCAAGAACAGTCGGCCATGCGGCGGTGGGAGACGGTGGCGACCAACAGGGTCGAGTCTTACAGCGGACGCGCACTCTCAACCCTCGATCTCGGCCCGAAGGCCGCCCGTGAGGTGTCCTCGCGTCCCGCCAACCCGGCGGGACGCGGATGGCAGTGTGAAGCTGGTCGCATTCCTGGTTCTTGCCAGTGATCGCTAAAGAGAGCGGGCCTTTGGGCTTGGAGAACTTCTGCTGTATTTCGCGCGGAGGTCGGATGAGGACCTCATGTGGGTGTGATCACGCGCCATGTCAGGAGCAGCATCCGCTCTTTCGGTACATGCGGGTTTTTCTCCCATAGCTCGGTGGGGCTACGCTGGCGATGGATCCTTGACCTGCTCGTACGCTGGGAGAACCCCTGACAGCCCGAATCGCCACGCCGCCCCCTCCCGTCCGGCAATCTCAGGTTTTGGCGATTCATCGACCGCCGACCGCCGACTTCGTGGTCCTGGCGATAGCCCTCGTCTCTGCCGGCGCGTCCGGCCCTCTGATCGCCGCCACTGCGGCTCCGGCACTGGCGATCGCGTTTTGGCGCAATGTCATCGGCGCTGGGGTGCTCGCCCCCTATGCGTTCTGGCGGCATCGCAGGGAGTTCCGGTCGTTGTGCCGTGCCGAGTGGCTCGCGGCACTGGCGGCCGGGCTGGCTCTGGGAGTTCACTTCGCAGCCTGGACCTCCAGCCTGTCGATGACCTCTGTCGCCTCGGCGACGGCGTTCGCCGCAGCGCAGCCGATCTTCGCCGCGTTGATAGCGCGGGCACGTGGCCAGCAAGTGCCACGGCGGGCCTGGATCGGCATCCTGATCGCCACCATTGGCGTCGTCGCGCTGTCCAGTGCGGATCTGCGGGTGTCGGGGTCTGCGTTCACCGGAGACCTGGTCGCCCTGCTGGCGGCGGCGCTCGCCGCTGTCTACATGACCTTCGGGGCCAAGGTCCGCCAGACCGTCTCTCTCACGCCTTACGCGGTGATCTGCTACGGCACCGCCGCCGTGACACTCGGGATCGGCGCACTTGGCGCCGGCCAGCATCTGACCGACCTGTCCGGCGACGCGTGGGTCAAGATCCTCGTCCTGACCGCGACGGCACAACTGCTCGGCCACACCCTGTTCAACCAGGTGCTGAAGACCACCAGCGTTACCGTGGTGTCGGCGGCGATGCTGTTGCAAGTCCCGATCGCAGCACTGATCGCCGCAGTCTGGCTCGGCCAGCTGCCGACCTGGACCGCGATCCCCGGTGTGCTCCTCACCCTGACCGGGCTCCTCGTGGTAGCCACCAGCAACAGCAAACGTGCCGCGGGAAGCTCGCTCGCGGCATGAGAGCACGTCGGTGAGGAATGCGGTGGCTGGAGGCGTGCTCGTGTGGTGAGCTGTGCGAGTGAGTGATCGTGATCTTTCCAGCCGGGCAACGACGACTAGATGCGCATGCGGGTCGCCTCCGACGGGCCTGGCCGCCATGGGCTCAACGGGGGCAGCCTGTGCGGGTCTCACGACGCTTTCCGCTCTGGCCTCCCGCTCACCCACTGGATGTGGCGATGAGGCCCGAGAGATGATCATGTGCGGGGAAGGGTGGTCGGGCACCGAACTGGCTCGCGCGTTCCACGCCGATGTCGTGGGACCGCTGGTCGCACGGGCCTTGCCTCGTCGAAACGAACCTCCGCATGTGAGTGACGGCACGATGGCCAGACGCCGACCGGTGCACGCGTTCAGGTCAGCAACGGGTGAGCTCTTCCGCGACCAGCCCGGCACCGATTCCCAGGAGCCAGACGTCCTTGGCGAGAGCGATGCCCTCCTGGGAGGGGCGCAAGCTGCCCTCCTGCCGCATGCCCGGCGTCTTCAAATAGAGACCGAGCAGGCCTCCCGCAAAAGCGGTGAGTGCGGCACCCGCGAGCAGCGACGGCACTACGGGGATCAGCAGCGCCGCACCGAGGGCGATCTCGGCAGTGGAGACCCGGCGGGTGAACTCTTCCGCATCCTGGCCCTGGAGAAACCGATAGGTGCCTGCCGCCATCCCATGCACCACCGTGGCAGTCTCCTTGTCAGCCTTCCTCTTGGTCAAGCCGGAGTTCAGAATGAACGCCCCGGCTGCGAGTCGAGCCGGAAGCTGGTGCGGACGAGCCAGGATTCTCATGATTCCTCACAGTGACCGACGCAGACGGAATCGTGGACCTTCCCCGGCAGAGACCGGCTATCCCTGGGCCGCTCATTCCTTGAACACGGCATTGCGCGGCTTTACCAGCTGATCACCCCGGTCCGTCCGTCGACCGGTGTAACCGATCTCGATGCCGACGGCTGGGATGGTGCGACTCCGAACGGCGCAGACGCTGGGCCGCCCACTTCAACGGCCCGGCGTCTGCCCACGAGGCGCTATCAGATTCCCTTTACCGTCTGCTATCCAGTGCCGGATGATGGCTGGAATTGCGCTGTCGGGAGGTTCGCCACGTCCTCCCTCGGAGCGGACTGCGCGCGCCGCATCGTGCGAGACGGCCACCAGCTCGCCTTGCCGAGCAACGTCATGATCGACGGCAGGATCATGATCCGGACGATGAAGGCGTCGAGCAGCACGGCGGCGGCGAGGACGAAGCCCATCTGTCTCATCTCGATCAGGCTGAGGAAGATGAAGCTGGCGAACACCGTCACCATCACGATCGCGGCGCTGGTGACCACACCGGCCGAGCTGCCGATGCCGTCGAGCACCGCTGTGCGGGTGGGCACGCCCCGCAGGGCGGACTCCCTGATCCGGCTGACCACGAACACTTGGTAGTCCATCGACAGCCCGAAGAGGATCACGAACAGGAACAGCGGTACCCGTGAGCCGATGGACCCCGTGGAGGTGAAGCCGAGCAGGTCCTCCGCCCAGCGGTGCTGGAAGACCAGGACCAGCAGCCCGAAGGCGGCCGCGGCCGACAGCAGGTTGAGCATCACCCCGACGATGCCGATCACCACCGAGCGGAACGCCACGACCGTCATGATGAAGGTCAGCAGCAGCAGGAACCCGATGACCCAGGGCAGTTTCTCATTTTGGTGGTCGACGTAGTCGGCGTCTCGCGCGATGTCCCCGGTGACGGCCTCCTCGGCCCCTGCCACCTTGCCGACCGTGGCTGGGACGAAGTCGGTCCGCAGGTGCCGCAGCGACTGCTGCGCTTCGTCGGAGCTGGTACGGAACGGTACGGCCAGCTCGAGAGTGCTCACCCGGCCGTCAGCGGAGGTCTTCAGCCTTGGGGTGGACTCCTTGGCGAACAGCGGATCGGACTGGGCGCGCCGTGCCAGGTCCTTCAGCGCACTGATGACCTCGCCGGAGCGTGCTGGATCGGCGCGCACGGCGACCAGATGCTTGACCCTCTCGTTCGGGAACGCGTTGGTCAATCGGTCGTAACTGCGCACGGCAGGGATCTTCCGCGAGAAAGTGTCGTTGCCCGGCACTCCCAACTTCAGGCAGCATAAGCTGCTCTCCTTTCACTTGGAGGTACGTGCGTTGAAGGCACGCCGGTACGGCGTGGTCGTGCGGCTTCTGTTTCCCCGGGGTGGCGAGTTGCCGCTCGCCCCCCGGGGTCCGTTACTCATGGGGATACGACTGGCATGTACGGGGCTCCGAGCGCAGCGAACGTCACATGTTGAGCATGTGGCCGGCTAGGCCGTGGATCGCTTCCTGGACGGACTCGCTCAACGTGGGGTGCGCATGCACATTGCGGGCGACCTCGGTGACGGTGAGATCCCATTTCTGGGCCAGGGTCAGCTCGGGCAGCAACTCCGTGACGTCAGGGCCGATGAGGTGCGCGCCGAGGAGCTCCCCATGTGCCGCGTCGCTGAGGATCTTGACGAAGCCCACCGTGTCGCCCAGGCCGTGCGCCTTGGCGTTGGCGGTGAACGGGAACGTGGCCACACGCACGTCGAAGCCCCGCTCCCGCGCCTGAGCCTCCGTCCAGCCGAAGCTGGCGATCTGCGGCTGGCAGAAGGTCACTCGAGGGATCATCACGTAGTCGAGTTCCATCGTCTCCGCGCCCGCAATGGTCTCGGATGCGATGATCCCCATGGCTTCCGCGGCGTGAGCGAGCATCAGCTTGGCGGTCACGTCACCGATGGCGAAAATGTGCGGCACACTCGTGCGGCACCAGGTGTCGATGTCGACGGCTTCGCGCTCGGTCAGCCGCACACCGGTGTTCTCCAGCCCGTAACCGGTGACGCGGGGCTGGAAGCCGATCGCCTGAAGAACCTTGTCCGCTTCGAGAACCTGTTGCTGCCCATCCCGGGACACCGTGACCCGCACCTTGTCGACGGTGTTTTCCAGGGAGTCCACCCGCGTCGACGTCAGGACGTCGACGCCCAACCGGCGGTATCGGCGCACCAGCTCGGCGGAGACTTCCTCGTCCTCCAGCGGAGCGATGCGGTCGAGGAACTCCACGAGCGTCACTTTGACGCCGTAGTTATGCAGGATGTAGGCGAACTCGACGCCGATGGCGCCCGCGCCGGCGATGATGATGCTGCCAGGGAGCTGGTCGGCGAGGATCTGTTCCTCGTACGTCACCACACGCTCACTCAGGGTGGTGTCGGGCAGCAGCTTGGTGGTGGCGCCCGTCGCGATGATGCAGTGCCCGAACGTCAGAGTCTCCGTGCTGTCGTCCGCTCGCCGTACCTCCAGCGTGTGCGGGTCGACGAAGGAGCCGCGACCGTCGAACTGGGCGATGCCGTTCTTCCTCATGAGGTACTGCACGCCCTTGGACCGGCCGTCCGCCACCCGCCGACTGCGCAGGAACGCCTCGCGGTAGTCGAAGGTCACCTGCCCGTCGACGCGAATCCCGAAGGTCTTGGCGTCATGGGCGAAGAGATAGGCCAGTTCGGCGTTGCGCAGCAGCGCCTTGGCGGGGATGCACCCGATGTTGAGACAGACTCCGCCCCAGAAGCGTTCTTCGACGATCGCCGTCTTCAGCCCTAGCTGCGCGGCCCGGATGGCCGCGATGTATCCGCCTGGACCCGAGCCGAGCACCACCACATCGAAAGACGTGCTCATTCCCGACACCGTAGCAGCCACTCTCCCGCTGCGGCCTTGCCACATTTGCGCGCCTCCACGCCCGAAACCGCTGAGGTAACGGGTCCTAGCCGAGGGCGCGGTCGAGGTTGCACGCAGCGCTGATCAGTGCAAAGTGGGTAAAGGCCAGCGGGAAGTTTCCACGCTGTTCGCCGTCGCGTCCGATCTCCTCGGCGTACAGGCCGACGTGGTTGGCGTACGTCAGCATCTTCTCGAAGGCGAGCCGTGCGTCATCGAGGCGACCGGCGCGGGTCAGCGCCTCGACGTACCAGAACGAGCAGACCGAGAACGTGCCTTCCTCGCCACGCAGCCCGTCCGGACTGGCTTCCGGGTCGTAGCGGTAGACCAGCGAGTCGGACACCAGGTCCTCGCCGAGCGCCTCCAGGGTGCTGAGCCACTTCGGGTCGGTGGGGGAAATGAACTTGACCAGCGGCATCATCAGTACGGCGGCGTCGAGGACGTCGCCGTCCTGATACTGGACGAACGCCCCCCGCCTGGGGGACCAGCCCCGCTGCATGATCTGCCGGTAGATCGCATCGCGCGCCTCCCGCCAGCGCCGCATGTCGGCGGGCAGGCCACGGTGGGTGGCCATCCGCATGGCCCGTTCGATCGCCACCCAGCACATCAGTCGCGAGTGCAGAAAGTTCTTGCGCCCGCCGCGGGTCTCCCAGATGCCTTCGTCGGGCTGATCCCAGTTGTCGCAGACCCAGTCCACCAGCTCACCGACCCCGTCCCAGTGATCGCTGGAGATCGGTTGCCCCCACTTGTCGTAGAGATAGACGGAGTCGATCAGATCCCCGTAGATGTCCAGCTGGAGCTGCTCGGCGGCCGCGTTGCCGATCCGTACCGGGGCGGAGCCCAGGTGGCCCTCGAGATGCTCCAACACGCGTTCGGGCAGTTCGCTGCGTCCGTCTATGCCGTACATGATCTGCATCGAACCCGAGGGACCGCAGCTGCACAGGCCGACATGTTCGAACAGGAAGTTCATGAACGCCTCGGCCTCCTTGGTGAAGCCCAGCCTGAGCAGCGCATAGACACAGAACGCGGCGTCGCGGATCCACACGTACCGGTAGTCCCAGTTGCGCTCGCCGCCGATCTGCTCCGGCAGGCTGGCCGTCGGCGCAGCCACGATCGCACCGGTGGGTACGTAGGTGAGCAGCTTCAATGTCAGGGCGGAGCGGTGCACCATCTCCCGCCACCGGCCACGGTAGCGCGATGAGGACAGCCACCCCCGCCAGAACCGCACCGTGGCGGCGAGCAGCTCCTCCGCCTCGGACACCGGACACGTCCGAAGCACCACGTCGGTGCCGATCCGGTCCAGAGCGAACACCGCGGTCTCGCCCTCGTGAAGCTTGAAGTCCGACCACGCGTCCAGTCCCTCGCACTCGATCGGCACGCTGGCCGTCAGCGCCAGAGTGAGTGACCGCGACTCGAAGATCACCTGGCTGTGCTGGCGACGTACGGTGTGCGGCTCCATCCCATAGTCGAACCTGGGAGCCACCCGGGCTCGGAACGGCAGCGATCCGCGTACGCAGACCACGCGCCGGATCAGCCGATGCCGGTCTGCCTCGCGCGAGTCATCGAGAACCGGCATGAAGTCCTGGACCTCACCCACCCCGTCTTCGGAGGAGAAGCGGGTGATCAACACGTTGGTGTCCGGGAAGTAGAACTGTTTGGTTCTCGCCGGCACGTCGGCGGCCAGTTCGAACGATCCGCCCCGGTCGGCGTCCAGAATCGAGGCGAATACGCTCGGCGAGTCGAAGCGCGGGCAGCAGTACCAGTCGATCGTGCCGTTGCTGCCCACGAGGGCCGTGGTACGCAGGTCGCCGATCAACCCGTGCTCGGCGATCGACAGGTAACGGGCACTGCCCGCCAGGCTCTGGCCCTCATCCGATTTCTGGGCTGTCATGTCAGCCTCCCTGCCACCGCGGCACCGCCGCACCCCCACGTGGCGATTCTAGCCAACAACCCTGTGACCAGCACCGACTCGGAGCCTAATGATCGACTGGACGTGGCTGAGGAGACGACCACCTCATGCTCGCCGTGGCCGAAAATCGACCGTACGGTCAGCTTTTACATAAGTGCCACACCCGATCGACGCCGTGGTGGAGCATCTCCCGGCCTACTGATCATTGGCTGAGGACGGTCAGGCGGCGGGCTCAGGCGCCAAGGACCGCTCCGCCTCGCGCAGCTCCGCGCGCCTGGCGTAGTCGAAGAAGAACGGGCCGGTAGGCAGCACTGCGGCGAGCAGCGCGAGCACGGTGGTCCTGGCGTCCCAGTTCAGCCTGGTGCGCATCTCCAAGCTGACCACGACGAGCGCGATGAAGAAGACAGCATGGAGTATGCCGAGTGGCATCACGAGGTTGATGTCGGAGATCCGGCTGAGCAGCGAGCCGAAGATCAGCAGGACCAGGAAGGAGCAGCCCTCGCCGATCGAGATCACGCGGAAACGGGAGACAGGATTGGACAACATGGTGTGATACCTCCAGGGGCCATCTAAACATGCGTCTATTTTTCTTCTGCGGCACCCCATCCGCCGCCGCCGACCGCCGTGGCACAGGGACGTGACCGAGCAGCAGGCCGAGTGGGGGCCGGGCGGCCGCGGGGCACGCCACGGCCCCTTCCCGGAGCACACCGCACCGATCGCATCATCACCGCTCCGGCCCGTCCGGGCCGCGGCTCACTCCGGCAGGGTGACGATCATCTTTCCGATGTTCTCACCGCGGAGCATCCCGAGGAAGGCGTCGACGTTGCTCTCGATACCCTCGACGACGGTCTCGCGGTAGCGCAGCCGGCCCTCGCGGATCCAGCCGCCGACCTCCTCGGCGAACTGCGGCTGCAGGTCGTAGTGGTCACCGACCAGCATGCCGCGCAACGTGAGCCGCTTACCGATGATCAGGGCGAGGTTGCGTGGGCCAGGGGTCGGCTCGGTCGCGTTGTACTGCGCGATCATCCCGCATATGACGGCGCGGCCATGGAGGTTGAGGGAAGAGATCGCGGCCTCGAGGTGGTCGCCGCCGACGTTGTCGAAGTAGACGTCGATGCCGTCGGGTGCGGCCTCCTTGAGCTGTTCCGCGACCGGGCCGTTCTTGTAGTTGAACGCGGTGTCGAAGCCGTACTCCTCGACGAGCAGCTTGACCTTCTCATCCGAGCCGGCGCTGCCGATGACGCGTGAGGCACCCTTGAGCTTGGCGATCTGGCCGACCTGGCCGCCGACCGCGCCGGCCGCGCCGGACACGAAGACGCTGTCGCCCTCCTTGAACTCGGCGACCCGCAGCAGGCCCGCGTACGCGGTCAGGCCCGGCATGCCGAGGACACCGAGGTAGGCGCTGAGCGGAGCCAGCTCCGCGTCGACCTTCACCGCGTGCTCGGCCTCGACGAGCGCGTACTCGCGCCAGCCGAGCCAGTGCAGGACGTGGTCGCCGACCACGATGCCCTTGGGGTTCGCCGCATCGCCGACGGCGACGACCACGCCCACCGCGCTGCCGTCCATCGGGCGGTCGAGCTGGAACGGCGGGGTGTAGGACTTCACGTCGTTCATACGGCCGCGCATGTACGGGTCGACTGACAGGTGCATGTTGCGAACGAGGATCTGGCCCGGGCCGGGCTCGGTGATCTCGACGTCACGCAGGGCACAGTCCTCGGGCTTGGGCATTCCGCTGGGGCGGGCGACGAGGTGCCATTCGCGGCTGGTGGCGGGAAGAACGGTCATGAGGCGGGTGCCTCCTTCCATCGCGCTGAAGCGCGACAACGACGTGCCGACCTGACCGGCGCGGGAAGCATCGGGGCAGCGGCACTGGGCGGCGGATGGGAACCGGGAAATAACTTGAGATAATCAAGTACTTGACTTCATTTGAGCGTCAATCCTTGAGGATGTCAAGTTATTGGATACGCTGGACACGTGCCCGCCAACGTCCCGCCGACCGCCGACGATCTCATCGAGCCGTTGGCGCGCGCGGTTCGCGGCTACTACGATGACCTGGCCGTTGTCGCCCTGAGTCATGGCCTGAGCAGTTCGCAGGCCCGCGCGCTGATCGCGTTGCGCGAGCCGTTGTCGATGCGCACCCTCGCCGACCACCTCGTGTGCGACGCCTCCAACGCCACCGGGCTCATCGCGCGCATGGAGGCCCGCGGCCTTGTTCAGCGAACCCCCTCTCTCGAGGATCGGCGGAGCAAAGTGGTCTGCGCCACCAGCGACGGGAAAGAGCTCGCACTCCGCATCCGTGCCGAGATGCGCACCGTCCACGCCGCCTTGGAGGCCCTCACCCCCCACGAACGCGCCGCCCTGCTCCCCCTGTTGAACCGACTGGGGCAACTCCTCGCCCACTGATCGCCCGCCCTGGCGTAACGGCGGCGACGCGCGGCTCATCGGCATGTACTTCGACATCGACGCCGCCCGGATATACACACTCGACCCGGCCACCGGAACATTCACCGTGGTCCCCGAGACGACCCCGATCCCGACCTGACGGCCACCGGCCCCGCTCGGCAAGTCCATCACCGGGTGCGGGATTTGATCATCGCCATGCCCACAGGCCCGCCCCCGCGACCTGGCGCAGGTGGGGGCGAGCCGTTCCCGTCGCGGCTACGGCTCGACTTGACGTTGCTCAGGTACCTGAGCGGTCGGATCGGGACACCGGGTTCCGGAGGGCAGGACCTTGACGGACAGGCTGGTGCAACGAGGGCAGGACTGATCGGCCCATGGAGGCATGCTGGCCACGCCACGACGACGCCAGGCGACGGCACAGCCGCCGTGACCGTCGTCACCGTGACAGGCCTCGTAGACCTCCTCCCACGCCTGGCCACAGTGCAGGCATTGGAACGGCCAGGTTTCAGCGATGATTTGAAGTTCTCTCATGGACTGTCGCTCCCGAGATCCCGCGCGAAGAAGGGGCAGATCGCAGAAGGCGTGGACGGGCGGCGTCCGGGCTGGCTCCGCTGAGGAGTTCAGCTCCCGGATATACAACGGACTGCACGACGCCGAGCACGACTCCACGCCGCTTCGACTACGTGCGCGAGACGCAGAGCCGGATCAGCAGGGAGTCGGTGGTGGGCAGAGCGGGTGAACCGGGCGCGGGTTTCCGGGCATTCCGGCACCGGGCCAGTTGGAGCCACGAGCCGACGAGCAGGCACGCCACCAGGCCGCCGAACAGCGAAGCAGCGGCGTCACGGCCGGTCACCAAGAACCGCGGCCTCAAGCTCTCGAAGGGTCCGTGGTGTCCCCCCGCGGGAGGGTCCCGGCGGTCCTGACTGTCGGTGATCGCCGGGAATCCGCCGGCGCCCCATCCGTCCGTCATCGGAGGGGAGGCCAGCCCCAGGTCACTGTCGACGGCGATGGCCGCGTGAACCGCGGCCGGCACGTTCGGCCCTGCGCCGCGGACATGCCAGTCATGAAGGCACAGCCCGAAGTGAATCATGATCGCGACCACGACCAGCGCAGCCCGCAGCACCAGCTCCCGGCGACTCCGTCGCCCCTTCAGCTGCGAGCTCGCTATCACACGTCAAACGTTACATCACTCTCCGCATTTGATTAACAACTAAGAGTAAAGGCGATGCCCACGGTCATGATGCCCTTACCTGTTCCTGGGTGGGGTCCGTGCGCAGCGGTTCGGGTGATACCCGAGCCGCTCGGCGCTGTCGAGCACGCGCCGCCGGGTCACGGCGTTCACGAACTCCGGAGTGTTGAGCGTGCGGGAGACCGTCGATGGCGAGACTCCGGCCTGCGCCGCCACGGACCGGATCGTCACCACGGTGCGCGCGGTGGATGCTGATGTACTGATATATCAAGATGTGATGTTTTCCGAAGCTGCAGGGAGCCCATGATGCTGGAAGACGTGCGGGAGGCCCTCCGCTCGGTGGTCGCCATCCCGGTGACCCCGTTCGACGACACGGGGGTCTTCGACGAGGCCGCGTACGCCGCGGTCCTGACCCGGCTGGTGACCGCGGGGGTCACCGCGCTGACCCCGAACGGCAACACCAGCGAGTTCTACTCCCTGACGCCGGACGAGCTGGCCCGCACGGTCGCGGTCACCGTGGAGATCGCGGGTGACACGGCGACGGTCATCGTCGGCGTCGGTCACGACGCGGATCGGGCGGCAGCGCTGGCGCGCGACGCGGAGGCCGCCGGCGCCCAGGCGGTCATGGTCCACCAGCCCGTCCATCCCTATCAGTCGCCGGAAGGCTGGCTCGACTATCACCGTGCCGTGGCCGAGGCCGTACCCGATCTCGGTGTCGTCTGTTACGTGCGCTCGCCGATGGTCACCGCCGCCACACTGACCACGCTCGCGGACGCCTGCCCGAACGTGGTCGGGATCAAGTACGCCGTGCCCGACGCCATCGGGTTCGCCACCCTGGCCGCGGCGGTCGATCGGCTCACCTGGGTGTGCGGGCTGGCCGAGACCTGGGCGCCGTTCTTCTGGATCGGCGGGGCGGAGGGCTTCACCTCCGGTCTCGTCAGCATCGCCCCTGAGCTGTCGCTCGAGCTGCTCGCCCGGCTGCGCGAGGGCGATCTGGGAAGCGCCATGGAACTCTGGCGGCTGCTCAAGCCGATCGAGGACCTGCGCGCCCGCCACGACAACGCCAACAACGTGTCGGTGGTCAAGGAGGCGCTGGCCCAGCTCGGGCTCTGCGGCCGGGCGGTCCGGCCGCCGATCTCGGAGCTGCCCGGGAACGAGCGGGCCGAGGTGACCGAGATCCTGCGTTCGCTGCGAGTCCCGGCCCGGACATCGTGAGCGGCACCGCCCTGCCGAAGGGGGTGTACGAGGCGCTGCGGCAGGTCTCGACGGCCACGCTGACCACGCAGCTCCTGTCGCGCGGGTTCCGCAACACCTTCCTCGCCGGACTGGCGCCGCTCAACCCCGGCTGCGCCCGTATGGCCGGTGACGCCTTCACCCTGCGGTACATCCCCGCCCGCGAGGACATCGACGTCCTTGAGATCTTCCAGGACTACGACCACCCTCAGCGCCGCGCGGTCGAGTCGGTCGGGCCCGGGCAGGTCCTGGTCATGGACTGCCGGGGCCAGACGCGGGCGGCCTCGCTGGGCGGGATCCTGGCGACCCGGCTGCTGCGCCGCGGGGCGGCGGGCCTCGTGACCGACGGCGCGGTTCGGGACTCCCCCACGTTCGCGGCGCTCCCGCTTCCCGCCTTCGCGGCGGGTGTCTCGGCGTCGACGAACCTGACGCAGCATCATGCCGTCGACCTTCAGGTGCCCATCGGCTGCGCCGAGGTGGCGGTGTATCCCGGAGACGTGATCGTGGGTGACGCCGAGGGGGTCGTGTGCGTTCCGCGGCGGCTGGCCGCCGAGGTCGCCCGCGCCGCGCTCGAGCAGGAACATCTGGAAGCGTTCATCCTCACCGAGATCGAGGCGGGCAGCCCGCTGCGCGGCGTCTATCCACCCGACGCGGCCACCCGCGAGCGCTACCGCGTCTGGGCCCGCGCGCATCCGCTCCCGGTCGAGCCGCCGCCGTGAGGCCCCGCGTCAGCTGGTGCCCTCCGCCGTCTGGAGGTGCGCCACGGAACGCCTGATGTGCTTGCGGGTCAGCCGTTCGGCCAGTGAGACGTCGCCGGACTCCACCGCTGCGAGGATCCCGTCGTGCTCGGTGTACTCCTCGCGCCAGGTAGGCCAGCGTTCCCACAGGATACTGACCGCGCCCAGCGCGGCGAGGTCCTGCACATTGTCCAGCTGAGCGGTCACGAGCTCGTTGCCGCAGGCGGCGTACAACTCACGGTGGAACGCACGGTTCGCCAGGCTCAGGGCCGTGCGGTCGTCACCGGAAAGCAGCGACTTGGCCGTCTGCAACGCCCGCCCCGCGGCCCCGATCGTGCCCGGGTCCCTGAGCCGCGCCGTGCGGGCCACGGCCCACGGCTCGAGGAGCAATCTGACCTCATACGCCTTGCGCAGGTCCGCTGGGACGAGGACCCGGACCGTGACGCCGCGATTCGGGCTGATGACAACCAGCCCGGCGGCGGCGAGCCCGATCAGCGCCTCTCTGACCGGAGTCTTGGACACGCCGAGCTGCTCGGCCAGGCGCCGCTCCACGAGCGTCTCACCCGGTCTGATCTGCCCGGAGAGGATCGCCGCCCGGAGGGAGCCCGCGACCAGGTCCGTACGCGTCGTCGACCGCGCCACCGGCTGCAGGATCGGCTCATCTGTCACATATATCGGTATACCAGGTGCTCATCCGGCTTCCGGTTCCGGGGCGCCAAGAGAACCGGTCAGGAAGTCGAAATCACATCCTTCGTCCGCCTGCAGGATGTGCGCCCCGAAGATCGCACCATAGCCGCGCTGATAGGTCGGGGGCGGCGGCGTCCACTCCGTACGGCGGCGCGCCAGTTCGGCGTCCGGCACCTCCAAGGACAGCAGCCGGGCATCCACGTCGAGCGTGACCAGATCGCCATCGCGGACCAACGCGAGCGGGCCACCGACATGGGACTCCGGTGCGACGTGCAGCACGCAGGCGCCATAGCTGGTGCCGCTCATACGAGCGTCCGAGATCCTCAGCATGTCGCGGACACCCTGCTTGAGCAGCCGGTCAGGGATCGGCAGCATGCCCGCCTCCGGCATGCCCGGTCCACCCTGCGGGCCCACTCCGCGCAGGACGAGGACCGAATCGGCTGTGATCTTCAACGATTCGTCGTTGATCCGGCTCATCAGATCGCTGTAGCCGTCGAAGACGACCGCCTGCCCGGTATGCCGCAGGAACCTCGGCTCGGCGGCCGAGTGCTTGATCACGGCACCATCCGGGGCGAGATTGCCGCGGAGCACGGCGAGACCGCCCTCCTCCCACACCGGCCGGTCACGGGGGCGGATGACCGTGTCGTCATGGACCCGCGCCTCTGACAGCGTCTCCCCCAGGCTGCGCCCACTGATCGTCGGCCGATCGAGGTGCAGCAGGTCACGGATCCTGGCGAGCAGCGCCGGCAGACCGCCCGCATAGTAGAAGTCCTCCATGAGGTAGGCGCCGGTCGGCCGCAGGTCGGCCAGGACCGGGACGCGGCGCGAAGCCGCGTCGAAGTCGTCAAGGCCGAGGGCCACGCCACTCCGCCGGGCCATCGCGATCAGATGGATGACGGCATTGGTCGAACCGCCCAGCGCGAGCACGGTCGTGATCGCGTCGGCGTAGGCGCGCTCATCGAGGATCTTCGATGGCCGCAGGTCCTCCCAGACCATGTCCACGATCCGGCGGCCGCTGGCGGCCGCCATCCGGCCGTGTCCCGAGTCGACGGCCGGGATGGAGGCCGCGCCCGGCAGCGTCATGCCGAGGACTTCGGCCACCGACGTCATGGTGGACGCCGTGCCCATCGTCATGCAGTGGCCGGGCGAGCGGGCGATACCCTCCTCGATCTCGGCCCACTCTGCCTCACCGATGAGACCGGCCCGCTTGTCGTCCCAGAAGCGCCAGACGTCACTACCGCTGCCCAGGACCTGCCCACGCCAGTTGCCGCGGAGCATCGGCCCGGCGGGGACGAAGATGGCGGGGACGTCCATGCTGGCCGCGCCCATCAGCAGAGCCGGCGTCGTCTTGTCACAGCCGCCCATGAGCACTGCGCCGTCGATCGGATAGGACCGCAGCAGTTCTTCGGTCTCCATCGCCAGGAAATTGCGGTAGAGCATGGTGGTCGGCTTCTGGAACGTCTCGGCCAGCGACATCGCCGGCAGCTCCACCGGATAGCCGCCCACCTGCCAGACGCCGCGTTTCACCTCCGCGGCCCTCTCCCGCAGATGCGTATGGCAGGGGTTGAGCTCGCTCCACGTGTTGATGATCCCGATGACGGGCTTTCCCATGTGCTCTTCGGCACCGATGCCCATCTGGCGCGTCCGCGACCGGTGGCCGAACGAGCGCACCCCGCCAGTGCCGTACCACCGATGACTACGCAGCTGGTCGGGCGACTTGCGCTCGCTCACGGGCTACTCCCCCATCTAGCAGATGATGTATTGATATACCAAGATTCGGCATCATGCGAGGGAGCTGATCCGATTGACCGATCATGGTGTCTTCTGCTACCCCTGGGACGTCGTCGGAGATCCCGCCGCGGCCGAACGGATGGCCGCGCTCGGCGTCGGCACCGTGACGCTCGCGGCGGCCTACCACTCCGTACGGGCGATCACGCCGCACCATCCCGCCCACCGCGTCGTGGAGGCCCATCACGCTGCCGCGTACTTTCCGGTCCGCCCACAGGCCTGGCACAACCGGCGGTTGCGACCGGTGGCGCCGTCCTGGGGGGTGCCCGACCCCGACTCCTTCGGCACGGCGGCCGAAGCCCTGCGCTCCGCCGGGCTCGCGATCGAGGCCTGGATCGTGCTCACGCACAACACCAGGCTCGGCCTGGCGCACCCGGACCTGTCCGTGCGCAACACCTTCGGCGACCGCTACCCCTACGCGCTGTGCCCGGCCCATCCCGAGGTACGGGAGTACGTGCGCACCCTCGTCGGTGAGGTGACGGCGCTGTACGAACCGTCGGGCCTGGTGCTGGAGGCATGCGGCTGGCTCGGCTTCGAGCACGGCGGCCACCACGACAAGACCGGAGCCGGCCTGACACCCGGCCAGCGGGAGCTGCTGTCCGTGTGCGTGTGCGATGCGTGTGCCAGAGCACTGGGGACCACGGACGCCGCGGTGCTGCTCGACCCGGGTCATCGGCCACTGCTGCGCGCGCATCGAACCGCGGTGATCGAGGAGCTGCTGCGTGAGGTCCGCTCCGTCGCGGGCGGGCTGCCGCTCACACTGATGGCGACGGACAGCCTGGATCACACAGGACCAGACGTGGGGGTCGACGTGACCGCGACCGCACCACTCGTGGACGCGTATCTGCTCAAGTGCTGGGGCGGCCAGGACGAGGCGACCATCGGGCTCGCGATGGTCCGGGATCGCACGGACGTCCGGTTGCTGGCGAACGTCAATCTCCTGGAGCCCGGCAACGACGACTCGGCCGTGCTGGCGAGCCGGCTCGGACGGCTGTGGGAAGCGGGTGCGGACGGTCTGCGTCACTACCATGCGGGGCTGGCCTCATCCCCCCGCCTCCATGCCCTGAGGCAGGCGATCGGCTGAACGTCATCAGGCGAGCCGCCCGTTGTCCATCTCCGCCACAACGGCCGGTGTCCATCGGCCGCCCTTGCAGTGATCTTGTAGTTGGTGTCGGCACCAACTACAAGATCACGGCGGAGTCCTACCGCAGCCGGCTGAACCAGCGGACCACCGCGGTGGTGCCCGACACATTGGAGCCGAGGTGCCTGGAACCCTGGTACTCATGGGTTCCGAGGTTGATGAGCGGGGCGTTCACGCCGTGCGACCGCAGCGCCATCTGGCAGTGGTGGCTGTTGGCGTTGACCGCCTGCTCGTCTCCGCCACTCAGGTAGAGCCGGATCGGCGCCTGCGGGGTCCAGTCGGTGCAGGTGCCGTCGAGCACCCGCAGAGCGGCCGCCAGCGGCCCGGCCGGGTGCAGCAACATCTCCCGGCCGTACGGAGTGAGAAGCGCGTCGACGGTGCCCGGCGTACCGGCGAACAACTGCTGCCCGGTGTGGGAGCCGTCGAAGAGCTGCTCGATCGTGCGGTCATAGGGAGCCTGGAAGACCTGACTCGGCGAGTCGTACAGGTGGTGCAGCCGGTTGTAGGCGACGAGGAAATACGCCGTGTAGAGCGCGCCCGACTTCGCCTCCACCCCGCCGTTGAGCAGCGCCGGCAGCTCGGCGCTCTGGAAGTCGTACGCTCCGCTGATCGGGGCGAGCGCGCCGAGCCGGAACCACGGATCGCCGCCGCTCTCAAGCGTCCTCCCCAGTCCCATGGCGGCCGAGGCTCCCTGGGAGAAACCCGTGACCAGCACCCGCCGTTCCAGTTCCCGGCCCGTGCGCGGCACGAAGGCGCGAGCCGCTCGCAACATGTCCAGCGATGCGGTGGCCTCAGAGGGCACGTCCATCCAGGGATGGAATCCGGGGCCCAGCCCCAGACCGAGGTAGTCGGGTGCGGCGCTGGCGAATCCGGCCGAACCATACGTGATGGCCGGGGCCGCCCCGAAGCCGTCCTGTCCCATCGAGGGCGCGTCGCCCTTGTAACTCTCGGTGCCGTGGTCGAAGGACACCGTGCGCAAGCGGCGGACACCGTTGCGGGGCAGGACCAGCAGGCCGCTGGCGGTGGTCGGCCGGCCCTGGGCGTCGATCGTGTGGTAGACGAGCCGGTAGGTGTCCACCCCGTACCGGACCGGGTGCCGGTCGAAACCGGCCCGGGCCAGCTCTCTTCTCGTCTCCTTCGCGGACAGGGTACGGAGATGCTCGGCGGATACCAGCCGACCGCGATCCGAACCTGCCGAGACAGCGGCGCCGTGGGCCGGGGGTGCGGTCGCCGCTGCCGAGGTGTGGAGCACCAGCCCGGCGCAGACGGCCGCCGCCGTCAACGTGGCCGAAGTGCTGAGAATCGTACGCCTCATCATGGGTCCCTCTCATGGTGGATTCGCTGCCATGAGCGTGGCCCGTCACGCATCGGATGCACGTCGCGCCCAGTCGTGAATCACCGTCCGGGACCTCAGAGGGAGACGAACCCTCGTCAGGTCTCACTCAGGAGAGGACGTGTAGCCCTTCTGAATGATCAGGCGAGGGGTTCGGCGTTCATGTGCCGCAGGAGGCGGCGGAAGCCCAGGACCGAGACGGCCACCGCGGCCGCGCCCAGTGCCGCCACGATGCTGGTCCGGACCCACAGGAAGTAGCTGATCGACTGGTTGAACAGCAGCCAGAGACTGACCAGCGAGTTCACCAGGAAGACGAGAGACCAGAGCAGCGAGATCCGCAGGAAGAACTGCCGGACCCGGTCGTGCTTCAGGAAGGCGTCGGGCATCGGCACCATGTCGGTCGCGATCTTCTGTGCGAGCGGACGGCGAAGCGGCACCGAGCACAGGAACGACATGCTCACCAGCAGCGTGCCGAGCGTGGGCTGCAGGAAATAGACGACGACGCTTCCCGTGGCGGCGGCCAGGCCTGCCCGGATCGTCACCCCCACGGCGGCGAGTATCAGCGTGCCGGACACCGGCTGCCTGCGGGCCACCCGCCACAGGACACCCGCATAGACCCAGGCGACCGCGACGATCAGCGCGCCATGGAACCCGAGCAGCACCAGCGCCGCGTAGAACACCGCGACAGGCGCGATGACGCCCTCGATGAAGTTCGGCAGCGCGTGCCGGAGCATGGCAGGCAGACAGGGCAGGTCGAACCCATGGTGGTGCCGTGGACGGTGTGCAAGCGCCGTCGCCGCTCCGGAAGCACGCGGTTCATCTTCGAGATCCATACGGTGTTGTCGTCCCCGAGTAGACGTGGAGGTCTTTCGCCGCCGGCTCTCACAGCCGATGTGAAGGTGCGTTGAGACCCGCCCCACGGTACGGGATGATCGACCGTGCGTTTTTGGATTCGCACCGAAATGCACCGATCCCAGAAAGATCAAGATCTTCGGGAACCCTCTGGGTCCTCCTGGACGGCGGCATAGATGACGGCGAGCGTCACCGCCACGGAGGGGCGTCGGACGCTGGCGGCTCGGGTGACCGCGTAGAGCTCACGAGCGAGCGTGCAGCCGGGGATCTCGCGCGCGACCACTCCAGGGTCTCCGGCGGCCAGCGCGAGCGCCGGGACCGCCGCGATGCCGATCCCGCGGGCGACCAGGCTGAGGATCGTGTCCAGGCCCTCGAACTCCCAGGCCACCGGCGGCGCTCCACCGACCGCCTCCAGCAGCTGGTCCACCGCCTGCCTGGACGCCTCTCCGGCCGGCGCCGCCATCCACGCCTCCGTGCGCAGCCGCTCCAGGTCGACGGGCTCCCTCGGATCCGCCATCGGATGACCCGGTGGAAGCGCCAGGACCAGAGGGTCCCTGCGCACGTGGAAGAACGCGAGGGTCGAGGGGCTGTGCTCCGGCAGCCGACCAGTCCAGTCGTCGACCAGGGCGATGTCCACCTCGCCCGACTGGACCAGCCGCATCGCGTCCTGCTGCTTCGCCTGGCGCAGCACGAATGTCAGTCCCGGATGGTTACGCAGGCTGTTCGCGAGTGCCGGGGCGAACGCCACCGCGGCCGTCGGAAAACAGGCGACGATCACCTTCCCGGAGGGCACCCCGGCCTGGGCCGAGAGTTCGGTCTCGGCCGCCTCGACCATGGTGAGGATCTCCTCGGCCCGCGCGGCGAGCCGCCGTCCGGCGTCGGTCAGCTCCGCGCTACGAGCCGTACGGTCCAGCAGCGGTACCCCCGCCTCCCGCTCCAGCACGGCGAGTTGCTGGGACACCGCCGAAGGGGTGTAGCCCAGGGCCGCGGCAGTGGCCGCGATGCTGCCCCGGCGCCCGAACTCACACAGCAGCCGAAGCCTTCGCAGATCGAGCATCACTTCATCTTACGGTTACCCTCGGCGAGACTCGCTTGTAGTGATGCAAGTGCCCGGGTAAGGATGGTGATATCAAGCCCGGCCGGCTGATCTCCGCAGTGGGACTCCGCGTCCCTTCCCCACCCATGATCTGGAGCAACCATGCCCACAGACGAGTCAGCCGTTCCGGCCCCCGGAATGCTCCGACCGCGTCCCGGCGTGTCCGCCACCCTCGCCGTCAACGAGGCCATCGAGCGAAAACGCCGTGCGGGGGTGCAGGTGCTGCCGCTGGGTTTCGGCGAGGCGGGGCTGCCCGTTCACCCCGCGCTGGAACGCGAGCTGGCCGCCGCCGCGGGCCGAAACGCCTACGGCCCGGTGGCCGGCGCTTCGGGGCTCCGCTCGGCGGCCGCCGGATACTGGGGTCGCCGGCGTCTGGAGACCGACCCGGATCTCGTGGTGTGCGGACCCGGCAGCAAACCACTGTTGTTCGCCCTGCTCCTCGCCATCGGCGGCGACGTGGCGATGCCCCGGCCCAGCTGGGTCAGCTACGCCGCACAGGCCCGGCTGACCGGCGCCGAACCCGTGTTCGTGCCCACGCTCCCCGGTGAGGGTGGCGTACCCGATCCCGAACTCTTGGCCGCGGCGGTGATTCGGGCCCGGTCCCGCGGCCGCGACCTGCGCGCCGTCGTGATCACTCTGCCGGACAACCCGACGGGCACGGTGGCACGTCCGGAGACCGTCCAGCGCCTCTGCGCGGTGGCACGCGAGCACGACCTGGTGATCGTGTCGGATGAGATCTACCGCGATCTGGTGCACGACCCCGCGACCGCCGTCGTCTCCCCTGCCGAGTTCGCACCCGAGCGGACCGTCGTCACGACCGCGCTGAGCAAGAGCCTCGCGCTGGGCGGCTGGCGGATCGGCGTCGCCCGGCTGCCGGACGGACCACTGGGCCGGGTGCTGCGAGCTGACCTGCTGGCCGTGGCCAGTGAGATCTGGTCGAGCCCGTCCGGGCCCATCCAGCAGGCCGCCGCGTACGCGTTCGCCGAGCCGCCCGAGCTGGTGAAGCAGGTCGCCCGGAGCCGCCGGCTGCACGCCACCGTCGCCCGCGCCGTGGCGGACCGCTTCCGCGCCGCCGGCGCCGCCACCCCGGACCCCCAGGCCGCGTTCTACGTCTACCCGGACTTCGAACCGCTGCGTGCGCAACTGCACCGCGGCCACCAGGTGCGGACAGGAGCCGACCTCGGCGAGTTGCTGCTCGAGCGCTACGGCGTCGGGGTGCTGCCGGGGAGCAGTTTCGGGGAACCCGGTGCCGCGCTGCGGCTGAGGGTCGCCACCAGCCTCCTGTATGGGGAGCGGAACGAGGAGCGCCAGGCAGCCCTCACCGCCGCGGATCCGCTGGCACTCCCCTGGATCGCCGCCGCCCTGGCGCGGATCAGCGACGTGCTGACCGACCTCACGGCGGTCCCGGCCCCTGTCCCTGTATCGGCCCACCGGAGGATTCCCAGGCCAGTGCTCGCCGCACCCCAGGTGGCCACCGCCGGCTGACTAGGACACCGGGCCCTCGGAGGGCACCTGGTCGGCGTTGCGCACCACGTGGTCCACGAAGCCGTACTCCTTGGCCTCCTCGGCGGTGAACCAGCGGTCCCGGTCGGAGTCCCGCTCGATCCGGTCCAGTGGCTGCCCGACATGGAAGGCGATCCGCTCGGCGAGCGTCTTCTTCACGAACAGCATCTGCTCCGCCTGGATCTTGATGTCGGAGGCCGTACCGCCGATGCCGCCGAGCGGCTGGTGCATCACGATCCGCGCGTGCGGCAGGGCGTAACGCTTACCCTTGGCCCCGGCACAGAGCAGGAACTGCCCCATCGACGCGGCGAAGCCCATCGCGACGGTGGCGACCTGGTTCGGGACGTACTGCATGATGTCGTAGATCGCCATACCGGCCGTCACCGAGCCGCCAGGCGAGTTGATGTACAAGAAGATGTCGCGCGCGGAGTCCTCCGCGGACAGCAGCAGCAGTTCGGCGCAGATCCGGTTGGCAATGTCATCGTCGACCTCCTGGCCCAGGACGACGATGCGCTTCTGCAGCAGGCGCTGGTAGACGTCCCCCACCGGCGATGGGGGAGCCTCGGCCGCCCGCGAGTCGATCCGGGTCCGCCGCCCGGAGGCCATCGCGCCGGGGTCGTTCAGAGGATGCGTCGTGGTCATTGCTTCACCGCTCCCAGGTCAATGTCGTATGGCCGTCAGATGCCGACATAACCAGGGCTTCGCCTGCTGGAACACCCTTTTCCGCTGCACGCGCATTTCACTGTCAGCGCATTTTCACCGAGAGCGTATTTTGCCGTCAGCGCTTTTCGCCGTCAGCGAGTGACTCGCTACTTTTTCGTCGTCAACCCGCTATCCGAGCGATTCCGTGCCGGCGGCCGAGAGGGTTCGGCCCGGCTGGTTGCCGTCGGCACGCCGCTCGGCCGCTGCTTCCCACCGCGGCCGCTCTGAAGCTCCCGCGCCCCGGCCACCCGGCCCAGGTTCACCACCTGGCCGAAGATCCTTCCCAGATCGACACTGTGGCCGGATGTGGGTGCGGGTGGATCGTGCAGGTCAGGCCGGGTTATCGTGAAAATCTCCGCTCGACCACCAGATGTCCACCACATCATCGCCGATCGTGGCCGGCCGGAGATAGCTGGAGCTCCGGTCGACTTCTCCGGGAGGCAGCCGGGTGCTCCCGGTAGCGCAGGAGGTCAGCCGTGTATGACGTGAGATCACTTCACCTGGATCATCGCGACGACCGGGAGGTCACCGTGATCACGGTGGACGGGGAAGTCGACGTGCTCAACGCGCCGCGGTTGCGGGAACTGCTGATTGAGTTGATCAACACCGGTCATCTTCATTTCGTCGTGGATGTAGAAAAGGTCACCTTTTTGGACTCCACCGCCTTGGGGGTGCTGATCGGTGCGTGGCGGCGGGTGCGTGACCACGGCGGCTGCCTGGCGCTGGCGGGCGCGCCCAAGCAGATCCGCCAGATCTTCCACGTCACCTGCCTCACCCGTAACTTCGCGCTCTACAACACGACGAGCGAGGCCATCCAGGCCTGCCACGCCGGTCGTGTCGGCACGCCTTCCCCGGCCGGTCGTCTCCCCCAGCCGCCGGCGAGCAGTATCGGGGGTGCCACTCTTCGGTGATGTCAGGGTAATGGGACTGCGGCCAACCCCCGGAATGACGTTGAGTAGTCGATAGATTACTCATGACACAAGGGGGTGGCATGAACGTTCAACAGCGGCCTGCCTGGGCCGGCAAGCCCATAGTGCGACTGACCGCCGACGAGATCACCGAGGCGCTGGCCTTCCTGACCGCCCGCGAGGACGCCGACGACATCCTCAGCCGCGCGCTGGCCAAACAACTCGCCGACCAGACCGCCGCAGGCTCCTGACCCGGTAGAGGAGGAGGCAGGGCGCCCATGGGCGACACCTCCTCGCGAGGCGCCCTGCCTGATCTTGACGCAACCGCCGGCGAGCGCGAGCGGCACTCGTCAGCGGACTTTCGTCGTTCCTCACGCGCCCTACGACGTCGCCGCTCGGACAGGGCTTCAGTGTCTGGGGGTGGCGTAGGGATGGATCTGGGCGTAGGTGTCGTCGGCTGCGATGTTGAAGCCCTCTTCCCACTCCGGGGTCTTGGGCCAGTTGGCCGGCGGACCGACCCGCAGGTGGTACTCCCACTGCGGCCTGGCGACGCAGAACGCATGGGTCTGTGGCTGGGCGTCGTCGGGGCGGCGGACGAACCGCTCGTCATAGATGCAGAAGTGGCCGACGTCGTCGCGGTCTGCTCGAATCTCATCGGGCAGGGTCACCACCCGGGTCACCCGGTCAACATCACAGTCGACCTCCACCATCACCGGCATGAGGTAGCGCACCCACCGGCGGGTCGGGGAACCGTCGCGTTCCTCGACGATGACGGTCCCTGTTTCAGTGTCGGCCTGGAGATCGTCGACGACATCCAGGGCCCGACGCGGTTCATCCATCACATCCATCTCCTTGCATGTCCCGGTGAATAGAGCAGCAT
>JAOPYO010000257.1 GCA_025964575.1 Actinomycetes bacterium
CCCACTAGGGCCGTTCCACGGGCACCCTCACACAACTTCATATTGCTCAACCAGAGGGGTGCAGCGGACACGTGGCCCACTAGGGCCGTTCCACGGGCACCCTCACACAACTTCATATTGCTCATCCAGAGGGGTGGAGGGATCGGCCCTGCGAAGCCCCGGCAACCATCTTCGGTTCTGCTTTTGTTGAGCGCGCCTTCGGCAGCTGTCGAGGCCCGGCGAGACCGACCGAGACAGGTGCCAAATCCGACCTGTGACCAAGGTGGCGCAGGGCAGATGAGGAGAGAAGGCCTCGCAAACATGGCAATCACGCCTGCCACTACATCCCTCGGTCCCGCGACCGCGCTCACCTGCCGCGAGTGCGGCGAGTCGTACGATCTCGGCCCGCGCTACGCCTGTGAGCAGTGTTTCGGCCCATTGGAGATCTCGTACGACTTCGGTGGGATCACCCGGGCGGACATCGAAGCCGGCCCCAGCAACATCTGGCGCTACAAGGGCCTGCTGCCCGTGCCGACCAACGTGGCCGAGACGCCGAACGTCGAGCCCGGCTGGACCCGGCTGGTCCGGGCCGATCAGCTCGCCTCCGCCCTGGGGATGCGCACCCTGTGGGTGAAGGACGACAGCGGCAACCCGACCCACTCGTTCAAGGACCGTGTGGTCGCGGTGGCGCTGGCGGCCGCCCGTGAGCTGGGCTTCAAGGTTCTGGCCTGCCCGTCCACCGGCAACCTGGCCAACGCGGTCGCGGCGGCGGCCGCCCGGGCCGGGATCCGGTCCGCGGTCTTCGTGCCCTCCAATCTCGAATCCCAGAAGATCATCACCACGGCGGTCTATGGCGGCCTGTTCGTCACCGTCGAAGGCAACTACGACGACGTCAACCGGCTGGCCAGCGAGATCGCCGGTGAGCAGGACGACTGGGCGTTCGTGAACGTCAACGTCCGCCCCTACTATGCCGAGGGCTCCAAGACGCTCGGTTACGAGATCGCCGAGCAGCTCGGCTGGCGGCTGCCCGACCAGATCGTCATCCCGGTGGCCTCCGGCTCCCAGCTCACCAAGATCGACAAAGCGTTCCAGGAATTCATCAAGCTCGGTCTGGTCGAGGACAAGGCGTACAAGATCTTCGGTGCACAGGCGGAGGGCTGCAATCCCGTGGCGGCCGCCTTCAAGGCCGGCCACGACGTCGTACAGCCGGTGAAGCCCGACACGATCGCCAAGTCGCTCGCGATCGGCAACCCGGCCGACGGGCCGTACGTGCTCGACGCCGTCCGCCGGACCGGCGGCGCGGTCGAGGACGTCACCGACACCGAGCTGGTCGAGGGCATCCAGTTGCTCGCGCGGACCGAGGGCATCTTCGGGGAGACCGCGGGCGGGGTGACCGTCGCGACACTGCGCAAGCTGATCCAGACCGGCCGGCTCGACCCCGAGGCCGAGACCGTCATCATCAACTCCGGTGACGGGCTGAAGACCCTGGACGCGGTGGCCCCGGTGGCCCAGCCGTCCGCCAACATCGCTGCTTCGTACGAAGCGTTCCGAAAGGCAGGCCTGGCGTGAGTGTCTCTGTGCGGATCCCCACCATCCTGCGGACCTTCACGGGAGGTGAGTCCGAGGTCAAGGCCGAAGGCGCCACGCTGAGTGAAGTCGTCGCCGACCTGAACGCCAACCACCCTGGGATCGCCGGCCGCATCCTGGACGACAACGGCAAGATCCGCCGCTTCGTGAACGTCTACGTGGGCGACGAGGACGTACGGTTCGCCGAGGGACTGGACACCGCGACCCCCGAGGGCGTGCAGATCTCGATCATCCCGGCCGTCGCCGGCGGCTGATCGGCTTCGGTCATGCGGAACGCCTCGAACCTCACCGGGTTCGGGGCGTTTCTGCTACTTGGCGGCACGGTCGCGTAATTCACTCGGACCGCTAGGGGGTTTTAGTGCAATAAGGGGTATTCCCCCCGCATGGGGATCGCGGAGGACGTTGCCGGGGCCGTTCGGGCTCATCCGGCGGTACGGGATGTACGGCTGGTCGGGTCGCGATCGCGCGGTGATGCGATTGAGCTGTCGGACTGGGATTTTCAGGTGACGGCTGATGATTTCGGGGGGATTGCCCGGGATCTGCCAGGCCTGGTCGGGCGGTTCGACCCGCTTGCCGCGCAGTGGGATCGGCTACGCGATCACGAGTGCTTTCTGCTGATGGTCGACGGCCCCACCAAGATTGATTTGATCTTCGCGGACGTGTCGCGCAGCCGGTATCCGCCGTGGAGGGTGGGTCCGGACACTCTGCCGGGCATCGACGCCCAGTTCTGGGACTGGATGCTCTGGCTGGCCGGGAAACGAAGGCGGGGGAAGCGGGACCTGGTCCGGGTGGAGCTGTACAAGATGCATGAGCACCTGCTGGCGCCGATGGGGGTCGCGGGGGTCCCCGTCACCCTTGGCGAAGCGGTCGAGTGCTATCGGAGAGTCCGGCTTCGCTTGGAGAAACGTTATGGCCAGCACCTTCCGCGACGGCTGGAGGAAGCCGTGCTTCCGGTCGTGCTCGCCCCACTCGATGACTACTATCAGCCGTTTCATCGTGCGCAATGAGTTGGTCGTGGCCGAGAGGGAGACCGGTTCCAGCGGCCACGTCCTCGGATACCGAGGTCTCGTGGCCGTGGCTCCAGCACCCCAGAGTGACAAGGCGGTCGACCCCTCTGATCTGGCATCTTGAGGAGCTGGTTTCTGGTCCGAGGGCCGGAGCACTCGCCGGATTTGCCACACTTTGTGGATGGTGAACCGGATGGCGAACCCCCAGTGGAGAAAGCTGGTCCAGCAGCGGGTGCTCGAGAAACGCCAGATCCTTACTGCTGACGTGGCACGGGACCCCACCCTTCTGGACGGCTTTCCGCATCGCTACATCTTCCTAGCGGTGGAGCACAGGTTGCGTCTGGAGGAGCTGTTCGCGTCCGTCGAGACGCTGGAGGTGAGGGGCTGGGAACCGGTGAGCTGGCATCTGGTAGCAGAGAAACGCGGCGTCGTCATGCGTAACCGCCGCCCCGGCCCTCCTCTGGAGGGCCCGCGCATGCCCCCGGTAGTGCGGAGTGATCAAGACGAGTGACGTGGGGCCCTTATGCAGACGGCCGCGACGCCACCAAGTCCTGGAAACTGTGGCGGCTCATAGCGACGAGAGCCAGTCCCGGCTATGGCGGTGCTGTTGCAGTCCCACGGCCGTGAACTCGTCGACCGTGTCTTCCGCCCGGACGCCGAGACGGCGAAGGGCCTGCGAGATCGGACTTCCAGCCGCAGGGAACGGCTCACCCTCGGCGACCTGCACTGGGCCGAGCACCAGCTGTCCACCGGCCCATACGGCCGCCCGCTGTTCGCCCACACCACCGAAGTACTCCGCTTCGACATACGCGAGCGCTCCCGATTCGGACCAGGTCGCAAGCACACGATCGGACCCTCCAGGCAGACGCCAGAAGCCCAGTGGACCAGTAGTTGAGCCGTCGCTGACGGTGTCGAACAGCTCGTTCGTCAAGGGGATCAGCGACAACCCTTGACGAAGCGGCACCGGCCGGACGCCGACGAGATTGCCAGCGACTCCTTGCAGCAGTTCGGCACCACCGATCACCGCCTTCAGGTCATACATGCGTCACTTTCCCTTGCCCGGCTGGCAGACCAGCCGTCACACAGAGCCCGGCACCACATCGTCCGCGGTCCTTCCGCATGGACCACGACACGCACGACATCCCCACCCAAACATAAAACTTTGCCTCGCCTGGGGACGTTATGGCCAGATATCGCGGTTCATTGACGTATAGGAGGTCAGCACCTCATCTTCGGGGGGTCAGATGTTGAACTCGGTTCGGGCTCGTAGGACAGTGGCGACCGGCGCTGCGGCGGCACTGGCGTGCATCGGGGTCAGCGTGCTCTTCCTCCTGTACGCGGGCAGCCAGGAGACCACTATGGCCCAGAATCGGGCCACGGCGGGCTGGGACCGAGTGCTGCCCACCCTGAAACTGGGGCACCTCCCGGCCGTGCTGCCGGACAGGAGGGACGGCAAGGACCAGGCGATCCAGGTCCTGGACGCGGGCAACCGGGTGGTCTCGGCGACCCGGCAACTCGTCGGCAGGCCGCCGATCGCCACCCTCCGTTCGACCGACACCGGCGTGCGCACCCAACGGACGCTGTGCCATCCGGTCGGGCTGAAGGGCTGCATGACCGTCGTCATGTTCAAGATCTATTCCCAGCCGGGTGGGATCTGGCTGATCGACGTGGCGGTTCCGTGGATCCCCTGGTACGGAACCTCCACCGCGCTGTTCCTGGTGATCGGCGCGTCTTTGCTGATGACCGTGATGGTGACCGCCGGGACCTTCCGTGATCTCACCAAGGCCATGGGTCCGGTGAACGCCATCCAGACGGAACTGGCGGAGATCACCGCCACCGGCCTGGACCGCCGGGTCCCGGTGCCGAGGAAATATGAAGAGATCAAGCTTTTAGCCGAAACCGCGAACGCCACCCTGGACCGGCTCGAAGGTGCCTACG
>JAOPYO010000264.1 GCA_025964575.1 Actinomycetes bacterium
CGAGCCGACTCGCCACATACCGGTGGATCACGGGGAAGTACCGGTCGTAGATGCCGGTGAAACCGTCCGGCTCCTTGCGGGAGCGCTCGACGAGCCGCGCATCATCGGCGTCCCTGGCCGTCGGGACCGGCCGCTCGCGCTGTTCCTCGCCGACATCGGGGGATGCGGTCATCCGATCACCTTTCACGGTGGATTGAAGGGGCAACACCCCTACTCCGCCGCACCCCCGATCTGCTTTCCCGCTTCCCCCCGGGATCAGCCCTGGATCCATAGGCGAACGCGCGACATCGACCGCGGAATCCGGTCCTTGCGTTCGGATCGATGGGAAAGCGGATCCGCTCATCGGGAGAGAGCCAGTGAATCAGTTCCGATGGAGAGGGGCGCTATGCGCCGTACATGGATCGCACCGGCCGTTCTCGGGATCGCGTTGTCGGTCGCTGCTCCGGCGGGCGCGGCAGTGACGCCGCGGTGGCACCGGTACCAGGTACCGGTTGAAGGAAAAGCGAACCTGGTGGGCGTCGCGGCGGTGGCACGCGATGACGCTTGGGCGGCCGGGTTCCTGGTCAAGATCAGTGGGTCGGCGGCACGCCGGGCCAAGGCCCTCACGTGCTTCGGGCAAAATGCTTTCCCGTCGCTCATGCTGCGCTGGAACGGGCACACCTGGCGTCAGGTGCAGGTGCCTAACGTCGGCCGTATCAACTACCTCAGTGCCTCGAGCTCAACCGACGTCTGGGCGTCGGCAGACTGCGGGCTGCTGCACTGGGACGGCCACCAGTGGACGCAGGTCTCCTACGCCACCATGCCTGCGCAACAGAACAGCCAGGGGGACATCAAGACCCTCGGCGCCAAGGACGCCTGGCTGGTCGGCGGCACCTACGACAATAGGACGCAGGTCTCACGCGGGTTCGTCCAGCGATGGGATGGGCGCCAGTGGCACATCGTGAGGTTGCCCGCGCTGGGCGACGATTTCAGTCTCGACAGCATCGACGTGCGGAGCCCTCGTGACGTGTGGGCGGTCGGCACGGACTACACCGGCAACACCTCCCACGCCGAACCTCTCGTGCTGTTGCACTGGAACGGCCGGTCGTGGAAGCGGCTGCCCTCACCGCCGACCGGAGAGCAGACCAACAGGCTCAGCAAGGTAGGGGCCTTTGCCGCCAATGACGTGTGGATCGCCGGTTGGGGCAAAACCAAGCCCGACTGGGACCAGCCGCGTCGGCCGCTCATGCTGCACTGGAATGGCCGCAGGTGGAGCAGCGCACCAACGCCCGCGGGCCCCGGCGAGCTGTACGACGTCGCCCGCGACCGCAGGACCCTGCTGGCGACCGGCGACACCTTCTCGCCCGCGAACCCGTCGTTCACGATGTACGCACTGCGCTGGACCGGAAGCCACTGGACGCCCGGTCCGGTGCCCGCGACCGGCCCGGGCAGCGTATCGGCCCTAGCGCCGATACCAGGCGGTGGCATGTGGGGCGTCGGCGCCGTCGGTGACAACAATCCCTACCCCGTGATCGCGCGTCTCGGTTAGCTCGGGACGATCCAGCGTGGCCGGCACCCAGTCGGCCACGCATGCCTCCCCTTGAACACCCACCCTCGCTGGCCATTGCATCGAGCCCAACTGATCGACATCGACGAGGACCTGGTGAGCGGGGCGGGACTGCCGAAGCCCGGCAGCGAGCCCGCCAGCGTGCTGTACTCGCCTGGCGTCCCCGTACGTTTCGGCTGGCCCGCACGCCCCGCCGGGATCCCGACCCCCTGACACCGACTCTTACTCCGCTCAAGCTTCCAGTGCGTGGTCGATGAGTTCGGGGCGGGCGAGGTGGCTGGTGCGAGCCTGGTCGAGGGGGTGGCCGTTCCATCAGGCGTCCAGACGGATTAGGCCTGCTCAGGCAGGTCCACAGCACATCGCCCAGAGTCCGATTGCCTGAACGGGGTGCGGATCGTTTGGGTGACCGGTTCGTGTGCCGGTCGAGGGCCTATAGGTCGAACTCGGCCAGGACGCCTTCTTCGGCGCTGACCAGTTCGCCGATCGCGGCGGAGAACGCGGCGATGCCCGGCAGGTTGGCGCCCTTGGCGCGGGAGGCCGCAAAGTCCTGTGCCGAGCGCCACTCCACGACATCCAGCCACTCACCATCCGGCAGGGCCACCAGGCGGGCGCCCAGGAACCCCTCCCGGTCGGCGCGGAAGTCCGCCACCATCGCCGGACGGGCCGCCAGCAGCGCCTCGGTTTTGTCCAGCGCTACCTTGAACCGGGTCAGCTCTATCGCGCCGAGCCATGACAGCCCGCCCACAGCAGGCATCTCAGCCTCGGGCTCCCTGCCAACACCCAGCCCCCCACAGCCCGCGCCGGCAGCCCTCGGCCGGAACGGACACTGGCCGCATTCGTCTCCCACTTCGCAGCGTGCACATCAACGAGATCAAGCGCACGCTGCGGAAGGCAGGGCACCGGCTCGCTGACAGAGCGCACGGGTCCTGTTCTACTCCGGGCCTTGCTCCGCGTCGGTGGCGGTACGGCCGTCATCGAACTCTGCGGCTCCGCTGTCACGAGGACATCATCATCTGTCTCCATCCGTCTTGATCAGCGCGCCGATGCCGTCAAGGAGGCGCTGGAGACCGAACTCGAAGAGCGTGTCGAGGTTGAGGGAGCGCGGAGGGACGCTTGCCATGAGCGGGAAGTCAGCGATGGTCATCGCAGGTGTGCCGTGGGCGTCCATCCACTGTTCGTCGGTGATGCCGGAGTCCTGCACCGCCTCCGCCTCGGTCTCCAGGTTCAAGGCGAGCCCCCGGACGTAGCCGGCCAGGGTGGTATGCACATGGATCATCGTGACCGGGTCGAGGCCGAGCCCGTCCAGCACACGCATGACCCACTCACCGTGGGCCATCGCCCGGGGCGACAGTAACGGCCTGGTGAAGGACATGATCTGCGCCAGCCAGGGGTGCCGCCGGTACATGGCCCACTGCATCCGTGCGGCTGCCTCGAGTTGAGGGCGCCAGCCCGTCGGCGGCGGCTCCGGGAGGGGGATCCCGCCGAAGACCGCGTCGGCCATCAGTAGCAGCAGTTCGTCCTTGCCGGGCACATGGCGGTAGAGAGCCATGGTGGTGACGCCCAGGTCGGCGGCGGTACGGCGCATGGACAGCGCGGCCAGTCCCTCGGCGTCGGCGATCCCGACCGCCGTGTGGACGATTCGGTGTCGGGTGAGACCCGGCTCGGGTTGCCGGGGCCCGCGAGAGGTAGGGGCATGTGTGTTGGGTGCGTCCACCACGGTGCCGATACCCGGGACCGTGCGCACCAGGCCCTCGTGACGGAGCGTCGCCAGCACCTTGGTGGCGGTGGCCATCGCAACGCCGAACTCCTGGACGAGCTGTCGCGTCGACGGCACCCGGTCACCCGCCCGGAGCGCGCCGGAGGTGATCCGCTGCCGGATCTCGGCGGCGATGCGCCGGTAGGGCGGAATCGGTTCCGTATCGGACGGGATCATGGCGAGCTCCTTCAATGCACTAGTGCAGCTGGATCCGAGAACGCCAGGAGGATACCCGCCATAACAGCGGTGCACTAGTGCATGTTTACAGCATATACAGCGATGTGTACGGTGTCGATACCAGCCGGGGCCAAGCCTGGCGGAACGCCAAGGAGCACCACAGTGAACGCCGTCACCCTTCACCCTGTCCGTGCCGCGCTGGACCTCGACGGCCGCCGCCTGTCCTACCTGGACTTCGGCGGGAACGGACGGCCGCTACTCGCCCTGCACGGGCATCTCGACCAAGGGGCTACCTTCGCCCCCCTCGCCCAGGAACTGGCTCCCGAGTGGCGCGTGATCGCGCCGGACCAGCGCGGACACAGCGCATCCGACCGGGCGCCGGAGTACACCCGCGCGGGCTATCTGGCCGATGCCGTGGCGGTGCTGGAGCACCTCGGGGTGGGCCCGGCGGTGGTCCTGGGCCACTCGCTCGGCGGTCTCAACGCGTACCAACTGGCGGCCCGGTATCCGGAACTCGTCACCGCACTCGTGATTGAGGACGCCGGGGCCGAGATGGGCGTCGATGGGGGTGCGAACCCATTCCTCTTCCTGAGCGGCTGCCCCTACGAGGCGGCCACCCGCCAGGAGTTGATCGCAGGGCTCGGTCCGGCCGGGCCGATGTTCGCCGACGCTCTGCGCCAACTCCCCGACGGGTCCTGGCGCTTGCCGTTCCACCCGCAGGACATGATCGACTCCGAGGCGCAGAACGAGGGCGACCACTGGGACGACTGGGTGGCGAGCCACTGCCCTGCCCTGCTCCTCTACGGCGAGCGAAGCCCTGTGGTCAGCGCCACCCAGGCCCGGGCGATGGTGCAGCGCCGACCCGGCACGAGGGCCGCGGCCTTCGACGCCGACCACTTTCTCCACAGGGATCAGCCGGAGGCAATCGCCGCTGCTGTCCGCGCGTTCCTCAACGAGCTCCGCTGACAGCCTCGTAGATCGGGTGATGGCTGTTCACTGGTGATTCAAGATCCGCGCTGACCTGGTCCGTTTCGTCGTACTGCTGACGGTACCGATCGCCTACTGTGCGGGGGCACTGAGCTACTTTCAGCTGCTCGCTGTGGCCGTGGTCGTTACCTTGGCCGACATCGTCTTCGTCGGGGCCGGGGGCGCGCATCTCAAGGCCCTCATCCCCCAGCGGCATTTGATGGAGGCCAACGGCCGGTTCGAGACCGTCATGTGGATCTGGACGGCTGTGGGCCCCCCGTCGGGCGGTGCCCTCATCGGAGCGCTGGGCCCTGTCGTCACGATTGTTCTGAACGCGATCAGCTTCGTGTTGTCCGGGTGAGGTATCCGTGCGATCTCGACGCCCGAGCCGGTCCCTCCCGCTCGGCCCGAGAGCACCTCACGTGTCGCTGCGGTCAGCGAGGGCTGGCGCACGATCGCATCAGATCGCAGCCTGCGTCTTCTCTTCGCCAATACCGTGCTCGTCACGGCGCTCATCATGGCGACCGCTCCACTGCTGGCGTACTTGATGCTCCATCGGCTTCGGCGTCGCAAGAGCGCTCTGGCTCGTAGGACTCCCACTCATCGGAACGGGTCTGGCCGGTCTCCTTCTCGTGATGGCAGTCGAGATCGGGATGATCACATGTATGGGCGTCTTCAACCCCGTCTTCGCCACCTACCGCCTCGAGCACACCGAAGACAGCAAGATGGCCCGCGTCCTCACCGCCTGGACCCATCACCACACGCACGACCATCGCCGCCGCCACGGCCTTGTGGGGCGTCCTGGCCGGCCTTACCAGCACCCGAACCGCGATCGCGACCGCCGGGATCCTGCTCCTCGCGACGTCCATGCTCCTGCCGTGGCGCCAGCCACAGCAGGCCTCAGGATCAGGCTCCGGCTTGACCAACGACCTGAGTACGCGTGAAGGCGCGAATCAGGCGTCGAGGTAGCGCAGGACAGCCAGGACGCGGCGATGGTCGGACTCGGACGGGGGCAGTCCGAGCTTGGTGAAGATGTTGGCGGCCGGCGGGACCGGCGCCCCGCTCCGCCCGGGCACCTGACCGTCAGCCATTCAACTAACGCAGCCGCTCGGCCAGGAAGTCTTCCCAGGTCCGCTTGCCCACAGCAGCCCCCTCGAGAGACAGATTCTCGCCGGCCCGGTACGCGCGGCCAGCCTTTCCCGGCATCCGGATCGGCATCATCAACCGGTGCTTGCCGCGCGCCCGCAGGAATCCGCGGATCAGATCAGCGATCCCGTACACCTTCGGCCCGGCCAGGTCGGGCACCAGGCCGGCCGGCTTGTCGAGCGTCAGTTCCACCAGCCGGGCCGCCACCTCGCCCGCATCAACCGACTGGAACCGGAGTCCGCCCGGGACCGGTATCACCGGCAGCTTTGCCATCTTCTGCGTCACGGTCAGGACCAGGTCATGGAATTGGGCGGCACGCAGCGTCGTCCACGGCAGGCCGGAGTCGGCCACGGCCCGCTCCGCGCCCAGCTTGGACGTGAAGTAGCCCAGCGGGACCCGGTCCGCCCCGATGACCGAGATGTACACCAGGTGCCGCACCCCGGCTCGCGACGCGGCCCGCACCAGGTTCCGGGTCGCCTCGTCATCGCCCTTGGGGCCGCCCGCGAGGTGCAAGATGATCTGGGCCCCGGCTACCGCGGGCTCGATCCCCTCGCCCTTGAGCAAGTCACCGGTCACGTACTCGATGCCGTCCCCGGACTCGCGGCTGTGCCGGCTGAGCACCCGCACTTTGCAGCCGGCATCCTGCAGGAGCGGCGTGACGAGGCGTCCCAGCGTGCCTGTGCCGCCGGTGACCAGGATGGATGACGTCATGGCTTCTCCGAACTCGTTCGGACTGGGCGTTCATCCCCAGTCACATCAGCAGGTTTTCGGGGGTCTACTTCTATGACACCCCGCGAGCGAGGAATGTGACTGATGGACGAGAGCGCATGGCTGATCGAGCGTTTCGAGGAACACCGGACTCGCCTGCGGGCGGTGGCCTACCGGATGCTCGGCTCGGCCAGCGAGGCTGATGACGCCATTCAGGACGCCTGGCTGCGACTCAGTCGCGCCGACACCAGCAGCGTGGAGAGCCTCGGTGGGTGGCTGACCACAGTGGTGGCGCGCGTGTGCCTGAACATGCTGCGCTCACGCGAGAATCGGCGCGAGGAACCTCTCGACGTACATGTGCCCGACCCGATCACCGGCCACGAGTCCGGGGTCGACCCCGAGCAGGAAGTGTTGCTGGCCGACTCGGTCGGGCTGGCACTGCTGGTGGTGCTCGGCACGTTGACGCCGGCCGAGCGGCTCGCCTTCGTGTTGCACGACATGTTCGCCGTGCCCTTCGATGAGATCGGCCCGATGATCGAGCGTTCCCCGGCCGCGGCCAGACAGCTCGCGAGCCGCGCCCGCCGCCGGGTCAAAGGAGGCGCCCCGGTGCCCGACGCCGATCTGACCCGCCAGCGTCGAGTCGTCGACGCCTTCCTGGCCGCCACCCGCGGCGGGGACTTCGACGCCCTGGTCACCCTGCTCCATCCGGACGTAGTGCTCCGGGCCGACAGGGCGGTCGTCCCCACACCCGAACCCATCGTGATCCGCGGTGCCCACACTGTGGCCAAGGGCGCGATGGCCGCCACGGGACGGGCCCGGTTCACCGGACCAGCGCTGGTGAATGGAGCGGTCGGACTCGTGATGGGCCCCCGCGGATGGCTGTTCCTGGTGCTCGGCTTCACGATTACAGATGGCAAGATCACCGAAATCGACGTGATCGCGGACCCGGATCGCCTCCGCCAACTCGATCTCGCCGTCCTCGACGACTGAGCTGACGCGGTGAGGTGCAGTCCCTCCAGCCCACACGACGCGATGCGAAGCCGTCAGCAGTACTTCGAGGAGCCGGTGCGTCCCCATGAGCAGGTGTCCGCGGTGCTTCCGCTCGCGGTGCGCAGTATGCGGTGTCCCCGTTGTTGTTCCAGATGTAGGCACGCGAGCCCCAGTACAGCTGGGTGCCCGTCCTGGTGCCGCGCCCAGTGTGGATGGTGACGTATTTCTTGCCCCTGAGGGTGAAGGCCGGGAACGTAAAGACGTGACGTGATTTGTCGCGCAGCGTCCAGCCCTTCAGCGACCGACTGCTGGAGCCGGTGTTCTTCAGCACGACGTATTCGGCGTTCAGGCTGGAGTTACTGCGGGTGTCACTGCCCGGAGAGTTGTAGTACACCCGGTAGATCTGGACCGCGGAGGCGGCCTCGGCCGGCGACGCGACTGCCAGCAGCCCGGTGGCACTGGTGAGTTGCGTTCTGGGTGACCAGTCCCCTGGCCCCAGGGTCGGTGGTGACGTGGCGGCGGGCGCAGATGGTGTTGTTGTCAGCGCAGGGCATGGACGTCACCGCGGATCGTGATCATATGCGACAACTACAGGCCGCACCTGACCACCAAGATCGACCAGCGGGTAGGAGATTGGGCCGAGGCCAACAACGTGGAGATCGCCTACACACCCACCAATTCATCCTGGATGAATCGCATCGAAGCTCAATTCACCGCGCTGCGTTATTTCACCCTGGACGACACCGACCACGCCAGCCACCGCGAGCAGGGCAGCAATGATCCGCCGCTACATCGCCTGGCGCAACCGCCACACCACCGACCAACGCCTCCACCAGATCGTCAACCGCACGAACGTCGCGTAGCAGCCGACCAGCCAACTCCCCACCAGCCGCTCAGTCCCCAGAGCCCGCCCCACGCAGTCCCTTGCGCAGCGAGATCCCGCTCTCACCGAACCTGGCCGCCAAGTAGAAACGAACCGCACCGGTGTTCGGAGCGAAGATTCCGCCGTACAGATGTGAAATACCTCGATCCGAGGCAGCCTGCTCGGCGGCCACCAGCAACGCCGCCCCCACCCCTTTGCCCCTGTAGCCGTCCAAGACGACCGTGTGGATCTGCGCACAGCGACGCGGAACAAGGATCTGGTGATCAGGGGGATCCGGCATCACGACCACCTCGACCATGCCCACGACTTCACTAAGGAGTTCCGCGACCAAGACCAGCACTCCCGATACCTCCCCCTGTGCAAGGACACCCTCAAAGTGCCTGCGCACAGTCTCGACATCTGGAATCCGGTAGACAGCCGGGTCCAACTGAATGTGCCTTTCGGCATTGGTCAACCGCAAGCGCACCAGCATCGGCAAGTCCTCATACCGGGCGGCCCTAACCGAGATCGTCATGACCGGAGCCTTCCATCAACCCTCCGACGATCACAGACCGCTAGAACAGCACGACAGGGCAAACGTTGCCTGATGCGGCACCAAGGATCTAGCCGAGCTCGTTGGACGGCGCACTTGGGCGCGGTCAGCGCTGGGCAAGGTGGCCCGGTCGCTGACCGCGCCGATGTCCGGGCGCCGTCCAGATCATGCGCGGTCGTTGTCATCACCGCTTTCGTCGCGCTCGTGTGATGACAGCCGGCCAATCCGTTCCCCGACGGCTCCGAGGATCGAAGCGGACTTAGGACCGGGCGACATCGCCCGCGGACTTGAGCGCGCCGATACCGTGCTTGTCCGTGAGGTCTCGACAAAACCAGAGCCACGAGCACCAGCCGATCAAGGCGCACACCGAGGACAAGGCGCTCGCCGCCACCACCCACATCACCGCGACCCTCCCGGGCCGGCGAAGGTGTCCACATCTGATCTGTTCGTCATGGGAGGAGATGTGCGGGTGAGGGCCGCCCGCACCCGCGAATAGATTGATGACGGGAGCCTCCCCGAGCGGGCTCCTCGCATTCGCCGTACGCTCATGGGTGAACTCGGCCACCTTCCTTTGGTCGGTTCAAGACACAGATGGATTCCTGTTCGCAGCAGGGGGCCATCGTCTCCGCCACCGAGGAAGAGGCCCGCTCCCGGCTGCGGGCCTGCGCTGCCCGCACCGGCCCGGATTTCCCCCCGCCGGCGGGACGGGCGAATCAGCCCGTGGGCGTCTGTAGTCCAGCGCTTGCTACCGCACGCTGGCAGGCGCCCCTCGGCCCCGCTCCCTCTTCAACCGGGACAACTCGTGCAGCCTCCTGGACAACTTCATGCAGTTTCCCCACGGTCAACTTAATTCGTAACTGGTTAGGTGTCCGTTCCAGGCGAAGGCTGCCAAGTTCGCACATAGGTTGCCAGCGTGGGTGCCGTGTTCGGGTTGACCCTGCCAACGGCCCGCAGACTCCGGCCGGGCGGACATTGACTCGCGCCTCCCCATCGCCACCTGCGCAGAATGCCCGCTTTCCTCGCCTAAGTCGCACTCATGACCACCGGGAAGACGCATCGAGGTTGGTTCAGAGAACGCGTGAACTGAAAGCACTTCAGGATGAACCCAATGGTCTTCATGCTCTATGGGCTGGTTCCGACCCTTGCGTTCACCGGGCCCGTGATCAAGTCTTGCTCCGTCGCGGCTGCCGTCGACAATCCCGCAGGAAACGGGACCATCTTGAGCGTGGAGGGACCTGCGGGCGGGCGCGCGGACAAGGAAGGGGTGATGGGTACGGCCGATGAAAGGTGGCTACATGAACCGAGCGAGCCCGCAACGTCTGGAGGAGGGGGTCGTGGTCGACGACTCACATGTCATCGACTGGTCGCTCAGGGATCCCGACGCGTTCGCCGAACTCTTCCACCGGCATTCGGGCGAGATCGGGCGGTATGTCACGCGGAGGGTCGGGCCGGGGATCGCCGAGGACATCGTCGCGGAGACGTTCCTTGTCGCGTTCCGGCGGCGTGATTCCTACGACGGAAGCCGTAAGGACGCGCGCCCCTGGCTCTACGGGATAGCCACCAACGTGATCCGGCGGCACCGCCGAGACGAGGTCCGGGCGTTGCGGGCCCTGGAGCGGACCGGTGTCGACCCTGTCATGGCCGAGTCCTTCGCCGATCGGGTGGACGGGCGGGTGTCGGCGGCGGAGACTTCCCGGCTGCTCGCCCCAGCGCTCGCCCGGTTGAACGCCGGGCAGCGCGACGTGCTGCTGCTCACCGCCTGGGCCGAGTTCACCCTCGACCAGGTCGCCGAGGTGCTGGGCATACCGCAGGGCACGGCCCGTTCCCGGCTCAACCGCGCCCGTACCAAGATCCGTGCAGCTCTCGCGGACACGGAGCACCTGCGTTCTCAGGAGAGGAAAAACGACCATGGATGAGCTGACCCTGCTCGCCGACATGCGCAAGGACGTCCCGCCGGACACCCGGTATCCGGCGGCGCATCGGGCCCTGATGGCCGAGATCGCCGGTGGGGTCCCGACTTCGTTGCAACGCATCCGCCAACGGGCCCGCCGGCCAATTCTGATCAGCGTGGTGCTGGCCGGGGCGGTCGCGGCCGGCACGATCGTGGCTGTGAATTCAGGCAATGAACGCCACGCGCCGCCCAGGGCGTTCCCGGTCACCACGGCGCCGCCGCTCCGGCTGGTGGCGGTGACAAGCCCGATGGCACTGGCCGCCAACGCCACCAGCGTGGCGCAACGCACCCCTGTCCCGGCCGCGACCCAGTGGGTCTACGTCAAGCAGGAGTCCACGATCTCGCACGCCCCGCCCTCGGGTGCGATGGCCCAGGTGCCCGGCTCGCATCAGACCAAGGAGACATGGACCAGGGTCGACGTGCTGTACGTGGCCTCCGTCCAGCACGGCAAGACCGTGGTGACGAGCACTCACGGCGGAATGGGCGATCCCATCGGCTGGCCAGCGATCAGCTACTCCTACCTGAACTCGCTGCCGACCGACCCGAACGCGCTGCTCGGTCTGATGCGGCACACCCTCGCCTCCTTCCCCGGGCTCTACAAAGGAAAGGTGACGGACAACGACATATTCGACTCCGTCATCGCCCTGATGGAGAACTACCCAGTGCTCCCGGCCCGGCTGAACGCGGCTCTCTACGGGATACTGGCCCAGCTGAAGGTGGTCCATCTGGAGCAAGCCAGCGACATCGCGGGCCGCAAGGTCCTGAGCCTCTACCAGATCCAGGACGGCATGAAACGGGCGATCTTCATCAACCCGACGAGCTACGCCTACGCCGGCCAGAAGATCATCATGGTCGCCGACCGGACCTCACACGACCTCGGCGGCACCGTCACCTCACACAGGAAGGTACCTTCACCCCAGGAGAGCTCCCTCACCCTACACAAGGGGGAGGTCCTCAACGATGAGGCGATCCTCGTCTCGAAGATCGTGAACGCCCCCGGCGTGCGTTCCTGATTCCGTGGGCCCTGGCGCGGCAGGGGGCGCGCCGGGGTCCGCATCGTTCCATGCACTCGCCGCCGCCTACGATCTTCCGTAGGTACCGGCCCCGGTGCCCGCCGCCTTGTCGGCGTGCCACTCTCGTACCGGGAGGAACGATGGGGACAGACGACGGGACCGACCTGCCGAAGATCAGTGCCCCGGCGCGCCGGGCACTGCTCGGCGCCGGATACCGGCGTCTCGACCAACTCGCCGGGGTTCAGGAGTCCGAGCTGCTGAAGCTGCACGGCATGGGCCCCAAGGCGATGACCATCCTCCGCGCGGCCCTTGAAGAGCGCGACCTGTCCTTCCGCGACGGATGAGGTCGTAGGTGGGACGGCTTGCCGCCGAATGCGCTGCGCACCGGAATGGCAGGATGATTCTGAACAGCTTCGGCCGCCGGTGTTCGGACTTACCTTTCCCATCCCAGCTCAGCGCGCCGGGCGTTGGCAGACTCCGGCCGGAACGGACATTAGGTACCTGGGATCTGTGAGCGCGGATTCAGGCTGCTGCGGGCAGCGTGGCGTTGTCGATCTGTACGTCTTCGCCGTGGTCGAGCACGCCACCCGCTGTGTCCACGTACTGGGAGTGACGGCGAACCCGACCGCCGGCTGGGTCGCCCGGCAGGCCCGCAACCTGATGCTCGACCTAGGTGATCGAACCAGCGACTTCCGATTCCTGATCAGAGACCGCGACCGCAAGTTCACCGCTCTGTTCGATGAGGTGTTCCGGGCCGAGGGCATCCGGATCGTGCTCACCCCTCCGCAGGCACCTCGAATGAACGCGATCATGGAACGATGGGTGGGCAGCGTACGCCGCGAACTCCTCGACCGGATCCTCATTATGAACGCTGCACATCTGTGCAAGGTCCTCGCCGAGTACGAGCTATTTCAACGGGCACCGCCCGCATCGCGCGCTGCATCAGGCCAGCCCACTGCGGGCGCTCCCCGACCCCATCGACGCCGACATCACGGTCACCCGACGAGACCGGATCGGCGGGCTCCTGCTGAATACTCCCAGGTCACATAGGGTGACCGAGTTTTCGGCACCGACAGGCTCCAGCGCTCACAACTGCACCCCACGAGTCAAGGCACCGTCCACCACGAGGTTAGTGCCACTGGTGAAGCTCGAGACCGGACTGGCCAGGAATGCCACTGCGCTGGCCATCTCCCGTGCCGTACCCATTCGCCCCGCGGGAATGAGCGCCAACGTGGCCGCATACATCTCCGGCCGGTTGCGCTTCGCGTCATCCCAGCTTCCACCGTCGAAGAACGTGTTACCGGGTGAGACGGTGTTCGCCCTGATCCCCTTGGCGGCAAGGCGGTGCGCCAATCCCTGCGTGTAGTGGACCACTGCCGCCTTGACCGCACCATAAGGACCCTCGAAGAAGTCGATCTCCCGGCCCGACACGCTCGACACCGTGACGATGGAGGCGGCATCGCTGCCCTCCAGATAGGGCAGCGCGGCATTGACCAGCCGGACCGATCCCATCAGATCGACCTCAACGGACTTCGTCCAGTTCTCCTCGGTGTCCGGAGTCGACATCGCGCTAACGTTGGCCACCACGATATCGATCCCGCCGAGTTGCTCCGCCGACTTATCAACCCAAGCTGTCAGCGCGGCGCCATCTGAGACATCGAGAGTTGAGCCGATGACTTTACCGGCACTACCGGAGAGCTCAGCTTCCGCAGCTGCGACCGCATCGCGGCTGCGAGCGCAGAACGCCACCGAGGCACCTACTTCGAGCAGTATCTCGACGGTGGCTCGCCCAAT
>JAOPYO010000275.1 GCA_025964575.1 Actinomycetes bacterium
GGTCCGGGAAGGTGAGGCGGGTTTGGGATGGCGGCACCGGGTGATCATCTCGTGGGCGGGAATGCGCGGTGTGGTCTCCCTGGCGGCGGCGTTCGCGATCCCCATGGAGACGAACGCCGGGCGGCCGTTTCCCGGGCGTGACCTGCTGCTCTTCCTGACCTTCACCACGGTGCTCGCCACCTTGCTGATGCAGGGTCTGACGTTCCCCGCGCTGGTCCGGTGGCTCGGCGTCGGCAGCGAGCAGGAGCAGCAGGCCCGCATGGTCGCCAAGGCGGCCGCTCAGCACGCCGCGGCCCAGGCCGCGCTGGACCGGCTGAACGCGATCGCAGAGCGGGGGGAGGAGGGCATCACCGAAGAGATCGTCCAGCGATTGCGGATGCTCGCCGAGCACCGGCAGCTCAAGGCCTGGGAGCGGCTGGGCGGCGGCACCCGTCCCGAGGGCGGGGAAGTGCCCAGCGAGACCTACCGGCGGTTGCGGCTGGAGATGCTCGCCGCCGAGCGTGAGATGTTCCTGCGGTTGCGCAAGGATCGGCGCATCGACGACGAGGTGCTGGAGGAGGCCCTGCGCGAACTCGATCTGGAAGAGGTCATGCTGACGAGCTCCTGACGTGCCGCCGGCCCCTCCGAAGTCTCTGAGGCCTCAGGGAGTGGCGGGCAGCCGTAGACCCGGTAATGCGCCGCCGATCTTACCCCCGTGATCTATCGCGGGGGGCCCATACGCTGCAGGAACCGGGCTGCGACGAGCACTGGCTCATCATCGCGGGCAATGCCAAGCCGGCACGGTCGTTCGATAGCTAGACATTGTTTCTAAAAGGGACTATTCGGGACTAACGGTGATATTTCCCCTTAGTTACGCAATCCGTGTTGATGCAGTGCCTTGACTCCCGATAACGTTCGCTCGCCTTCTGCTCAGCGGCAGGGCCCGAGCATCTTCTGATGGCAGCGCGTTATTGATGAGGTGAACCCGCGATGGGTTGGTTGAGCAAGGTTTTCGGTAGTGACAGGAAGCGGCCGAAGGCGCGCGCCAAGAAGCCGACTCGCGCCCATCCGGCGCTGGCGAAGGCCGCCTCGGTGCTGCGGCGGAAAAAAACCAGTGCTCACGGGCACAGCTTGGACGTGAAGGCCGGACAGGTCATCCCTGCCCACGACCAGCCGCTGACGCTGCACATGCTGACCCACATTCCCGCCCACCAGCCGCGCGAGACCGACCCGCACTACCATCTGTTCGAGCTGGCCAAGTCCCGGTTGAAGCGGCAGGGCTTGTGGAAGTGCATCATCGGCGACGATCTCTGCGAAGGGCAGCCGGAGCTGCACCACTCCTACGTCGAATTCTCCCAGATCAACCAGGTGGATCCGAAGGCGGTCGAGAAGCAGCTCGGCCTGCACTTCGACACCGATGAAGACTTCCAGCAGTGGGTGGAGTCGCCGGGCAATCTCGAGGTGCTCTGCGTCAACCACCACCGCGCGCACTATGGTATCCACGTCATCCCAGGACCGCTCTGGGAGGCGGTGCGCTTCCACAAGAGGGGCAGCGCCGCAGCGGCGGAGTTCATCTCCGAAGACGAAGCCGACAAGCTGGACGCCTGAACCAGCCGGGGCCCAGGGCCAGATCGAAAGATCTGGCCCTGCCCGAGCTCAGGCGAACAAGCCGGTGAGCCAGCTCTGCCAGGCCCGCTCGATCTGCTTCTGGTCGGCGTCGGCGGAGAACTGGTGCACGGTGATTCCGATCGGTGCACCGAAGGCGTTCCTGCCGAAGAAGCGATACAGGGCGTCGCTGGTACGCAATCCGATGAAGTACTCGTTCCGGTAGTCGACCACGGCGTCCGACGGGTCGAGTCCGGGCAGCCCGACACGTAGCTCGGCGCCTTCGGACGCGTCGTCCGGGAGGCCGAGCCCGCGACTCAGCACCTTGAACGCGCCCGCCGCGCTGGATGCGGCGGGACCTTCGGCTGCGGCGTACGTCGCAGCGCGACCGGCGAAATGCTCCAGGTACTGCCTGAGGGTGTGCAGGTAGAAGTCGGTGTGCTTGTTGGCACCGTCGTACTGGTTGTCCCAGTCGTCCACGAAGATGCCGCTGTGCACATAGCGCACCCAGGTGCGGCCCCCCTCACGCGGTTCGATGACGTGGTCCAGCTGGTTGAACGTCTGATTGGCCACCCCTTCCGCGTTCTCCACCCGCCCGGTGAGACGTCGCGGCGGGTTCCAGGCGGTCACGGTGCCGCCGAAGGGGGCCGCGCCGCCCTCCCTCGGCTCGTATTCCATCGGCCACAGCCATCCCGCTGTGCCGGTGGTGATCGCCTCCCAGACCTGCTCCGGGGTCGCCCGAACCTCGAACTCCCGAGTGATCTCGAATTCCTTCGCCATCGTGATTCCTTTCGTGCGGTCCGTGTGTGCGACGGTCGCCCTACTGTCCGGCGGGCTGGTAGGTGAGCGAGAGGACGCCCGTGCCGAACGTCGTGGAGTCGACGAGCGTGAGGGCCTTCTGGTCGAGCCCGTCCTGGAAGAGGCGCTTTCCGCTGCCGACGACGATGGGGTCGACCAGGAGCTGGTACTCGTCGATGAGGCCGTCCTGCATCAGCGACTGTATGAGCGTTGCGCTCCCCATGATCGTGATGTTCTTACCGGTCTGCTGCTTCAGCTTGGTGACCTCTTCCGGGACGTTTCCGGTGATCAGCGTCGAGTTGTTCCACTCGGCCTTCTCGAGAGTCGTCGAGACGACGTACTTGGGGGTGTTGTTCATGTGGTCCGCCCCCGGTGCGTCGGGCATGGAAGGCCAGGCGGCCGCGAACCCCTCGTAGGTCACCCGCCCCAGGAGCATGGCATCAGACGCGGCCATCTGAGCGCTGACCGCCGCTCCCATCTCATCGTCGAAGTACGCGTCGTGCCACTCGTTCGGCGCCTCCATGACACCGTCCAGGGTCAGGAACATCGATACGACCAGCTTCCTCATGAGAACTCCTCAGATCTCGCTCACTGTCACGTCCACAATGAGTCCACCCTCTCACCGACGATTGTTTTTGTCTAGACGCATCTTCCTGTCGGTAGCCACGGGCCGGCTGATGGACTTGCATCCGGTACCGAGGTACCGGTTTACCGTCGGGGCGTCGCTGGAGGTCACCGTCCCCGCTCAGCAGATCGTGGTGCTGGACGCGCTGGTCGCCCGCGCGGTTGCCGCGGCGGGTACGTCGCCGTGACTGGGTTGCGCAGCAGTCAGGTCGCGCAGGTGGCGGGGGTCAATCCGCAGACGCTGAGGTACTACGAGCGGCGTGGCCTGCCGGCCGAGCCGGAGCGCACCAGGCTTGAGCGGTTCACCCGGGGGAGCCCGCGTCGCGGACGAGCAGGGCGGCCTGGACACGATTCGCGCAGTCCAGCTTGGCCAGGATGCGGCTGACGTAGGTCTTGATGGTGGTCTCGCTCATGTGCAGCCGCCGGCCGACCTCGGCGTTGGGCATCCCCTCCGCGACGAGCCGCAGGACCTCCGACTCGCGGTCGGTCAGCGCCGACAGCCGCCGGGCCGCTTCCCGGCGGCGCTGGGCCTCGACCGGGCTGACCATGCCCAGCACCAGCCGGGTGACCGCCGGGGAAAGGTAGGCGTCCCCGGCGTGGGCCGCGCGCACCGCGCGGATCAGCTCCTCCGGGGTGCAGTTCTTGAGCACGAAGCCCGCCGCGCCGTTCTGCAGGGCCCGCAGCACGTTGGGTTCGTCGCCGAAGGCGGTCAGCATCACGTTCCGTACGTCCGGAGCCTTGCGGCGTAGCTCCTCCAGCGCAGCCAGCCCGTCCATCACCGGCATGTTGATGTCGATGAGCAGCACGTCGACGCGATGCTGGAGCACCTTGTCCACGGCCGCCCGTCCGTTCTCCGCCTCGGCGACGACCTCGAGGTCGTCCGCGGACTCCAGCACCGTACGGATACCCGCGGCGATCAGCGGTTCGTCGTCGGCGACCAGCACCCGGATCGGCCTCGTCACGCTCTCCCCATCCCTATCGGCACCAGTAGCAGGACCATCGCGATCCCGGCGGCCGTGAGGGCGGCCGTACGGACGCGCCCGACGGTGCGCGAGCCGCCGGGCGCGGTCTCGGGGAGATCATCCGCCCCGGCGCCCTCCGCGACGGGCAGCATCGCGACGAGCCGGAAGTCCACTGCTGACCGCTTGACGTCCAGCAGCCCGCCCGCCAGCCGTACCCGCTCCTGCAGGCCGGTCAGGCCGTGTCCCGCTGCGCCGTCGGCCGGGACGGCGGCTCCGATCGGCAGTTCGTTGCCGACGTTCACCAGCAGCGCGTCCGGCTCCCACTCCACCGCCACCGTGACCGGTTCCCCGGAGGCGTGCTTGGCCGCGTTGGTCAGTCCCTCCTCGACCACCCGGTATGCGGCCTGACCGGCGGCGATGCGCAGCGGCCCGGGCTCTCCCCGGCGCAGCAGCGTCACCGGAAGACCGGCCGCGCGGAATTCCTCCACCATCTCGTCGATCCCGTCGAGACCCGGTGAGAAGGAGTCGCGCTCATCCTGCCGCCGGAGCGTGCCGACCAGGTCGTGCAGCTCGTCGATCGCGGCGCGCGCCGAGCCGGCCAGCTGATGTATCGCCTGTCGCTGCTCCGGCGGCAGGGACGCGACCTCGAGCGCGGCCGCCTGGACCGACACCAGGCTGAGCCGGTGGCCGAGAGAGTCGTGCATGTCCCGGGCGATCCGGAGGCGCTCGCGCAGCCGCTCCCGTTCGGCGAGGAGCTCCCGCTCCAAGCGGAGCTGCCGGTTGTGCCGGTCGAGCGCCGATACCAGCCGCTGATGCTGCGCGAGGTACCGGCCGATCACGATCGGCAATCCCACGAACACCACGTACGTGGCGAACAGGTTCGCCAGAGCGACGCGGCCGGTACCCGTGTCGGCGAGGTGCGCGGCGCCATAGGCGAGCGAGCCGCCGATGACGGCTGCACCGCCCTTGCGGGACGTGATCCGGCTCCCGGCCTGATAGCTGACCCAGAGGAGCAGCCCGTACGACCCCGTGGTCAGGCAGGCCAAGGCGACCGCGGCCACGAAGGCGACCGCCGGGGCGCGGGAGCGGAGCGTCATCACCAGCACGGTGGCGAGGGCGTAGATCGGCATGACCCAGAGCGGTAGAACGGTCATCCGCTCGGGGACCAGCAGCACCGTGTCGGCGAGGACCACGATGACGACGAGCAGGAGTCGGCCCATGTGCTGAGACTGTCCCCTCATAACTCGAACGGTCAACTCCGGCCCGGTACGGACGGCCCGCCGGTCAACTTTGGTGACCGCGATCGACGACTTTCGGGGGCAGCCCTGACGATCGTCGATTCCTACCGTGAATCGGGACCACGTCGTCCGCGGAGGTATGGAGGCATTCATGTGGGGGGACCACAGTTGATCGAAGTACAGGGCCTCACCAAGAGGTACGGGAAGACGCTCGCCGTCGACGGGCTCTCGTTCGTCGTACGGCCCGGGCAGGTCACCGGCTTCCTCGGGCCCAACGGCGCCGGTAAGTCCACCACCATGCGGTCGATGCTGGGGCTGGACCACCCGACGAGCGGCCAGGTGCGCATCGACGGCAGGAGCTATCAGGACCTGCCCCAGCCGCTGCGGCACATCGGAGCGCTGCTCGAGGCCAAGGCCGCACACGGTGGCCGCAGCGCCCGCAACCACCTGCTGTGGCTGGCGCAGAGCAACCGGATCCCGAGGTCGCGGGTGCTGGAGGTCATCGATCTGGTCGGGCTGACGAGCGTGGCGAACAAGCGCGCCAAGGAATTCTCTCTCGGCATGAACCAGCGCCTGGGCATCGCCGCCGCCTTGCTCGGAGACCCGAAGATCCTGCTCCTCGACGAGCCGGTCAACGGTCTCGACCCGGAGGGCATCCTGTGGTTCCGCACTCTCATGCAGCGGCTCGCGGCCGAGGGCCGTACGGTCTTCGTGTCCAGCCATCTGATGAGCGAGATGGCCCTCACCGCCGAGCACCTCATCGTCATCGGCCGCGGGCGGCTCCTGGCCGACACGACGGTGACCGAGTTCATCGAGCGCAACTCCCGATCGTTCGTACGGATCCGCACGCCCGAGCCGGAACGGATGCGCGACGTGCTCACGGCGAAGGGCATCCGGGTGGAGCCGGGTGCGGACGGCACGCTGGAGGCCGTCGGCGCCGAGGCCGCGACGGTCGGCGAAGTGGCCGCCGCCAACGGGCTGACGGTGCACGAGGTCAGTTCGCAGAAGGCGTCGCTGGAAGAGGCCTTCATGCGGCTCACCGCGCAGGCCGTGGAGTATCACGCGGAGGGACAGAACCGATGACCGCACCGTCTCCGTCCGTAGGGCGCGCGGCCCTCCAGGCCGAGTGGACCAAGATCCGGACCGTACGATCGACGGTCTGGACCCTGCTGCTCACCTTCGTCATCAGCGTCGGGATCAGCCTGCTCATCGGTCTGTCCATGCGCAGCAACTTCGACCACATGGACCAGGAGGTTCAGAACACGTTCGATCCCGTGCTCGTCGGCTTCTACAGCCTGACCCTCGGCCAGCTCGCCCTCGTGGTGTTCGGGGTGCTGCTGGTCAGCACGGAGTACACCAGCGGCACGATCCGCGCCTCGCTGGCGGCGATGCCACAGCGCCACGTGTTCTATGGATCCAAGGTGCTCACCGGGACGCTCGTGGCGCTGATGAGCTCGGTGGTCATCGTCTTCCCCACGTTCTTCGTCGCCCAGTGGGCGCTCGGCCCGCACGGCACGTCCCTCGGCGCGGACGGGGTGTTGCGCGCGACCACCGGCGCGTGCCTCTACCTGACGCTGATGTGCGCGTTCTCGATGGGCGTGGCCGCGATGCTGCGCAGCACGGCGCTCTCGCTCGGAATCATGATTCCGCTGTTGTTCCTCGGCAGCCAGGGTCTCGGCAACGTCCCGGGGATACGCACCTTCGCGCAGTACCTGCCGGACCAGGCCGGGCTGGTGATGATGGAGGTGGTGCCGCTGCCCAGGTCGTCCATCGGGCACCGGGACTTCGGGCCGTGGGCCGCGCTGGCCATCATGGTGACCTGGGTCGTCATCGCGCTCCTCGGCGGTTACCTGGTGCTCCGCCGCCGCGATGCCTAGGATGTAAGGAAACCTTACTAAGACAGCCGCTCGGGGGGCGTACGGACGAGGTCATCGCCCGTACCCGCGGCAACGTCCCGACCGCTCCGGCGGCCGCTGGTGGCCGCCGGACCTCACCAGCGGAGGCTCGCGTTGCTCGGTCCGCGAAACAGCACGTTCGACCGGGCCGCCGGGTCAGGTGACCGCCGCACGTCACGATCGTCCGGCCGTCGCCTCGGCCGGGCGGCGGTGGCCCTCGTCGTAGTCGCCGCACTCATGTCCGCGGTGGGTGGGCAGGCCGCCGCCCACGAGCCGCCGGCCGCCGTACCGCGCATCGTCCCGGCTCCGGTCTCACTGCACACGGTCCCAGGCGCGTCGTTCGCGCTGACGCGAGGCACCCGCATCGTCGTAGGGCGTGACGCCGCGAGCGTGGGCGCCTACCTCGCCGGGGTGCTGCGCCGTTCGACCGGCTATCCGCTGCGGATCTCCGACCACGGCGGGCCGGCTCACGCCATCTCCCTCGATCTCGGCGGCTCGGAGCGGCTGGGACGCGAGGGCTACCGGCTCGATTCGACACCTGCCGGGCTCCGGTTGCGCGCCCGTACGCCCGAAGGGCTGTTCCACGGTGTGCAGACGCTGCTCCAGTTGCTGCCCGCACGGGTCGAGGCGCCGACCGTCCAGCCGGGTGCGTGGACCGTGCCCGGGGTGCACGTGGAGGACTATCCGCGCTTCGGCTGGCGCGGGACCATGCTTGATGTGGCGCGGCACTTCTTCACCGTTGCGCAGGTCGAGCGCTACATCGACCTCGCGGCCAGGTACAAGATCAATACCCTGCATCTGCACCTGAGCGACGACCAGGGCTGGCGCATCGCGATCGACGGCTGGCCGCGGCTGGCGACCTACGGGGGCAGCACGGAGGTCGACGGTGGTCCCGGCGGCTTCTACACCAAGCATGACTACTCCGCGATCGTCCGTTACGCCGCGTCCCGGTACATGACGGTCATACCGGAGATCGATAGCCCCGGGCATACCAACGCCGCGCTGGCGTCGTACGCCAAGCTGAACTGTGACGGTAAGGTGCCGCCCCTTTACACCGGCACCGATGTCGGGTTCAGCTCCCTGTGCACGAGCAAGAAGGTGACCTACCAATTCCTCGGTGATGTCATCGGCGAACTCGCGGCGCTGACGCCCGGGCCGTACCTCCACATCGGCGGCGACGAGGCGCAGAGCACGAAACTCGAGGACTATGTCGCGTTCATCGAGCGCGTCGAGAAGATCGTGCACGCACACGGCAAGCGGATGATGGGATGGCAGGACATCGCCTCGGCGAAGATCAGCCGGGGCTCCGTCGCACAGTTCTGGCAGCCCGCCGCGGGCTCGGAGGACGGGACCCAGAACGCCAGGGATGCGGTCAAGCAGGGCGTCAAGCTGGTGATGTCCCCTGCGAACCGTGCCTATCTCGACATGAAGTACACCGCCGGCACGCCGCTCGGGCAGGACTGGGCGGGCCTGGTGGAAGTCCGCGACTCGTACGAGTGGAACCCGGCGACGCTCGTCGACGGGGTCACCGAAACGGACGTCCTCGGCGTCGAGGCGCCGCTGTGGACCGAGACGATCGTGACCGACGCGGACATCGACGCCATGGCCTTTCCCCGGCTGGCCGCGATCGCGGAGATCGGCTGGTCCCCTCAGCAATCGCGCTCCTGGGCGGACTTCCGGCTGCGGCTGGCGGCACAGGGACCACGCTGGACGGTGAAGTCGGTCGGCTTCTACCGCTCTCCGCAGGTGCCCTGGTTCTGAGCGGTGCCCCTATCCCTAGGGGATATCGCCTCGGACGTGCTTTGTTTCGGCCTTCAGCTGGGCGGCGAGTGCCGCGGCCTGGGTGCGCCGGCTCATGTGCAGCTTGGCGAAGAGGTTCGACACGTAGTTCTTGACGGTCTTCTCGGCGAGGTACATCCGCTCACCGATCTGCCGGTTCGTCAGGCCCTCGCCGATGAGCTCCAGGATCTGCCGTTCCTGATCGGAGAGGGCGGCCAAGGGGTCTTCGCGGGTTTCCCGGTCACGCAGCCGCCGCAGCATCTGCGCGGTGCTGCGTGGATCGAGGAGTGACTGGCCGGCGGCCACCGTCCGCACGGCGCCCACCAGATCGGACCCGTGGATCTGCTTGAGAACATAGCCGGCGGCGCCTGCCATCACGGCGTTGAAGAGCGCCTCCTCGTCGGAGAACGAGGTGAGCATCAGGCAGGCCACGTCCGGTAGTCGTGATCGGATCTCCCGGCACACGCTCACCCCATCGCCGTCGGGCATCCGGACGTCGAGAACGGCCACGTCCGGCCGGACGGCGAGGACGCGGGCCAATGCCTGTGCGGCCGAGTCCGCCTCACCCACGATCTCGATGTCGTCCTCGGCGGAGAGCAGCGCGGCGACGCCACGACGGACGACCTCGTGGTCGTCCATCAGGAAGACCCGGATGGTCGTCGCCCGAGGCGCGCGATCACGGCTGGTCATGGCACCGCATCCCCACTGGCGGCGATAACGCTGACACCGACCATCGTGCCTCATTTTCCGGTCGGGTGAATTCCGGTGATCACTGCGGCCAGGTGATGAGGCCACGGCGGCCGTGGCTGATTCCGTACGGGCGATGGGTCTTACCGGTCAGGCCTCCCTGGCACCCCTAGTCGCTGGTCTCGCCCCAGACACTGGGGACGAAGACGATCGGAATGCGGGAGTGCTGCAGGCAGTACAGGCTGACCGGTCCGGGGGTTTGCTTGGCTTCGAGACCGGTGGTACCGATGATCAGTAGCTCGGCGCCGGTGGCCGCGTCCAGCAGAGCGAGACTCGGAGGTCCCTGAGGAGTGGCGGACGAGACGTGCTCCGGGCGGCGCCTCTCGAGCAGGATGGTCTTGAGCGCCATCTGGGCGCGCTCAGCGGCCACCTCGGCGTCTTCGTCGGGGCGGTTCACGTCAAGGTGGTCGGAGCCGGATCCCTCCCAGGCGGAGACCACCTGGAGCGAGGTCCCACGACGGTGTGCCTCTCTGACGGCCCAGAGCAGCGCGGCGTACGAACCGGGTGAACCGTCGAAGCCGACCACGATCCGCCTGTGCGGGGCGGCCACGCCGTCGTCGAGGACGGTCGTATCGGTTGGGGACGAGGCGGGGTCGGCTGGCAGAGGCATGATGCCCTCCTGGCTGGTAGCGGCACGGTGTTGACCTTCTGAGCATCTCCGGGGCGAGCCGACACGGGTCAGGGCCGAAGGTCCCCAGTACGCCGTCGACCGTCCCAGCGGAGCACCGGCGACGTGGGGGCGGAGGCGGACGGATCGCCCCCGCCCCCGCCCGGATCGTCAGTCCGCCGAGCTGAAGGCGGCGTCGAAGGCGGTGGCCGGAGGCTCGATGGCGGCCAGCCGCCGGACGAAGGCCAGCGCCTCGGGCGCTCCGAGCAGCCGGTCCATGCCGGCGTCCTCCCACTCGATGGAGATCGGGCCGTCGTAGCCGATGGCGTTGAGGGCGCGGAAGCTGTCCTCCCAGGGCACATCGCCGTGGCCGGTGGAGATGAAGTCCCAGCCGCGCCGCAGGTCCGCCCAGGGTAGATGGGAGGCCAGCCGGCCACGGCGGCCGTCGCCCACCCGGACCTTGGTGTCCTTGCAGTCGACGTGGTAGATCCGGTCCCGGAAGTCGTACAGGAAGTTCACCGGGTCCAGGTCCTGCCAGACGAAGTGCGACGGGTCCCAGTTCAGGCCGAAAGCCGGCCGGTGCCCGATCGCCTCCAGGGTCCGTACCGTGGTCCAGTAGTCATAGGCGATCTCGCTTGGATGCACCTCGTGGGCGAACCTGACGCCGACCTCGTCGAAGACATCGAGGATCGGATTCCACCGGTCGGCGAAGTCCTGGTAGCCGCGCTCGATCATCGACGCCGGCACGGGCGGGAACATCGCGACCGTGTGCCAGATCGACGATCCGGTGAAGCCCACGACGGTCCGCACGCCGAGCCTGGCTGCGGCCCGCGCGGTGTCCTTCATCGCTTCGGCGGCGCGCTCACGTACTCCTTCGGGTGAGCCGTCGCCCCAGATGGCCGCGGGCAGGATCGCCTGGTGCCGTTCGTCGATCGGATGGTCGCAGACGGCCTGCCCGACGAGGTGGTTGGAGATCGTCCATACCTTGAGGTGGTATTTGTCCAGGAGCTCCAGTTTCCTCGGGATGTAGGAGTCGTCCGCGATGGCCTTGTCGACCTCGAAGTGGTCGCCCCAGCAGGCGATCTCCAGGCCGTCGTAGCCCCAGGCGGAGGCGAGCCGGCAAACCTCCTCGAACGGGAGGTCGGCCCATTGTCCGGTGAAGAGGGTGATCGGTCGGGGCATCATGTCTCCTGAGACATCAGACGGGGGTCCAGCTGCTGCCGTTGGCCGCGCTGGTCTGTACGGCAGCCAGTACCCGCTGGACGTGAAGGCCATCGGCGAACGACGGCGAGGGGCCGGTTCCCGTCGCGATCGCCGACAGGAAATCGGCGACCTCGTGGCTGAAAGCGTGCTCGTAACCGATGAGATGGCCCGCCGGCCACCAAGCCCCGGCGTAGGGGTGGGAGGGTTCCGTCACGAGGATGCGCCGGAATCCCGCGGTGTCGTCCAGTGTGTGATCGTGGAACCTCAGCTCGTTCATGGACTCGAAGTCGAAGGCAAGGCTTCCCGCGGAGCCGTTGACCTCGATGCGGAGCGCGTTCTTGCGTCCGGTCGCGAACCGGGTCGCTTCGAACGACGCCAGTGCGCCGCCGGCCGTACGGCCGATGAACAGTGCCGCGTCGTCC